>CANGXP010000013.1 GCA_947457935.1 Alphaproteobacteria bacterium | reverse complement strand
CCCCCTCTCCCCTTGTGGGAGAGGGCTGGGGTGAGGGGGGCATCGTTAACAGCGGGAATGACACGCGGCGTCATCGTTTCACGCTCGGCTCAAGGATTTTTTTAAATAAAATACTTGACAAAGATATATATATATATTAGTGTTAATGCAATTCTTAACGTGTCTCTTTCTTGATACGTGCACCCACTGGTGCCAAGTCCTCATTTGGATTTGTTAGGAACTCTTGTACTTTATGGAGTTTTATAAAATGTCGGAATCAATTTCAGAAGCAAGCAATCGGATGGCGTACAAACAAGGATACCAAGATGGTATCCTTGCTAAGAAGAATAATTCTGAGAATTATTCTGATAAAAAAACGTCAGATTTAGTAGGGTGGGAATCGGATAGGAAAGCCTACACAAATGGCTTCTCCGACGGAAAAGAGGATCGTCGGAATCCATAGACTAGACTAGACTAGTTTATCCAACACAATTGCGGCCCCCATTGGGGGCTTCTTTTTTTATACGCTCTCAACCCTACCGCATCTCAACCAACATTAAAACCAACGCCCGCCTCCCTTAAAGGCTATCAAACAACGCATCAATGTCATCTTGACTGCTAGCGTTTTGCGGCAGTTGGGGGCCATTAAGCAGGGACGCAGAATTGTTAATATCCGCTTGTTGCGTCGGTGTTCCACCAGATAAGCTCTGAATTTTGCCCTCAATTTTTTGCAGGGCTTTGATAACCTTGGTGAGCCGTTGTCCTGTTACATCTTGAAAGTTGCTGGCTTCATAAATCATGGTGGCGGCATCATTGAGAGCATCTGCATTCGCGCCCTCGCCTAACTCTCCCGCAATGCGCCCAATCACTTCTGCGGCATCAAGAATTTTTCCCGTGGCTTCCTCTGTTGCTTTTACCACCGCCTCTAGTTCATCGGTTGCAACAGGAATATCGAGTTCGGCTGCTTGCCCCCCAATAGAGGCAATCTCACTCCGCGCTTGTTGAATGTATTGCGCGATTTCTTGGAATTCTTTTTGCAAATCATGCGCGTTGTAGCTATTGGCATTTTTCAGCTCTTCCACCACATCGTGAATGAGCGATGCTAATGCGGGGCTGGGGACTTTTAAATCCGTCTCGCTTAAATTTTGCAAGCGTTGTACGAGCGATAAAGTATGGTGCGCCATAAGACGTATCTCCTTGTTTAGAAGGGCCCTAACACGGCACTCAGTTTCATTTTTAGCGTTTGGGCGTTAAACGGCTTCACAATATAATTGCTTACGCCTGCTTTTTTCGCCGCAATCACGTTTTCGGTTTTGCTTTCCGCTGTTACCAACACAAACGGAATATTCTTAAACTTCTCATCTGCCCGCACTTTTACAAGAAAATCATAGCCAGACACCGGCTCCATATTCCAATCGGAAATGATGAGTCCGTATTCTTTATCTTTAAGCTTGTTATAGGCTTCGCCGCCATCCATTGCTTCATCAATGTTTTTAAATCCTAACTGGTTGAGGAGATTGCCGATAATCCGCAACATCGTCTTGTAATCATCGACGATAAGGACGTTCATGTTTTTGTTGACGGTGCTCATGGTTGCGTCTCTCCAATTTTTCTATTTAACCTCTGGCAAAAGTCGCTAGGACGCTAGTGAAAATGAGAGTTTTTGAGAACCGTAGCGCAGTGTATTCTTCATACATGAGCAACGGAAGCGCAAAAAAATCACATTTGCAACAAGTCATAGTAGACTTTGGCAAAGGTTTATTGTGTTATTGCTGTGCTTGTAATGGTTGGTAATTCTTCTCTTTCGCCCAATGCGGTAGTTACTTCGGTCGCCTTTTTAGGATCCATCGCAGCCAGCACAAGGGCAAGTTTTGTTTCTTGCATTCCCTTAACAACATCCAACAAAATAGTTAAATTAAGGTTATTAAAAATCTTGGCAGCGTCTTTTGGTTTCATTTTTTCGTAAACACGCACCAGTTCTTTGATTTGTGCATCCTCGTTCGCTTTGAACTTTTCAGACTTTACCTCGATTTCTTGTTTGATATTCTCCAGCGCAATCTTGATGTCATTAAGTTCATTGATTTTCATTTGCATCCGCTGATCCATGCCCTCTAGCACCCGTTCTTTTTGCTGAAAGGCTTCTTCTTTTTTGGCAAGCTCTTCACGGCGCACGCGCAACGATTGCAATAGTCCTAGTTCAGACTCGCTGAATTCCGTCACGTCATAATTATCTTTGGGAGCATCTTTGGCACTAGGGGTGCTCTCTGCCAACGGGTCAAGCAGTGCGCTGCTTGCCTGTTTTACAGCGGGCTTTTCATCAGCGGTTTTTTCAATTTTCTTTTCAACAGCGTGGTCTTCTCCCCCTTTTTTCTCTGCTGTTTTATCTTTTGTTTCTGGGGCTTCTGGCTGCTTCGCGTTTTTGAGCGGCTCAGCAGGCTTTTCTTCCGCCACGGCAACTGAAACAAACAGCCCCAAATCGTTTGCTGTATCCTTCATTTTTAGCCCGAGCACGCACACTGCAACTACAATGACGAGGGGTAAAAGCCGTATTTTTTCTGCAACACTCGAAATTTTTTTTCGCATGACCTACCCCCTACTTTCTAATGCGGCTAATAATTCTGCTTCTGCTTTTGAGGCACGCCCACGTCTTACAGGCTTGAGCGTTTCCGTTGTCGCCACCGCCGCAACGGCAGGGGTTTTCTTTGCACCCGCAATGGTGCTGGCAAGAAGGGCTAAATCATTTTTGGCTTTACGCGCCTCCTTAATATTTTCTTCTAGAGCAGTTGCGAGGCTTGCCGCTCTATCATTCATAAAATTGAGGTCTTCTTTAAGCGTGTGCGCTTTGCGGATATGACTTTCAAGAAGCCCGCCTGATTGTTCGGTTGTTTCTTTTAAAACGCCAATCGCTTGTTGCGCGGTTTCTGTTGCACGGGTGAATTGCGCGGCAAGCTGTTGCAAATCCTGCTGATACAGCTTCAGTTCCGACATTTTTCTATACAGGCGTGTTGTGTAAAAAATCGTTGCGGCTAGCAATCCGCCCAACACAACATCCATGAGTATTGCACTTGTCATACCATTACTGCTTCATAAATCGTTTGTTGACTTGAATCGCCATGTTGCGATTTCGTTGTCCCATTTGCCCGCCGAACAAGTTCACTTCCCCTGCACGGAGCTGAATGATTGATTGCGGTGTTGCATCAAGTTCAATATGCGTGCCAATTTTCCAGTGAATAACCTCGTTCAAGGACATGATGGTTTCCCCCAACACGGCATCCACGGGAACGTCTGTGAACCACAGTTCGGAGGCTAAGTGATTCTCCCAAATAGAGTCACGCCCGAATTTTTCCCCCATGAACATTTGCAAAAGAATTTCCCGCACAGGCTCAAGCGTTGCATAGGGAATGCACAGTTCTAACCGCCCGCCTCTGCCTTCCATATCAATCCGCAACCGCACCAACACCGCCGCATTCGCAGGGCGCGCAATGGTTGCAAAACGAGGATTTGTCTCGAGGCGTTCAAAGCTGAAGGTGACAGGGCTTAACGGGTCAAACGCTGCAGTCACGTCATTAAGGACAATGCTCGTCATACGCTCAATGAGGTTGCGTTCAATGGTGGTATAGGGTCTGCCTTCAACGCGCATCACCGCGTTACTTTTGCGGCCGCCTAATAATACATCCACGATAGAATAAATAAGCGAGCTATCCACCGTGAGTAGAATCATGTTGTCCCATTCTTCTGCCTTTACCACGCCGAGTAAGGCAGGAAGCGGGATGGAATTGAGGTAATCGCCGAAACGAATGGAGGTGATCTTATCAAGAGAGACTTCGACGTTATCCGACGTGAAATTCCGCAACGATGTTGACATAAGGCGCACAAGGCGGTCGAACACCACCTCTAGCATGGGCAATCGCTCATAAGACACCATCGAGCTATTCACAATCGCGTGAATGCCTGAAATTGCGCCATCGTTTGAGCCGTCATCAAAGCCTAACAGGCTATCGATTTCATCTTGATTGAGAATGCGGGCTTGCCCGTCGTCGTCATCGCCAAACCCCATGGCAGACGCCATGTCGCCGCCTGTGGCATCGCCCTCCTCAACGCCCCACTCGGCTGCCAAGGCATCTTGGTCAACTGTCTCTTCGTCTGGGAGGGTGTCTGTATCGGTCATATTTTTGTTTTTATTGTTTGAGAGAGTTGTTTAGATTGCCGTCCTTTAAATCTCTTTCAAAAGCCGCTAGGTTGACTTCTGTAAGAGATTTTACTGCATAATCATTTCACCAAAAAGTACATCTTTCACCTGTGCAGGTTCGGCTGCCATAGAGACACGATGCAACAGCTCCTCACGCAAGCGGTAGAGTCCTTCAGACCCTTGTAAATCTTCCACTTTTAATTCACGGAGATAAATTTGCAGGTTATCCACAATACGGGGCAACACCGCTTCGATCGTTTTAATTTGTTTTTTATCTGCCAACTCAAGATTGATTTTAATCTTTAAAAAGGTGCTTTTTCGACCTGGGTTGCTGAGGTTCACCACAATATCGGGCAGTTCATAAAAAGTGAATTTGCTTGAGCCACCGCCACCGCCTTTTTCCTCGCCGTGCCCACCCTCGCTTTTTTCTTCTTCTTTAGCATCACCGTGTTCTTCTGCGGCAGGTTCTTCACCATGTTCGCCTTCAGCGGGGGCTTCTTCTTCACCATGCTCGCCTTCTTCAGCCGCAACTTCTTTATGGGCTTTGGGTTTTTTGTCCCCCCCGCCTAAGAGACCGCCAAAATACGCCCCCGCCCCGCCGCCAATGAGCAGCAGGGGAAGCAAAATGATGATGAGTTTTTTCTTTTTCAGTGCCATCGTCTCTTCCTCAGAATATTTTTTATTGTTATAAAGAAGTGTAGGGCAGGAAAGTAAAAGGTTAGTTAACGAACCGCGTAAATTAAAAGGCTTGCTGAAAAAAACGCACCAACGGATTGTTATAAGACACGTCAAAACTCACGCTTGCAGGCAATCCTGCTTGTTGGGCTGGTAATGGCTCTTGTGTTCGCACTAAGACGGTTGCGAGTGTTTTATCCTCTGTTGCATCCTCTGGCATCCCGATGCGCGGCGCAACGGAGGGGAGCCGTCGAATTTCCAACACTTCTCCCCGCACTTCTTGTGCAGAATTTGCAAGCAACACGGTTGCATCCGCCCCTATTTTCAGGCGCGCCACCTCTTCTTGGGGTACGCGTGTTTCAATGAGTAAATCGCTGGTAGTTGTGCCTTGCAGCTCAAGCAACGGCTGTCCTGCTTTCACAAACGTGTTTTCTTCTACTAAACGGTGGCTGAGGCTGCAATCACACGGGCTACGAATTTCTAACGCGCTTTGTTGCCCCAAGAGCACACTTAATTTACGTTGCATGTTGGTATATTCTGCCTCTGCGAGCGCAATCTCGCGCCGAATGTCATTGGGCGTGCCTTTGTCTGCCTCTGTCCCGCTGATGAAAAAATCATTGCCTGCTTGCTTTTTCTTTGCAGCGGCTTCTGCAACCGTTGCTTTTGCGGCGGTTACTGCTGCTGTTGCCTGTGCAAGACGATTGGTTGATTCTTCCAGCATTTTCTTGGTGGCATGACCTTTTTCCAATAAGGCAGTAATGCGCGCATGGTTTGCCGTTGCTTCGGTGAGGGCGGCTGTTGCGGCCAGCACATCGGCTTGTTTTTCTTGATGTTGGCTATCCGCTGTTTTGCGATAGTCTTTAAAAAATGATTCTATTGACGTTAAATGCTGCTGCAAAATGCGGATTTTATCTTGATGCAACGCCATTTCTGCCTTTTGCAGAGAAATTTCCGTGCTTAATGTCGGGCTTTTAAGGCGCAACAGCAGGGTATTTTTCCCCAAAATCCCTTTATTTAATCCTTCAAGGGGTTCAACAATGCCATCTGCTGGCGCGTTCAGCGTATAGGCGGGTGCTGTCACCGCTGCATAGCTTGATTGCACCGTGAAAAAGTAGGCATTGACTGTCATCAGCAGTAAATAAAACACCGCTGTTGCCACAACGCTTATTAAACCATAAAGCGCAATTGCTTGACTGAGCGATCGTTTTCGCAACGGCAGAAAGGGCAACGCCTCTTCTTCTGTTGCGTGTTGTTGATAGGCACTCAGCAGCCCTGTTGCTGTAATCTCATTGCTGTCTTTAATTTGCGTGAACATGTATTTCAGCACATAATACGTGGCAGCAGGGAGGGGCAGGAATTTCAAGCCAACATAGTGCCGTTCTACATCGTGATGCACCACCGTTGCTTTTAACAACAATGGGAAAATTTCATTCCCCACAGGAATTTGCACTTTAAGAGTGATTTCCTCATCAAAATCCCACGGGCAATTGGGAAACACAACGCCCACGCCGCCTAGCGACCAATTTGCCAACGACAGGGTTGTATTGCGCCACTGCATCACCAACCCACCCCCCAAGCGGTCATAGTGACGACGGCTGTCTTTCAGCGGGATGATGTTGGTCTCAGTTGCCGTCATGGATTTTCTCTAGCGTGTAGTTTGCTTACCATACAATCGCGTGGTGTAAAAAGCTATCTCGATAAAACACCATACCCGCAACTCCATAAACAAAAGTTAACACCGCCACCGTTTGCGTAAAAAGAGCAAACGATGTGCTATAGGATGCAGTGCGTTTCAACACAGGCGCGGAGAATACCTTAAGCTGCCGCCACCCTTGTTTGGGTAAATGAAATTGCATGGTGATTTTAATCCATGCGCCAACCACCTGATTATACACTAATAAAAACGGAAAAAAGGGCGAGAACCGCCGCCTGTAACTGCCGATAAGTAGACCATAAGCAAGGCGGGTTAAGAGTAACCACACTGCGTAAAGCCATGCATAGTGATGCGATATGAATGTTGTTAGCAGTAGCGCCGCAGTGGGCGCAAACAGAGCCGTCCACATACTCAGGCGTTGGTCAAGCAAACTCCACCACAGAAAAAACGGCATCCGTTTCGGCGTGAGTGCCAAGGCACGCCCGTTATTCCGCAACATATTGCCAAACCAGCGTTGCATCAGCGGCACAGAATGGGCAATAAAATTCTTATCACGCTGCGTCTCGCAACAATCCACCATAACATCAGGGACATAGAGCATGTCATAGCCGCGTTGCAGCAACCAAAACCATGTTGATTTATCATCCCCCGTTACAAACGGAATGCGCCCATAATGCCAGTGCTCCAACGCATCGTTTTCCAACGCGTTAATGAAACTGGGTTGCAGGGCAAGGCTTGCTCTAAACACAGAAAATCTGCCCGTGAGCACCAACACGCGATTGGAAAGGCTTTGTGAACTCATCAAAATATGCCGTTGCATAAATCGTAGGTCATACCAAGCGCGCACCACGGCCGTACCCTTGCATAACACTTGATTATCAACCGTAAACGCGCCTAGCTTAGGATTTTGCTCAAAAAAACCTGCTATGTTACGGAAAGTTTGCGGACGAACCAACGTATCCCCATCCATCAGTATAATTTCTGCATTAGGGGGCGGCAGCGTGCGTGAAACAGCGCGCAACGCCTGTGCTAGTGCTGCTCTTTTGCCCGAACCACTTTGTTGCATTAACAGCAATTTCACCGCTTTATGGTGGGGGTGGGCTGCAAACAGGGAGGCGATGTGTTGTTGATCTACTTCATTCGTAACGCTCGCGACAATTGTCACGGTGCGCCCACACGCGCATGCTTCTGCGATGAGTTTTTCATAACAAGCGGCAAACACTTCAGGCGGGCTTTTATAGGACAGCACCATCACATAGAGCGGCGCACCTGTTGCCTGTTGTTGTGCCGCACGGCGAATTTTGGGAAATTTATAGCGCAAATAAAACGCTGTACGGATAAAGTTTATTGCTGCCCAACCGTATCGCCACACGCCAATCACGCCTAACGCATACACCCCTTTATAGTCTGCCAGCGCGCGCGCCTCAGCGGGGAGCAATAAGAGCGCCATAAAAATCAGCGCACTATACCCAAGAAGCTGTATACTCCATAAAAGAAGCGGCGTGTGCGGCGGTGAATACTGTGCTGGTAAAAAACGCATACAACACCATACGGTTGTATGATTTGTATGTCATCTGGAAAATTGCAAAGCGCACGCTATGTTCTTTATCAAATAGGAAATCCACCATGAACCGTTTAGTTTTTTTCGTCGCATTAGGAGCGTTCGTTATGTTTTCTTTTCTTTCCAGTAAAGCTGCTGAGCAACAAGGAAGCGCCCACGATTTTACCTTCACAAAGCTGTTAGGCGGTGACCCGTTGCCACTTTCCGACTTTAAAGGCAAGGTGGTGATGATTGTGAACACTGCCTCAAAATGCGGCTTCACCCCACAATTTAAGGTATTAGAGGCGGTTAATGCAAAGTACAAAGACCGTGGTTTTGTGATGATTGGCGTGCCCAGCAACGATTTTGGCGGGCAAGAACCGCTGAATGCAGAGGGCATCGCCAAATTTTGTGAACTGAATTACGGCGTAACCTTCCCGATGACGGGCAAAGAAGAAGTCACAGGCGACAATGCCCACCCGTTCTATAAATGGGCAGTAAAAACACTCGGCTTTGGCACTGCCCCAAAATGGAATTTCCATAAATATCTGATAGATAAAGATGGCAAGCTGGTTGATTACTTTAACTCAACCACCGCGCCCGATGCGGAACGCGTGACGAAAGCCATTGAGGCACTGCTTGCAAAATAAAGAGGCTGTGGTAGAAAATTCTGATGACAGATTTTCAAAGCTTCCCTCCCCTCCAACAAAAAAACGTCTTCGGACAGCCATTACAGGCGTGTAGCATAGACCCGCTTACAGGATTTTACCGTGATGGCTATTGCCGCACAGGGGCAGATGATACAGGCAGGCATATTATCGCGGTAACCGTTACGGAAGAATTCCTCACCTTTAGCAAGCAAGTGGGGAATGACCTCTCCACGCCGCGCCCTGAGTATGCTTTTCAGGGCTTAAAGGCAGGTGATCGCTGGTGTTTGTGCGCGTTACGTTGGATGGAAGCCGAAAAAGCGAGCGTTGCGCCGAAGGTGCATTTAGAGGCAACACATGAGAATATGCTTGCACTCGCCTCATTAGAGATGCTGCAGAAGTATGCTTGAAGGCGCGGCGCAAAATCTTTGATTTTGGAAACGAGCACACAGCAATTATCGTTGCCAACAAACTCATTGCAGCAAAGTGCTCGTTTGCGGGACTCTTGTCCCGCCGCGCCGCGCCAACCGCCATCAAGTGCATCTAGTGCCCCTTAACATCTTTCCAAACCTTGCGCTTATAGAGATAGAGCAATACGGTTAATGACAACAAGAACGTCATCACCCGCAACCCTAAGGCTTTGCGTGTTTCTAGCTTTGGTTCTGCTGCCCATGTTAAGAACGCTGCAACATCGGTTGCATATTGCTGCACTGTTTCAGGGGAATTATCCTGATAATCCACCGCACCATCAGAAAAAGGCGACGGCATAGCAATTTGATGTCCTGCAAAGTATTTATTATAATACATTCCATCGGGCATTTTCATGTCATGCGGCGCATTCTCATACCCCATTAACAAGGCACGCACATAGTTGCTACCATCATGGCGTGCTTTCGCAATAAGGGACAAATCCAACGGATACGCCCCGCCATTGGCGGCACGCGCTGCTTTTTCATTCGCAAAGGGACCAGGGATAATATCGCTCGGACGCGCAGGACGCTCAAACATATCGCCCGCATCATTCGGCCCATCAATCACTTTATATTGCCCTGCTAAGGCTTTTAGTTCGTCTTCTGAATAGCCTAGGTCACTTAAATTACGAAAGGCAATTTTTGACAAGGCATGACAGGTGGAGCACACCTCTTTATACACCTGAAAGCCTCGCTGTAACTGTTGCTTATCAAATTTTCCTGTCACGCCTTCAAATGACCACGGGTGTTGCGGCGGCTCAAGAACAGCCCCACCCCCTGCAAATACAGGCACACTCGCAAACACCAACGCACTCGCAACAAGGGAAAAGATAGTCTTTTTCATTATACTATTTCCCCTCTTTTGCGGTCAGCACAGGGTTGCTAATGCTATACGGCAACGCTTTCACGGGTTCTATTTTACTCAAAATCGGCATAACTCCTAAGAACACAAAGAAATACCAAAATGTTGAGATTTGCGCGACCGTAATGGTTTTGATGCCAAAGCTCACTTCATGCCCGAAGAAAATGAAATAGAACGGCTGATCGGGCAGTAATGCCCCTGTTTGCCCTAATGTTACAAATGCGATAATCCATGTCCAATAAATCCACTTGTAATACGGGCGAAACCGTGCAGAGCGCACAGGGTGTTTATCCAACCATGGCAACGCGAACAGGACGAGAATTGAACCAAACATCGCAATCACGCCGCCTAATTTTGCCTCAATCGTGTAAAATCCAAGCGGAATATTGAAATCTACGGCACGCAAAATCGCATAGAACGGCAAGAAATACCACTCTGGCACAATGTGCGCGGGCGTTACCATCGGGTTTGCGGGGGTGTAGTTATCAGGATGCCCTAAATAGTTCGGCGCATAAAATACAAACGCCGCCCAGATGCACAAGAACACGCCCAAACCATACATATCTTTAATGGTGTAATAGGGATGGAACGGAATGGTATCTTTTTTCTCTTTAATATCAATACCAAGGGGGTTATTCGAGCCAAAACGGTGCAACGCCACAATGTGCAGAATCACCACGCCCACAATCAGAAACGGCATCAAAAAGTGTAACGCAAAGAAACGGGTTAAGGTGGGGTTATCCACCGAAAAACCGCCCCACAACCATGTTACAATGGTATCGCCAATCACAGGAATGGCGGAAAACAAGTTAGTAATAACCGTTGCGCCCCAGAAACTCATTTGTCCCCATGGCAACACATACCCCATAAACGCGGTTGCCATCATCAGGAGGAAAATCACCACGCCCAACGCCCACAATACTTCCCGTGGCGGCTTATACGAGCCGAAATACAGCCCGCGAAAAATATGAATATACACCACCATAAAGAACATGGACGCGCCATTCGCATGGACATAGCGAATGAGCCAGCCACCGTTCACATCGCGCATAATACGTTCCACACTGTTAAACGCGAGTGTCGTGCTGCTGGTATAATGCATGGCAAGGAACAACCCTGTCATAATCATAATGACAAGCGTAATCCCTGCTAACGACCCAAAATTCCACCAATAGTTTAAGTTTTTGGGCGTAGGATACTTATTTAATTCATGGTCCATGAATGTAAACACAGGCAAGCGGTGGTCTAGCCACTCTTTCCAGCCTTTAGTATTCGGATTATAAACAGTGCTCGCCATGTGTCTTATCCAATTTTAATGGTGGTATCGTTGAGGAACGCGTACGGGGGAACGACAAGGTTTTTAGGGGCAGGGCCTTTGCGGATGCGCCCTGAGGTATCGTAAGCAGAACCATGACACGGACAGAACCAGCCGTTAAACTCGCCCTTATTATCCGTCATCCCCTGCCCTGTCGGCACACAACCAAGGTGCGTACACACACCCACCGTAACGAGCCATTCGGGCTTTTTAACACGCACGTCATCTGTTTCAGGGTCAGGCAACTGAGAAATATTCACGTCCTTTGCCGCTGCAATTTCTTCCTCAGTGCGATGCTTCACGAATACAGGCTTACCGCGCCACATCACCGTTAAACTTTGTCCCACAGGAATCTTGCTCAAATCAACTTCTGTGGTGGAAAGCGCAAGCACGTCTGCTGCAGGACGCAAACTATCCAGCAGCGGCCATGCAGCCCCTGCGGCTCCCGCCACGGCAACAGCGCCTGATGCCATTGCCAAGAAATCCCGTTTTGTGGGGTCTTTCGGCGCATCGGCTGCGGGATGAGAAGAAGAAGTTTTTTTCGTCGCCATAAAAAATACATCAATGAAAATGTTATAAAAAGCGCGCTTATGTCCAGCTAATCTGAATTAGATTTGACGGACTAAACGTCAATGTTGCTCTATAGAATAAAAAATTTTCAGTGGCAATCAGCAATCAACACCTGTTGCATAAAAGTATTTATCACCCATGCAAACAAATCACAGAAAGCTCCCGTCCATAGTCGGTTTCTCCTTGTTGCGTTGCCCGCCGAAAGCTGAAAAATCTCTCTGGCTGGCTTACCGTGTCTTCCGCCACATCGTCAATTTTTGTCACGCCACAATTATAAAGACGAAACCGCACAAAGCTCGGTAAGTCGAAATAAAATTTCAGCGGCGTGTCACCTTCTGTAAAAAACGTGTGATACGCAGCCGATTGCGCGAGAAACGTCTGATAAAACACACTGTCCACTTCATAAGACGCTGGCTGAATACACGGGCCAATCACCGCAATAATTTTCTCCGCTGCTGCGCCAAGCCCTTCCATTGCCCGCACGGTTGCTTCCAGAATGCCGCCTAACGCCCCTTTCCAGCCTGCATGGGCACCGCCAATCACTTGTGCTTGGGGTTCATAAAATAAAATGGGAGCGCAATCCGCCGTTTGTACGCCTAATGCTATATTTTTTATATTGGTTACTAATCCATCGCCTTCAGGCGCGTTTATCGGTTCAAAAGGCGTGGTGACCGCATGAACAATCGCGCTATGCGTTTGCGTCGTGGTGACCAACGGCACATCGGGCAACCCCAAGGCTTGCATGGCGAGCGCACGGTTTTGCGTGATGTTTTCTCGCGTGTCCTTGCTACCATAACCAATATTCAGCGAGGCATACACACCGTCACTCACCCCCCCTTGTCGTCCAAAAAACGCGTGGGCAATGGCAGGATGGGTTAAAAGAGGTGTGGTAATCATGCTCGGGTTTCGGGTTTCGGGTTTCGAACAACGTAAAACTGAAGACCAGACAGGTAAAGCTGTTTTTCAAAACATTCCTTCTGAAAAAATTATCCACAGGCAAATGCAAAACTCCTTGACCAATCCCTTTTACGCCGATATTGTCAGATTCCCTTCTTATCCATAATCACTTGAGTAATATTCATGGCTCACCATCTTTCTGCAAAAAAACGTATTCGTCAAACAGAACGCCGCACGGCTGTAAACCGTTCACGCGTTAGCCGCATCAGAACCTTTGTGCGTAAAGCCGAAGAAACACTGGCTGCGGGCAACCCTGTAGAAGCAAAAGCTGCTGTTTTAGCCGTAGAATCTGAGTTGATGAGCGGTGTTTCTAAAGGTGTTGTGCCCAAGAATACAGCGGCACGCAAAGTATCTCGTTTAGTAAAACGTTTAAAGCTGTTAAAAGCGGCGTAAGCGTTTATACTCTTCAATAAGAACTGCATACACAAGCAGTCATTTTTTCCCCTTCCTTCCTGTTGATTTTTTGAAAACAGTTTCTTGTTGTGGGGTTATTGCGCCCTACTTACTTACAGAGGATGACGTGCGTGAACCCTGCACAATGGACAACAGTTAAGGAACGCCTGCGCTCTGAAGTGGGCGATGCTGCTTTTCGAAGCTGGTTGCAACCCGTTGAAATGGGCAATGTTGAAGCACAAACGGTGCGCCTTACCGTTCCCAGCAAGTTTATGCGGAATTGGATTGAAAGCCATTATGGCGATCAAATCCGAAAATGTGTACGCCTTGAAAACCCCCGCATTAGCAATGTTGAACTGATCATCGCCGACAGCAAAGAAACTAAAGAGAACAACGCTCCTTTGCAAGACAATGCGCCCGTTGCCGCATCAAACCCGCCCGTTACTCCAGCCGCTGACACCATCGATATTTTAAGCAATCCGCAGCAATTCACCTCCCTGCTTGACCCGCGCTATACGTTTGATAATTTCATAGTGGGCAAATCGAATGAACTGGCATTCGCCGCTGCCCGCCGCGTGGCGGAATCAGAAGCGGTCGGGTTCAACCCCCTATTTCTCTATGGCGGCGTAGGCTTAGGCAAAACGCACCTCATGCATGCCATTGCATGGCACATTGCAACAAAACATCCAAAACGTCGCGTACTATACCTCTCCGCTGAAAAGTTCATGTATCAGTTTATCAAAGCCTTGCGCTTTAAGGATACCATGTCGTTTAAGGAGAATTTTCGTTCGGTTGATGTGTTGATGATTGATGATGTGCAGTTCATCAGCGGGAAAGACTCCACCCAAGAAGAATTTTTCCATACTTTCAATGCCTTGGTTGACCAAAACAGGCAGGTGATTATCTCCGCTGATAAATCCCCTAGCGACTTAGAGGGCATGGAAGACCGCCTTAAATCCCGCCTTGGATGGGGGTTAGTCGCCGACATTCACCCTGCAACTTTCGAGTTAAGACTAGGAATTTTGCAATCTAAGGTTGAAAAATTGGGGGCAATTGTCCCGCAGAATGTACTAGAATTCCTCGCCACCAAAATAAACTCCAACGTAAGAGAATTAGAAGGCGCACTCAACCGTATTGCGGCGCATGCGCAGTTTGTGGGGGAACCGCTCACACTGGAAAGCACCCAGCGGCTGCTGAAAGACCTCCTCCGTGCCAACGATAAAAAACTCACCATCGAAGATATTCAAACCAAAGTGGCGGAACATTTCAACGTGCGCGTGAGTGATATGCATTCGGCGCGTCGTGCGCGTAACGTGGCACGTCCCCGCCAAGTTGCGATGTATCTCTCCAAAATCCTCACCTCCCGCTCCCTCCCCGATATTGGGCGGAGTTTTGGCGGGCGAGACCACACCACCGTCATGCATGCCGTGAAAACCATTGAAGAACTGGTGAAAGACGATAAAGCCTTTGCTGATGATGTGGAGATGCTTAAAAGAGTATTAGGGTGAGGCGATACACCCACTCCAGCCTCTCACCCCCCTACTCTCGCCTATGAAACTCGCTCTCTACCAACCCGACATTCCCCAAAACACAGGCGCACTCTTAAGGCTTGCCGCTTGCTTTGGAATTGGCTTGGATATTATCGAGCCGTGCGGCTTTGTGCTGGATGACAAACGCTTGAAGCGCGTTGCCATGGATTATGGCGCGGATGTTACCATTACCCGCTTTGGCAGTTGGGAACACTTTAAAGAGGCACGGGCAGCGCAGCGGATTATTCTCCTCAGCACCAAAGCAACCCAATCCTATTGCACGCTTGCCTATCAACCTGATGATATTTTATTGTTGGGATCGGAAAGTGCGGGCGTGCCTGCCACTGTGTTTGCAGAAACAACCACCGCCGTGCGCATTCCCCAAGTGCCGACCGCTCGTTCGCTGAATGTGGCGATGAGTGCAGGGATTGTGGTGAGTGAAGCTCTAAGGCAAACAGAGCCACAGTGGCAAACCCTTTTTCTGGAGGCATCATGCAACCCATAGACACCCAAAAAGCCACCGCTGAAAGCTGGTTCATCTCCCTTCGCGACCAAATTTGCGCAGCGTTTGAAGCGTTAGAAGACAACGCCTCTTGTGTGCTGAATGACAGACCCGCAGGCAGATTCGAACGCACACAATGGAACAGAGCCGAGGGCGGCGGCGGTGTGATGTCGCTGATGAAAGGGCGCGTATTTGAAAAAGTGGGCGTGAATGTGTCCACCGTATATGGCGAATTTTCCCCAGAGTTTCGCGGGCAAATCAAGGGCACAGAAAACAGCGGCGCGTTTTGGGCAAGCGGCATTTCGCTCGTTGCGCATATGCACTCGCCGTTGGTGCCTGCGGTGCATTTCAACACGCGGTTTATTGTCACGGAAAATCATTGGTTTGGCGGCGGCGGCGATTTAACACCGATGTATCCAGACAACGCAGAAACAGCCCTCTTCCATCAAGCCTTCCAGCAAGCGTGTGACAAGCACGACCCCGCCTATTACCCCAAATTTAAAGAATGGTGCGACCGCTATTTCTTCCTGCCCCATCGCAATGAACCGCGCGGTGTTGGCGGCATTTTTTATGACAATCACAACACGGGCAATTGGGATAATGACTTTGCCTTCACCCAAGATGTGGGGCGCGCCTTCCTCGATGTCTATCCCCGTATCGCCGCTGCAAAACTCGCTCTTCCTTGGACAAAAGAACAACGCGACCACCAACTGCAACGGCGCGGCCGCTATGTAGAATTTAATTTACTGTATGACAGAGGCACCACCTTTGGACTGAAGACAGGCGGCAATGTGGAAGCGATTTTGATGTCCTTGCCGCCAGAGGTGAAGTGGGAATGAAGCAAAGAAAAGCCTCCCAATGGGAGGCTTTTCAATTCAGTTAAAGACCAACTTTCCAAGGCTGAACAGGCTTGGTTTTGTACCACTGCGCTAAATCAACCGCCTTTTCAGCGTTACCAGACAGAAAAGTGCAAATGTTCCCCGTAGGGATGAGGATTGTGGTGTAAGTGAGGTATTCACCTTCACCACCCCCTCTCACGGTGTAAACACCAAGAGGATAACGGCCTTGAGGCAACACTTCTGCTTTATGATCACGGCAGGCTTTTTCAAAAGCCTCTTTTTGCGCCTGAAACTTAATCTGGACTTCGACCAGATCAGCCTCTTCCGTATCAAGAGGTTTTGTAGCAGGCTGTATCGCTGTCTGAATTTCAGGAATAGCACTACGAGATGCCTTCAAGTTTTCCGAGACTCGGCGCGTGACAGATGCCACGTCGCCGAAGTAGAACAACAAGACCATACTGACAAATCCACCAGCAAGAAGCAGCCAGAGCAAAGACATCGGAGAAATGTCATGAGAAACTGTATTCCTATCATGTTTGCTGTTTTTTAAGTAACCAGCAAACGCTTCAGGAAGCTTACAAACACCACACCAAAAATCAATCGGAGCATTGAAAACTCGAGAAACTCCAGTATACGCATCATAGAGGAAACGTTCTCTGAAATTTTTCTTCTCTAACCCCGTAATAGAACTCTCAGAAGGCTGAGCGTTTTCTTGAAGATTGGAAGTGTTATCTTGATTAGAATTGTTCATGTTTCCTTTAAAATAATTTACTGAACGGTCTACTACTTTGACAAGCAAAGAAGTTATGTTTTTAGACTAGCAAAAGGAAAAAAAAATCAACTGTTTAATTAAAATTAATCATTTTATTTTTTAAACAGCGTATTGTTACCAGAGCCATTTAATTATTCTGTCATTCCCGTGCAAACGGGAATCCACTCTTCTTCAAAAAGTGTGGATCCCCGCTTTCGCGGGGATGACAAGCGGAGTTAAAAACTTAGCTTTCATCAATAATTAAATGGCTCTGGTATTGTTACAGAAAACTTGAAAACCCCTACTTTTCCCTCTAAACAGTCTGTCATGGGCATCTCTATTAAGCCTTTTATCGGGATGAGTGGCGAGAAAGGGCGAAATGAGCAAACGCAAGCGTACTTTTGGGTACGTGCGGATTGTGAGTTTTGACCTGACGATGCCAATCGCCCTAGAAAAGGAATTAATAGAATTGCCACATTATGACTGATCTCCATACCCTCCAAACCACCCTTCTCTCTGCCATCAACACGGCAAATGACCTCACCGCGCTAGATGCCGTGCGTGTCGAGGCGTTGGGGAAAAAAGGCAGCGTCACCGCGCTGTTCAACACCCTTGGCAGCCTGCCAGCGGAAGACCGCAAGGCACAGGGCGCGGTATTCAACACGCTGAAAGAAGCCATCACCACCGCACTGAACACCCGCAAGGAAACCCTCGAGGCAGCCGCCCTCACCGCGCAACTTGCGGCAGAAGCGGTGGATGTATCGCTCCCTCCCCTCCCCTTGCCCAAAGGCACGCTCCACCCCATCACCCGCGTGATGGAGGAAGTGACCGCCATTTTTGCGCGTCAAGGCTTCACGGTCGAGGTAGGGCCTGACATTGAGGATGATTTTCATAATTTTACCGCGCTTAACATCCCGCCTGAACACCCCGCACGGCAAATGCATGATACGTTTTACCTAGAGGCAACCAGCGAGAACGGCGCATCACAACTCCTCCGCACGCACACCTCCCCTGTGCAAATCCGCACCCTCAAAGAGAAGCAACCGCCGCTGCGGATGCTCGCCATGGGGCGCACCTTCCGTTGCGATTCGGATATGACCCACACCCCCATGTTCCATCAAATCGAGGGGTTGGTGATTGAAGAGGGCGTGCATTTCGGGCACCTCAAAGGCACGATTGAAAATTTCCTCGCTGAGTTTTTTGAAATTGATGACCTGAAAGTGCGGTTTCGCCCCAGCTTTTTCCCGTTCACCGAACCCTCGGCGGAAGTAGACATCGGTTGTAAGAAAAGTAAGGAATCCCTCCAAATCGGCATCGGCGACGATTGGCTGGAAATCCTTGGCTGTGGCATGGTGCATCCGAATGTGCTGAAAGCAGCAGGTGTAGATCCCGCAACCCATCAAGGTTTTGCCTTTGGCATGGGGGTGGAGCGTCTCGCCATGCTGAAATACGGCATTCCAGACTTGCGCGCCTTTTTTGCAAGCGATCTCAGATGGTTGCGTCATTATGGTTTTTAAAGAAGGCGCGAGAGGTAAGGCACGCGGCGCGAGGAGAAAAAAACATCCTAAAATGCCTTTCTCCTCGAGCCTCGAGCCTCGTGCCTAATCCCCTCCTTTTCTCAACTTTCTCGAAAATAGATTATGAAATTCACCCTCTCTTGGCTTAAAAACTCTCTTGAAACTGATGCGTCTGTTGACACAATCAGCGATGCGTTAACCTCCCTCGGGTTAGAGGTGGAAAGCATCACCGACTATGCCTCCCTCTTAAAAGATTTTACCGTGGCAGAAATCGTGGAAGCCGTGCCGCACCCGAAGGCAGACCGCCTTCGCGTGTGCCAAGTCAATACCAAAGACGGCGTAAAACAGATAGTGTGCGGCGCACCCAATGCCCGTGCAGGCATCAAAGTCGTGCTCGCCTCGCCTAACACCATTATCCCCACCAACGGCATGGTTATTAAAATCAGCAAAATCCGCGATGTGGAAAGCAACGGGATGCTTTGCTCGTTCGAGGAACTAGGGATAGCGGGCGATAGCGAGGGAATTATCGAACTGCCTGCTGAGGCAAAAGTGGGCACGTCTGCCGCCGCAGCCCTAGGGCTTGACGATGCCGTCATTGAAATTGCCATCACGCCGAATCGCGGGGATTGCTTGAGTGTTCACGGCATTGCGCGGGATTTAGCCGCACGCGGCATTGGCAGGCTAAAACCCTTAGAAACGGTGGCGCTCAACGCAACCACCAAAAATCCCTACACCATCACGCTCAACACCCCTGCTTGTTCGTTTTTCGCCACCCGTTTATTAATCAGTGTTCAAAATAAACCGAGTCCTGAATGGCTGCAAAATCGGCTCAAAGCCTTGGGCTTAAAGCCCATTTCAGCAGTGGTGGATGTGACCAATTTTGTGATGCTCAGCCTCGGACAGCCGCTCCATGCCTTTGATGCGGCGAAAATTGTAGGACACCCCCTAGAAATTACCCAAACCACAGGCGGGGAGTCGTTTGCTGGATTAAATGGTAATACCTACACCCTGCCTGAAAAAGCAATTGTTATCAAAGACTCCAGCGGGATTATCAGCCTTGCAGGCATCATCGGCGGGGCAAGTACTGCCTGTTCATCTGACACAACCAGTGTTCTTTTAGAAGCGGCGGTGTTCGATGCGCCAACCATTGCGCTCACAGGGCAAGCCCTTACCTTGCAAACCGATGCCCGCTACCGCTTTGAGCGCAATATTGATCCTGCTATTACGCACTATGCGTTAGATATTGCAGCAAATCTCATCCAAGAAATTTGCGGTGGGGAGATTTCTGAAATTTCTCACAGTGGGAACATCCCGAACGCCTTGAAAACAGTGGTGTTCGACCTCAATTCTGTGCAACACTATGGGGGACTCACACTGCCTGTGTTAGAAATACAAAACATCCTCGAACGCCTTGGTTTCACTAGCAGTCCAGACGATTTTCCTGTTATTTTCGCAGGCAATAAGTCCCCACAAGGCAACATTCCTGTAACGCTCACCATCCCCTCATGGCGGCATGACATCAGCGGGCAGCACGATATTGTGGAAGAAATCCTCCGTGTGGCAGGCTATGCAAGCATTCCGAGCCAATCGCTCCCTATCCCTACAAAACTGCCAAAAACACCCCACAAGCCGCAGCAACAAAGGGAGTTGGCGGTAAAACGCTTGTGCGCCTCGTTAGGCTATGCAGAAGCCGTCACATGGTCGTTCCTCAGCCCTGAGAAAGCCGCGCAATTCGGGCAGACTAATACAAAATTAGTGCTGAAAAACCCGATTAGTGCCGATCTCACCACCATGCGCCCTAGCTTGTTGCCAAATTTATTAATCAGTGCTCAATATAATACAGCCCAGAGCGTGCGCGGCAATCGGCTGTTTGAAGTGGCACCCGTATATTTCTCCGCAAAACCCGATGGGCAAACCGTTTGCGCAAGCGGTATTCTTTGGGGCGAAAACACTGAGAAACACTGGCTTTCAGCCCCAAAATCCGTAACCGTTTTTGATGCCAAACAAACAGCGTTTGCGATTTTAGAACAGTGCGGCGCAAACCCAGAAAATCTGAGCCATTCAGACGATGTACCAAACCACTTTCATCCCACCCGCTCTGCTACCCTCAAATTAGGGAATGTGGTAGTGGGCTATGTGGGCGAAATTCATCCTAATCTCACGGAAGGCTTGAAAATAGCGGCGTTCGAGTTGTTTTTAGAAAGATTACCCTACCCGAAAGTCAAAACCACAAAAACCCGTCAACCGCTTAAAAACAGCGCGTTTCAGCCTGTTTCTCGCGATTTTGCGTTTGTGGTGGATGAAAATCTTGCCGCAGAAACACTGCTCAAAGCCATAAGACTGAGCGATAGAACCATGATCAGCCAAGTTTCTGTGTTTGATGTGTACCAAGGCAAAGGCGTTGCGGAGGGTAAGAAATCCCTTGCTGTTGCCGTGCGCTTTGAACCCACCGAAAAAACGCTGGAAGAGGCAGAACTGCAGGCGTTGAGTGGCAAAATTATTGAGTCTGCTGCAAAAGTGGGGGCTATTTTGAGGGGATAGGGTTAAAAAACGCCTCCGCTTTATCCAGCACCGCAAGCCCTGCTGCCACGTTGCCACGCGCTGCACGAAGGTGAAACCTGTTTTCCGCATCAAAACTCGCCAAGGCACTGATTGACAACTCTTCAATCAATTTATTCAGACTGATACCGCGCTGTGTCGCAAGGCTTTTCAGGCGATGGTGCTGATCGTCGGGCAGACGGATGGTCATTGTTGCCATAAAATATCCTCCTGTTGTTCAAAGAATGCTTGCGGAGATTGGATAGCAATGTGCGGAAAACGCAAATTACTATCCTTAAAATCCTTACCATTATGCGTGATGATGTGTGTCGCACACCCCGCAATCGCTAATTCCATGAGGTGGTTATCACCTTCATCAATCAGATTAGGGCGAAAACCATAGTAAATTTTTGTCCAAATGCATACCGAGAGAAATGCTTCGAACAAGGATTCTCGCTCTTTTGGCGTAAGAGGGCACTTCAAAAAAAGTGGTTCTCTTTGCAACACATCTTCATACTCAGCAAACAAAGCATTCCCCATCAGAGGAATTATTTTCTTTTGCAAACAATAGCGTATCAACTTACGATTAATGCCATGCTGCCCTATCAATGCACCTAAGAAAACATTAGTATCGACTACACACACTATCGCCATGAATCATTGATAGCACATACGCTATCATATTGCAAGATTTTTTCCTAAGAGCTTGTCCCAAAATTAACGTATGAGGAGAAAGTTGAGATTTTTGGGCGAAAAATGGCACCAAAATAGCGGGGTATATTGGGGTATTTTCCCTATTTTGGGGTACTTTTGCAGCCAAAAAGATCAGTTTTAAACTTATGCGTTAGTTTCAGGACAAGCTCTACACCAACACCCCATGGCACTGTTTATACTTCTTGCCCGATCCACACGGGCACGGCGCATTGCGTTGCACGCGCCCCCATGTGCTCGGGTCATTTTGATCAAATTCCACCTCAACTTGGCGCACCACGCGGGTTTGCGGCAGAGCATCATCATCTGAGGGTAATGCGCTTTCGTCTGCATTCAGAAACGGATCATGGCGCAACATTTTCAGGCGTTGTTCCATGCCCTCGGGCAGTCCTTCAGGCATTTGCGCCACTTCTGTGTGAATCTCCATCCGCATCGAAAATTCCGTGCATTTTTCCTTCACGCTATTGAGCATTGCCCCGAAATAATCGAATGCTTCGCGTTTGTATTCATTGAGTGGGTCTTTTTGGCCGTAAGAGCGCAAATTGATTCCTTGGCGTAGGTGATCCAACGCAAGCAGGTGATCCTTCCATTCTTGATCAAAGATCTGTAATAACAACGACTTTTCCGCATGATGGCGAATGTGCGGCTCAACGGTGCTGCGTTTTGCTGCCATGATGGCGGCGGTCATCTCCGACAAGCGGCGGATAACCTCGCCCTCCGCAACGCCCTCTTCTTTTGCCCAAGCGTGCACAGGGGCATCCAGCGCAAGAAGGCGTTTCACGTCCTCTGATAATCCGTCAATATCCCACTGCTCAGCGTACGTGCCTTGGGGCATCGCCTTATGCACAATTGTCTCGATGATTTCTTCGCGGAATTCATCTATTACTTCAGCCAGCGTCGTAGACTGCATGATTTCGCGCCGTTGTTCATAAACAACCTTGCGCTGATCGTTCATCACGTCATCAAATTTCAGCAAGGTTTTGCGAATGTCAAAGTTCCGCGCCTCCACCTTCTTTTGGGCACGTTCCAAGGCTTTATTGAGCAGTGGATGGGTGATTGGTTCATCCTCTTTCAACCCCATGGTTTTCAACACCCCATCAATCCGTTCTGAGCCAAAAATCCGCATCAAATCATCTTCGAGGGAAATGTAAAACAACGAGTGTCCCTTATCCCCTTGCCGTCCTGATCGCCCGCGCAACTGATTGTCAATGCGGCGGCTTTCGTGGCGTTCTGTGCCGATAACATACAATCCACCTGCCTCAATCACCGCTTGTTTATCAGCAAGGTATTGCGCTTTTACGGCTTCCGCCTTGTCTGCCCCTGCCTCTTCCAACATTCTTTCTAGGTTACCCCCCAGTTGAATATCCGTGCCGCGCCCTGCCATGTTGGTGGCAATGGTCACCGCGCCCAACCGCCCTGCTTGAGCGATAATGGCAGCTTCCTGCTCGTGATAGCGGGCATTCAGCACCGCATGGGGGATTTTCTTTTTCTTCAAGTGCGCGGCGAGTTCTTCTGACTTCGCGATGCTCACCGTGCCGACCAGAATAGGTTGTTTTTTGGCGTGTCGTTCTTCAATGAGCGCGGTGATTGCCTTGATTTTCTCCGCTTCCGTGCGGAACACAATATCGTGCTCATCAATCCGCTGTGGTTTCACGTTAGTGGGCACTTCCACTGCCCTTAAGTTATAAATTTCTTCAAATTCAGGGGCTTCCGTCATCGCTGTGCCCGTCATGCCCGCCAATTTTTCGTACATACGGAAATAGTTCTGGAAAGTGATGGAGGCGAGTGTTTGGTTCTCAAGCTGCACGGGCACATTTTCTTTGGCTTCAATGGCTTGGTGCAGACCATTGGAATACCGCCGCCCTTCCATCATCCGCCCGCTGAATTCATCAATGATAATCACACGGCTGTCTTTGACGATGTAATCTCTGTCGCGGACAAAGAGATATTGCGCGTTCAAGGCTTGCTGAACATGGTGCAACAGGCTGATGTTGTGGGTGTCATACAACCCGCCTGTGGTAATCAGCCCGCCTTCTTGCAAGACTTTTTCAATTTGTTCTTGCCCGTCCTCACTCATGGTAAGATTTTTTTGTTTTTCATCTATTTCATAAGCAGTTGCAGGAATATTTTTAAGCACTGCATTAACTTTGATATAAAGTTCTGAAGAAGATTCGGCAGGCCCTGAGATGATGAGCGGGGTACGCGCTTCATCAATCAAAATACTATCCACCTCGTCCACAATCGCATAATGCAGAGGGCGTTGCGCCATTTGTTGCAGCGTGAATTTCATGTTGTCGCGGAGGTAATCAAACCCCAGTTCGTTGTTGGTGGCATAGGTGATGTCACAGGCATATTGCTCGCGTCGCTGCGTGTCATTCAGCCCGTTGACAATACACCCCACCGACAGCCCCAAGAAACGGTGGATTTTGCCCATCCATTCGGCATCGCGTTTTGCAAGGTAGTCGTTGACAGTGACGATGTGTACGCCTTTTCCTGTGAGTGCATTAAGGTAGGCAGGCAGCGCGGAAACCAGCGTTTTCCCCTCCCCTGTTTTCATTTCAGAAATCATGCCGTTGTGGAGCACAATCCCGCCAATCAACTGCACATCGAACGGGCGTAAACCAAGGGTGCGCTTGGACGCTTCCCGCACCACCGCGAAGGCTTCAGGCAGAATATCATTGAGCGTTTTGCCCTTGCTCAGTTGTTCCTTAAAGTATGCAGTTTTTGCTTGCAACGCTGTATCAGACAACGGCGCGATGGTTGCCTCAAGGGCGCTGATTTGCTGTACGGTTGCCTTAAAGCGATTGACCACCCGATCATTTGCAGAACCAAATAGGGCATTGAGAAGAGCAGAGAACATATTTTTTCTTTGTTTTTTTTGATACAGTAGATAGGCTACATAGTTACTGTCCTTAACAGAAAGATGCAAGGATGCCTTTTCAAAAACAGGCGACACAAACGCTGGATGCCATTGCCGATGCCGTGGAAAATACCCTTGGGGATGCCTATAGCGTAGATTGGGCGGGCGAAATCCTTACCCTTGAGGATGTGGACGGCAAACAATATGTGTTCAATAAACATGCGCCGACCGAACAGTTGTGGTTGTCGTCACCCGTAAGCGGTGCGTGGCATTTTGTGTGGAAAAATGATGCATGGGTGAGTACGCGGGGCACAACAACGCTTGATAATATTTTAGAAGAGGAGTTACAGATAAAAATCTGATAATTAATAATTTTTACTTTTCGCATAGAAATAAAAGCAACAGATAAGAAAACATTAAGAGTTTCTCGATATTCTACAGAGTGAATAAGAGGAATATTTTGTGTGAAGGAAGTAAGATATTACAAAGCAGACGATGTGCAGACCAAGAGTGAAGAGATAGAAATCTCTTCACAAGAAGCTGATGCTTTAATTCAATCCGTATTTCCTAATGAAAGCATTCAGAGTATTATAGGACGTGTGGAGTTCTCAGAAAACGTTCATTTTTCTGGAAAAATCCGTATTATTCCAAACGCTGCAATCAGATTTGATGGTTTTTTACTCGACGATGATAATCCATCTTATGTTTTTGATATTTCGCTTTCATCCGCAAATAGCCAGCTTTTCTGTGCACGACTGGAAAGGCTCCCTGAAAGCAAACATAAGGGCTGGGGGCGCCCTATTGTTAATAAATTACGGGCTTTGACTGAAGAATTAGGTCTTAACAAATTTATCGTTCATCCTGGATTGGCAGATGGTGGCTGGTATTGGGCAAGGCTTGGTGCTGTCCCCATAGATACCTTAGAATGCCAAAGCCTATGCGATGACTATCTTATTCCGCGTATTAATAACTATAAAGAACAGATAGGTGCAGAAACATACGAACACGCTGTTCAGCTTATTCAGAACTTGATAGAGGAACCAAGTTTAGTCGGTCAAATTGCCGCCTTAAAACAGGAAGTAACAACCGACGAGGGAAACCAAACTTTAGGAAGGGCACTACTTAGAAATAGTAAATGGATGGCTGTAATTCCATCGTCTTTAGATACCGCAGAACAACAGCCAATCATACAGCCGTCTCAACAATCAAGCTTGACACCGCCAGAGGAAAATCACGCAGCAAACATGTTCCCAACGTTCACATATTTATGGAATGCTCTACAAAACAATATAACTCGATAGAAATAAACGCTTCATTACATTAAGAAATACTGGCATGTCTTTTTACAAAAATATATGTTCGCTCTATAATGCTGCACAACACAAAGATATTATTTATTATTACGGGAAGCATCGCCGCGTATAAAGCGTTAGATGTTATCAGAGAATTGCGACGACAGGGCGCAACGGTGCGCTGCATTCTCACCCAAGGGGGCGCGGAATTTATCACCGAACTGTCCGTTTCTGCCCTCAGTGGGGAGAGAGTCTATACCGAGCTATTTTCTGTTACCGATGAAGCGGAAATGGGGCATATCAAACTTGCCCGAGAACATGACCTTGCGCTGGTTGCCCCTGCAAGTGCGGATTTCATTGCAAAAATCGCAAGCGGCAGGGCAGATGACTTAGCAACCGCCGTGCTGCTTGCCACCGACAAACCGATTCTTATTGCCCCCGCCATGAATCCACAAATGTGGCAGAATCCTGCTACCCTCGACAACATCGAAACACTGGAGCGGCGCGGCATTACGGTGATTCCGCCTGCATCGGGCGAGATGGCATGCGGGGAAGTGGGCGCAGGACGTTTTCCTGAAATTAGCGACATTATCAGCTTTGTAGAAGATGAGCTGAAGGCGGCGCAACCATTGCGGGGGCTTACTGCCCTTATCACGGTGGGGGCAACCCGCGAACCGCTTGACCCCGTGCGGTTTATCAGCAATCATTCCAGCGGCAAACAGGGTATTGCGATTGCAACCGCCCTTGTGCAGGCAGGCGCGGCAGTTACGCTCATTCATGGGCATGTTGATGTGCCGTTGCCTGACGGGGTAGTCGCCATCCATGCCTCCACCGCCCAAGCGATGCTGGAAGCGTGTTTAAGTGCGCTCCCTGTGGATATAGCGATTTGCACAGCGGCCGTTGCGGATTGGCAAATGCAGAATATTCCCACAGAGAAACAGAAGAAAACGATCGATACACTTACCCTAGAGCTTGTGCAAACCCCTGATATTCTGGGGGCGTTATGCACAGATGAGCAACGCCCGCGCTTAGTCATTGGTTTTGCGGCGGAAACCAGCAATGCATTAGAGAATGCTAGCGCAAAAAAACAACGCAAAGGCTGTGATTGGTTGGTGCTGAATGAAATTTCCCTAGAAAATCCTGTGTTCGGAGACGATTGCAATACGGTGACAGTCTTGCTAGAACAAGAGGTGCAAGCGTGGGGAATGCTGCCCAAGCAAACCATCGCGCAAAAGCTTCTGGCGTTAATAGAGAAAGAAATTTTATGACAACACCCGTCTCTGTGCAAATTCTTGAACATGGCGCAAACTTACCCTTGCCGCAATACGCCACCTCCCAAAGTGCAGGGGCAGACCTACTCGCCGCTATTGATACTGACCTTGTTTTGCAGCCGTTACAGCGCGTGCTTGTCCCCACAGGGATTGCGATTGCCTTATCAGCAGGCTATGAAGTGCAAATTCGCCCTCGTTCGGGGCTTGCCTTTAAAAATGGCGTTACAGTGCTCAATGCCCCCGGTACTATTGATGCGGATTATCGCGGGGAAATCAAAGTTTTGCTCGTAAACTTGAGCAATGAAGCGTTCACCATCACACGGGGAATGCGGATTGCGCAACTGATTCTCGCGAAAGTAGAACAGTTATCATGGCAGCAAACTGATAGCCTTGATGAGACTGCCCGTGGTGCGGGGGGATTTGGGTCGACGGGGGTGGCGGCATAAATTCTATAAAATGAGTAGACTTTAAACCGTCATTGCGCTACGTTCTTTCCATACACAGTTCAAGAGGCTTTTATGACCACCCTTTCCAACCCTGCTACCCCTGAAAACGCGCCGTTTCATCGCGGTAAAATTTATGACAGCATTATTGACACCATCGGCGGCACCCCGCTTGTGCGCGTTGCAAAACTTTCTGAAAAATATAACGCGGTGGCAGACGTGGTGGCGAAACTCGAGTTTTTCAACCCTACTTCTTCTGTAAAAGACCGCATTGGTTTTGCGATGATTGAGGCGGCAGAGAAAAGTGGCAAACTGAAAGCAGGCACGGTGTTAGTGGAGCCAACCTCGGGCAACACAGGGATTGCATTAGCCTTTGTTGCCGCCGCCAAGGGCTATAAACTGATTCTCACCATGCCTGAGAGCATGTCGGTGGAACGCCGCAAAATGCTGAAATTATTGGGGGCGCAGTTAGAACTTACCCCTGCCCCCTTAGGCATGAAAGGCGCGATTGCTAAGGCAGAAGAGCTGGTCACAAGCCTGCCCGATGCCCTCATGCTGCAACAATTCCAAAACACGGCAAACCCTGCTATTCATCGCGCCACCACGGCAGAAGAAATCTGGTTAGATACAAAAGGCGCGGTTGATATTGTTATCAGTGGTGTGGGCACAGGCGGCACCATCACAGGGATTGGGCAAGTGCTGAAAGCGCGTAAACCCTCGGTCAAAATGATTGCTGTCGAGCCACAAGACAGCCCTGTGCTCAGTGGTGGTACAGCAGGCCCGCATAAAATCCAAGGAATTGGTGCAGGTTTTGTGCCCGACATTTTGGACAAAGGCGTAATTGATGAAGTGGTGCAGGTAAGCAACGAGGATGCCTTTACAATGGCGCGTGAAGCAGCCGCCACCGAAGGCTTGCCGATTGGTATTTCCAGCGGTGCTGCCCTAGCAGCCGCATTCCGTGTTGCCGCCCGCCCTGAAAATAAGGGCAAACAAATTGTGGTGATTATCGCCTCGTTTGCGGAGCGGTATTTGTCTACGGCGTTGTTTGATGGGTTGGAGTAAAGCGATACGCGGGCGCGCCTGCCGCACAGCGGCACATAAAAAGAGCCTGCTGTGTCCTTTCCTCGTAACACACAACACTCCCCCGCTCTTTTTATAAAAATCGAAGATTTTTGGCGCGCCCGCCCGCAACACTGCGATGCTTTTCTATGCCTCTCACCGACTCTCAAATCGACCGCTATTCCCGTCATATCCTCTTGCCCGAAGTGGGCAGCAAGGGACAGAAAGCCCTCCTGAACGCCAAAGTGCTGTATATCGGGGCGGGCGGCTTGGGCTGCCCTGCCCTTCAATATCTTGCCGCAGCGGGGGTGGGCACGCTAGGGATTATGGATGATGATGTTGTGGAAACATCCAATCTCGCACGGCAAATCCTCTATACAGAACAAGATATTGGCAAGCAAAAGGCTGTTGTTGCAGCAGAAAAATTACACGCTCTTAATTCTGATGTGCATTGCATACCCTACGCTACACGCTTTACGGAAAACCATGCTGCTTTCCTCAACGACTATGACATCATCGCCGATGGCAGCGATAATTTCGCAACGCGCCTGTTGCTCAACAAACTTTGCTTTACGCACAACAAACCGTTGGTTTCTGCTGCCGTTACAGGCTTTGGCGTGCAGGTGATGACGTTTAAAGCATACTTAAACAACCACTATCCTTGTTATCAATGTTTATATGGTGCAAGCCCCGAACAATCCGACAGAGGAAATTGCGCGGAAAATGGGGTACTCAGCCCTGTTGCAGGTGTTGCAGGCACGTTGCAAGCAACCGCCATTATACAAGAAATTTTAGGACTTGGTGATTCAGGGAAAACACTCTTTACTTTTGATGCGCTGACCATGCGCGGACAAACGGTGCGTGTTGCCAAAGACCCTGCCTGTGCGGTATGTGGTTAAAAATCACTCCCCATAATCTCTATCTCATCACCCGCCCCCAACCGCTCCACAATCCACTCTAAATCCTCGCGAGTAAAGGCAACACAGCCTTCTGTGCCTGCAAAATTCTCTCGGGCGATATGGATAAAGATCGCGCTGCCTTTGCCTATAACCACAGGGGCGTCATTATACCCCACCACAACAATCAAGTCATACACCGCATCATCCCGCCATAATTTTTCATGCCGTGCAGGATGGGGCAGTTTTACAAACGTATTATAATCAGGAGAGGCAACATCGTCACACCAGCCATCTTCAGGGGTGAGCGCATACAGCGGCAAGCCCGTTTTAGGCGGGGTAACAAAAGCATCAGGGCGATAATATGCACACCGCAACGGAAATCGGCCGATAGGCGTTGCATTATCGCCTTCTTTTTTGTCATGCGTAATGCCGTTTTTGCCCAAGGCACAACGAAAGGATTTACCCGCTATTTCAGCAACCGCATCCGCATAAATTTTAAGTCTTACCACCGCAGCAACCATTTGCCAATCATCGCGCCTCCTGCTGCAAACAACAGAGTGGGCACATAATGCCATTGCAACAGATGCTCGATGGAATCATTCAATTCTGCTAAGCGTAATGTTAAACAGCCAACACCACTCGCCGCCAGCACCGCGAATGCCCCTGCATGCCACCCAACCACACTCGCGCCTTTGCGCACAATCATAAAAAGTATGGCAGAGGGGATGAGTGCCACAACACCAATACACAGCGCACATTCCAAGGCGTGCGCTCCTAAGGGCGGCATAACCATTGATACATGATGCGGTAATAACAGTTGTGTTGTCATTAACAGAACCAAAACGCCAAATATACCGTAAGGTAATTTTAACAGTGCGGGCTTTTGATAGGCATCGGGATACATCGCCAAAATTGTAGCAATAGCACTGGTGAAGATGAGTACGACGAGTAAGAAAATTTCTACTGCAAACAACGGGCGGCTGAGTTGGAGCAATAAATCAGGACGTAACCCTAAAAAATATTGCACTGCCAAGCCATAAATCCCTAAAACACCCACAATACGCGCACCCCAATGTCGCGGTGGACGCAATACTGCCACAGGGGGGGCTTGCTGGCTTAAACTTTGTATCAGTGTTTCCGTATTCATGACGCAAATTTCTCTCTAATCTTTTTGAGCGCACGGTGCGCCGCCACTTTCACTGCTGATTCTTGCATATCAAGTTGCTTGCCGACTTCTTTTGCGGTGTAGCCTTCAACATGCATCATGTTAAGAATGCGCTGTTGCTTTTGGGGAACATCTTTTAACAATTCTGCAACGGATTCGCTTGATGCCCCCTCTTCCGTTACATCATTATTCAAATTAGGCAGAATTTCTTCTAAATCGCTGATGTCCATCGTCTGATGTTGCATGGTTGCGTAATATTTTCGCAAATGGTCAGTAAGCCTAAACCGCGTAATTGCCATCACCCACGGCATAATCGGGCGTTCACCATCATATGTATGGCGTGCTTTGTGGATTGAAATCAGCACTTCCTGCACTACATCTTCTACATCGCTCATTGCAATGCGCCCACTCACCACACGACGCAATAAGGGCGTTATAGTCGACAAAAACTTAGCATAGTCTGCTTGGTTTCCCGCGAGACCATTGCGTAATAACGTGGCTAATTGTGCGTGTTTATCGATGTTTGTAACCATTTTGGGCACACTTTCGAATAGAAGGTATGCACCCATACAATATGTTTTCCGTTTTACAAAATTTTTGTGGAGAGCAATGATGACACACCAACGCGCGATTCTTGCAGGCGGCTGCTTTTGGGGCATGGAAGATTTGTTTCGCAAACTTCACGGCGTTATTGACACAACAGTGGGCTACACAGGGGGCACGTTCCCCAATCCCACATACGAAGACATTAAAAATAAAGACACAGGCCATGCAGAAGCACTCGAAATAATTTTCGATGAAACCGTTATTTCCTATCGCACACTGTTAGAATTTTTCTTTAAAATTCATGATCCTACTACAAAAAACCGTCAAGGGAATGATGTGGGCGCGTCCTATCGCTCTGCCATATTCTATACTGATGACACGCAACGGCAAACAGCGCTTGATCTTATCGCCACGCTTGATGCCTCGAAAAAATGGCCAGCAAAGATTGTAACCGACGTTGTGCCTCTTGGCGAATTCACCATAGCAGAAGGCTATCACCAAGATTACTTAGTGCGCTATCCCAACGGCTATACTTGCCATTTTATACGTCCAGAGTGGACTCTTACTTAAAGGCTTTTCATGCAACGACGCACCCTTTTAAAACTCTTCAGCGGCGGACTTTTAAGCCTTGCAGCACTGCCTTTAATACAAGCCAGCAAAGCATTTGCTTTGGAAAAATTTGCTATTCTAAATTTGTCAAAAGATGAATGGAAAAAGCGGCTCACCCCCGCCCAATACAACATTTTACGCGAAGAAGGCACAGAACGCCCGTATACAAGTGCGTTGCTAGATGAGCATCGTGAGGGCACTTTTTCCTGTGTTGGCTGTGACTTGCCATTGTTCTTATCGAGCACAAAATTTGATTCAGGCACAGGCTGGCCAAGTTTTTTTGATGCCATAGAAGGGCATCTGGGCACAAAAATTGACCGCACTTTATTTCAAACGCGTACGGAATATCATTGCGCGAAATGTGGCGGACACCACGGACACGTTTTCGACGATGGCCCCGCCCCCACGGGCTTGCGCTATTGCAACAACGGGATTGCTTTGAAATTTATCCCTAAGGACAACGGGTAATGAAAAAAAACATCTTAAAACTATGGTTGCTCGGGTCTATTGCCCTGATTATTTGCGTTGTAGCACAATTCCACGCACACGGTTAAGCAGATGCTCGCACCGTTAGAAATTGGGCTTTCCTTCCTTGAAGGACTCGCGCTCATCGCCAGCCCGTGTATTTTGCCCGTGCTGCCACTGGTGCTAGGGGCATCGCTTGACGGTGGCAGAAAACGACCGTTTGGGATTATTATTGGCTTTGTACTTGCGTTTTCGGCATTTGCGCTTTTCTCCCGTGCCCTTGTGAGCACGCTGGGCATTAACCTTGATAGCCTTAAAAATGCTTCTCTCGTGTTGCTTGCCGTATTCGGCTGTGTACTGCTCTCCACAACGCTTTCAGACAAATTTTCCGCCGCCACACAACGATTTGCCAACATGGGAAACAGACTTAGCTCTAAGACAGACGATGGTTTATTAAGCGGCATTCTCATCGGGCTGTTGATTGGTGTGGTGTGGACACCCTGTGCAGGCCCCCTCCTCGCCGTTGCCTTGGTGCAGATCATCCGCCAAGAGTCTGACGCACAAGCACTCGCGTTGATAGTTTCCTTCGCAATGGGGGCAGGCATTCCCATGCTCCTCATTTCACTCATGGGAAGAAAAGCGATGACTAAACTTAATTTTTTCGCTATCCATGCGCAAAAAATCCGCAAGGGTTTTGGGGTAATAATCCTCCTTGCCGTTGCGTTTATTGCTTCAGGACTTGACGCACAAACACTGTTTACAAATCCCCCTCAACCATCCGTTATAACGGAAACAGGGCTGCAAGACGCTTTAGAAAAACCGTACCCTGCCCCTGAATTTACAGGCATTCAGGAATGGCTGAATAGCAACCCACGCACCATGGCATCTCTTAAAGGCAAGTTGGTGCTGATTGATTTTTGGACATATTCTTGCATCAACTGCATCCGTACCCTGCCGTATATTACAAAATGGGATGCAACGTATCGCGACAAGGGGCTTGTGATAATTGGCATTCATGCCCCTGAATTTGAGTTTGAGAAAAACGTGGATAATGTGCGGGCAGCCTTGAAAAAACATGGCATTCAATACCCCGTTGCGGTGGACAATCGCCTTGATACATGGACAGCTTTTCAAAACCGCTATTGGCCTGCCCACTATTTAATTAATCAGCAAGGACAAGTTGTTTACACCCATTTTGGAGAGGGAAATTATGCACAAACAGAGAATAACATTCGTCATTTATTAGGGTTAGATAAAAAAATGGAAACTGCTGTTGCGCCGCAACCCTTCTCTCGCACGCAAACACCTGAGACCTATTTAGGATATGGACGCGGTGACATATTTTCAGGCACAATACAGCAGACAGACGGCGCGTTTACACCCCCTAAATTCCTTCCTACTGATAACTGGAGCTTAAGCGGCAAATGGGCAATCAAGCAGCAATATATTGTCTCGCTTGAAAAAGGCGCAACGCTACAACTCAATTTCACCGCCAAAAAAGTTTTTCTTGTGTTGGGTGCACAAGATGGCAAAACCATTCCTGCCACCCTCACCTTAAATGGTTTGCCGCTGGGCACAAGCGCAGGAAAAGATGTTGTTGATGGCATTGTCACCGTCAAGAACCACACCCTTTATGAACTGGTTAATCAGAACAAGAAGCAAAACGGGTTATTGGAAATCACGGCGGGTGACGCAGGGCTAGAAGGCTATGCTTTTACGTTTGGGGAGTAATATAGTCATTTCAAAAGAAAGTTACTCATGACTAGTTCTTAGCGGGTAAATATTATACGGGCTGCATTACCACTTTAACTCTTTTTAAACATCCCCACAGTAAAATTTACTTCTAAGTGAAAAACCACGGCATAAAGTTACGTTCAATGAGGAAAAGGCACATACACAACTCTTTTTTGCGAGCCATAGTATTGTGCTCAATTCTAGTGCATGGTTCTGCTAAAGCGCAAGTTATCCCGAATACGGCTGATGTATCGCGCATAAAACCGCTACAATTCCTCGAAAATATTGCGTCTCCTATTCCCGCAATTCGTATTCCCAATACAGTCAATCAACAACCGCTTACCAAAGAAAACGCACAAATACCCTTGTTGCTTAGGAGCGTGAAAATTGAAGGCGTCACTGTATTTTCTGGGAAGGAGTTAAAGGGCGTATATGCTCCCTTCATCAACAAAAAAATACTGTTGAAAGACGTTTGGGCGATAAAAGATAAATTAGTAAGCCTTTATAAAGAAAAGGGATATTTTCTTGCAACTGCCTATATTCCTGCTCAAGAAATCGACAACGGTACTGTTCTTATTCGTGTTATAGAAGGGCATATTGCATCGGTTGACGTGCCTGATAGCATGAAAGAAAATCGCGTTGTTAAAAGGCTTGTTACAAAACTTTTAGAGCAAAATCCGCCTCGTCTTGACACGTTAGAAAGTTTCTTATTGCGGCTTAACGATATAAACGGCGCGCGTGTTTTTGGCAGTATCAGGGAGGTAACAAACCCCGCACAAGAAGGCGCAATAAAGCTCATTCTTTCAGAAAAAAAAGAAGGCGCACAGGGTATTTATAGCATCAATAACTACAGTTCCCGCTTTTTGGGGCCTTGGCGACAACAATTTGGGTATCAGCACAGTTTTATACCCCTGCAAAGAACAACTATTTCCGCCAGCAGCACCATCCCTTTAAAAGAATTACAGTTTGGCAGCATCGTGCATCAAATACCGCTTAGCCCGCAATGGCGGCTCCAACTTTCAACAAGTTTTGCCAAAGCTGCCCCCGGATTTACGCTTACAGACCAAGATATTACAAGCAATTCACTGGATGCAACTGTCAATGTTAGCTTCCAACCCCTTCGCCAACGTGATGAAAATTTGGTATTCTCCGCAAGTATCAGTTTGAAAGATAGTGAGAGCAAAGCATCAGACAGCTTACTGAGCAAAGACAGCTTGCGGCTGTTAAGTTTGGAGGCTGCTTATGATGTGACGGACGCGACGGATGCTATAAATTCTTCTCAGTTGATTATTACAAAAGGGCTGGATGTATGGGGTGCGCGAGGGAGGGGTGATGCTGATATTTCTCGCGCGGAAGCAAGCGCCGATTTTACAACGCTGCAACTTAATCTAACCAGAGAACAGCCCATAAACGAGCGACTGTCTGTTGTAACAAAAGCAAATGGTCTTTTTGCTGATACACCGCTTTTTTCATCGCAAGAGTTTAGTTATGGCGGCGCAACAATGGGACGCGCGTTCGATGTGGGTGAAATAAGCGGAGATAAAGGGATAAGCGCCTCATTAGAGCTGCAATACACAAGTTTACCTTATAAAAAATTCAGTTACACGCCGTTTATTTTTTACGATCGTGCCAAGGTTTGGAATAATGATACGGATGGTCGTAATGCAACCGCTGCTTCGGTGGGTGCTGGTTTGCGCTTGGGGCATGACAGTGGCCTAGGAATAAAATCAACTTTGGCGCAACCGCTGCTGCGGCGTATTGACACGCCCCGTTTTGGTAATAGTGGCAAAAACCCTGTATTATTGGTTGAGTTTGGTATCCGCTTTTAACAAATAGTTAATCAAATTGTGGCATTATCGTAACAATGTGTGGGAGTTCTCTTTATATCAGAGTGTGCATAGCAAGTTTGCTGCTTAATGCGGCTTCCCCTGCGTTTGCAAACCCGCAAGATGGCGTGGTTGCAGCGGGCAACGCCACCATAAGCAGTGTTGGTAAAGAACTTATTGTTAATCAACTAAGTGACAAAGCAATTATTGACTGGCGCTCTTTTGATATTGAGGCTGACGAACACACAAAATTTATCCAACCTTCCGCAAACGCTGTGGCGCTGAATCGAGTGAACAGTAATGATCCGTCGCGGATTATGGGCAGGTTGTCTGCTAATGGAAACGTTATTCTCATTAACCCCAATGGGGTATTTTTCGGTAAAGATTCGGTTATTGATGTTAATGGACTAATTGCCACCACCGCGAATATTAAAAATAATGATTTCATGGCAAGCAACATGGAATTTCGCGAAACGGGCAATGCGAATGCGTCCATCACCAATGAAGGGAACATCACCGCGAAAGATGCAGGGCTTGTTGGTTTTGTTGCGCCGAATGTATTGAACAACGGAGTTATCCGCGCTAAAAAAGTTCAGCTTGCCTCTGGCGACGGCATGACGCTTGATTTATACGGTGATGGCCTGATGGGCATCACCATAAGTGATACTGTTAAGCAACAGCTTGTCAGCAATGGAGGGCTTATTGAAGCAACAGACGGCAGCGTTTGGCTTACTGCCGCTGCGGGTCGTGAGGTTGTAAACAGCCTTATCAGCATCAGCGGGATGATAAAAGCTCCCGCTGCGCGCACAGAAGGGGGTAAAATTATCATCTATGCTGCGGGCAGCAACAACACGGCGAAACAGGGGGACAGCCGCGTTGAAATCAGCGGCACTCTCGATGCAAGCGGTAAAAATGCCGGACAGCGCGGCGGGCAAATTGACGTCTTGGCCGATAAAATTACGCTTGAATCAACAGCCGTTCTCGATGCCTCAGGCAACAGCGCCGCGCTAACGCCCGATGTAACCAGCAAAGCAACCGCAACCCTCACCGCAAGCGGGGCGGTGCGAACGGAACAAGAGTTCATCGCCAACAGCGCGCGTGCCGGCGGCAGCATAAAAATCGGTGGTGATTATCAGGGGCAGGGAAGCACACCCAGGGCAAAAAACGTTACCGTGAGTCGCGGCAGCACGATTAAAAACGATGCTCTGCAAAATGGTGATGCCGGGCGCACCGTTATTTGGGCAGACGGGGAAACCAGCTTTTACGGTGACATTTCTGCTCGGGGTGGTGCGATTTCCGGCTCGGGAGGCTTTGTTGAAACATCCGGTAAAACCGTATTAAATTTTGACGGAACAGTGAACACACTGGCAACTAACGGAAGTGCTGGACTGTTGTTGCTTGATCCTACTGATCTAACTATTTCTAGCGGCACAGACGGCGGCGTTACCAGCACAGGTACGTCGCCCAACCTAACCCGCACCGCAATAGCTGACGCAACCTCCATACTTAACGTTTCAACACTCACAACATTATTAGCCAGTAATAACGTCACCGTTGCAACAAATGCCGCAGGGAGCGGCGGCACAGGCACAGGTTTGTTAACTGTTAGCGATCCCATTGTGTGGAACAGTTTTTACAGCCTCACGCTTAACTCACACGGCGACACGGTCATTAACGCCGCCATCACCAACAGCGGAACAGGCGGACTTACAGTCAATGCAGGCGGATCCATTAGCGTTAACGCTGCTGTTTCAATGGGTGGCTCAATCACTGCTTTCACTTCTAACAGCACTGAGGGTATTTCTGTTCTTGGTACACTGGATGCCCCAGCAATCAGTCTGTACAATCGTAATGGTAACTTAACAGTTGACATGAACAAGGTGAGACCAACTTCTTCGTTCAGTGCCTGCGTTGGAATTGATGGTGCAAGCTGCGCAGGCGGAAACACGCTTGGTGGTACAGTAACAATCAATAACTCAAGGACTGTTTATGGTTATATTCAGTTATACGGGACAACAGGCGTAACGGTGAATGGGGCACTTACTACCTCAACAAGTCCAGGTGCATCGATCCATGCTTTTACCTATAACAGCGCTGAGGGTATTTCTGTTCTTGGTACACTGGATGCCCACACAATCCATCTGTACAATCGTAATGGTAACTTAACAGTTGACATGAACAAGGTGAGACCAACTTCACACTTCTTTGCCTGCGTTGGAATTGATGGTGCAAGCTGTGGAACCGGAAACTCGCTTGGTGGTACAGTAACAATCAATAACTCAAGGACTGTTTCTGGTCCTATTCTGTTATACGGGACAACAGGCGTAACGGTGAATGGGGCACTTACTGCCTCAACACCTGGATCGATCTATGCTTTTACCTATAACAGCGCTGAGGGTATTTCTGTTCTTGGTACACTGGATGCCCCAACAATCAATCTGTACAATCGTAATGGTAACTTAACAGTTGACATGAACAACGTGAGACCAACTTCTTCGTTCAGTGCCTGCGTTGGAATTGATGGTGCATTCTGTGGACCCGCAAACACGCTTGGTGGTACAGTAACAATCAATAACTCAAGGACTGTTTCTGGTTATACTTACTTATATGGGACAACAGGCGTAACGGTGAATGGGGCACTGAGCGCTGGTGATCTCATTGTCTTTAACAACGCTGTTGGCGGATCTACTCTTGCGATAAACAACACACTCACAACAACATCAGGGAGTATTACCTTAACAGCAAACGGAACTCTTACAATTGGAAACAATTTAACTTCAGCAATGCAAATATATCTAAGGGGCACCGCGATTAACATGCAAGGCACGTTCCAAGCAGCCAGCTCAATCGATGCTTACACTGAGAACAGCGCTGAGGGTATTTCTGTTCTTGGTACACTGGATGCCCCAATAATCAATCTGTACAATCGTAATGGTAACTTAACAGTTGACATGAACAAGGTGAGACCAACTTCACAGTTCCGTGCCTGCGTTGGAATTGATGGTATAGGCTGTGGAACCGGAAACTCGCTTGGTGGTACAGTAACAATCAATAACTCAAGGACTGTTTCTTATGGTATGTACTTATATGGGACAACAGGCGTAACGGTGAATGGGGCACTTACCTCAACATTTGGAACGATCGCTGCTTTTACCTATAACAGCGCTGAGGGTATTTCTGTTCTTGGTACACTGGATGCCGCCGCAATCCATCTGTACAATCGTAATGGTAACTTAACAGTTGACATGAACAAGGTGAGACCAACTTCACAGTTCCGTGCCTGCGTTGGAATTGATGGTGCAAGCTGTGCAGGCGGAAACACGCTTGGTGGTACAGTAACAATCAATAACTCAAGGACTGTTTATGGTAATATAAGTATATACGGGACAACAGGCGTAACGGTGAATGGGGCACTGAGCGCTGGTGCTCTCACTGTCTTTAACAACGCTGTTGGCGGATCTACTCTTGCGATAAACAACACACTCACAACAACATCAGGGAATATTTCCTTAACAGCAAACGGAACTCTTACAATTGGAAACAATTTAACTTCAGCATCGCAAATACAGCTAACGGGCACCACCGCGATTAACATGCAAGGCACGTTCCAAGCAGCCAGTACTTTTACAGTTAACAACAACGCAACGCTAACTGGAAACACAGTGTTGCGTACAACAGGCGCTGGAAGCCTATTGAGTTTTCAAAGTATTACAGGCGGCGCGTATGATTTATCGCTTTTCTCAACGAATGGCAGCATCACCCATAGCACGGGCATATTAACTGCCGACGATGTGATTGTTAATGCTGCAACAAATGCAACCTTACGCACCATCAATGCTACAACGGTAAACGGCGTTGCTAGGACGGGCAACATAACACTTAATGGTGTCATTACAGCAACCGGTGGCGGCACACCTCTTGTTTTGTATATTCGCAATGCAGACTTTGTGAATAACGCAGGCGCCTCTGCACTTGCAACCCCCTCTGGGCGTTTTCTTGTTTATCTCCGCACCGCAGGCACGCACACCATCGGCGGTTTAACACCCTACACGCAAGTAAACGGTATTGTATTTGGTGATGACATTAGCGCCTATCCAACAGGGAATTATATTTTCTACAACACGGGTGCTGCACCTGCGCAAACATTGACCGTTAGACCAACCGCGCAAACCATCACTTATGGTGATAGCATCTCGCAATCTGCTTACACGCTCAGCGGTTTATTGTTTGGCGATACAGTGACAGGTGCGCCGCTTCTAGCCACTACACCCGCTAGCCCTAACGCAGGCTTTTATGCGGCGGGTCTTACTGCCTCCGCAGGAACATTGGCTGCAAGCGGTTACACGCTTGCCTATGCAACGGGTGCACTCACTGTTGACACGCGCGCCATTACCGCAACCCCCAACACTCTAAGTCACATCTATGGCAACAGCGTTGCCGCGCCAACAGGATATACCATCACCACAGGCTCGGTTATCGGTGCAGATAGTCTTGGTACGGCAACTTATGACCTCTCCAGCGTCAGCAGTGCCAGCAACGTGGGGGCTTACACTTACACCATGAGCGGTCTTAGCAACGCGAACTACACCATCACTTTTGCGAACGGCGCCTATAACGTAACCTCTCGTGCTATAACAGTAACCGCTAACGCCGGTCTAACTAAACAATACGGCGATACAGACCCAACTCTCGCCTACACTATCACCAGCGGCAGCCTCTATAGTTCCGATGCCTTCACAGGCGCACTTAGTCGCACAGCAGGGGAAAATATTGGCGCCTATGCCCTTAATAACGGCAACCTTGCGCTCAGCAGTAACTACACCCTCACCATCGACACCGCAGGACGCAGTCTTGCCATCACACCGCGCCTTGTCACCGCAACCCCCAACACTCTAAGTCACATCTATGGCAACAGCGTTGCCGCGCCAACAGGATATACCATCACCACAGGCTCGGTTATCGGTGCAGATAGTCTTGGTACGGCAACTTATGACCTCTCCAGCGTCAGCAGTG
>CANGXP010000012.1 GCA_947457935.1 Alphaproteobacteria bacterium | reverse complement strand
CTTGGGTTATCCTTAAACGCGCCGCATATGCCCTCAAAACTACCGTCTATCAACTAAAAGAAAAATTACTCTATGACTATGTATATTCAGCGTTGAATAATCCACTCAGACTTGTGATGTGAATCACTCAGCTGCGTAAGTCCTGATTTACATAAAAAAAGAAATATTATTTTATAATATAATAAAAAGCAAATAACCATTAACCTTTTATTAATGATTTACCAGTAGAAAATCATGACTAGCATTTCAAATGCGTGACAAAAAAGCAACACTTACTACAAGCAATAAAAAACTTCAGGGAGAGAATGATGGATTGGATACTTTTTCTTAATCAGTTTTGTGTTTTTCTATTCTTCATATTGATCACACAAGCAGCTCTTACGGACATGCAAAGATTTATTATACCAAACTACATTTCTCTTGCTCTTATCGGACTGTATGTGCCGTTTGCGTTAACATGCCCTGAGAAAATTGAGTTTTTACACTCTCTTGCATTTTTTGCTATCGTTATTGTTATTGGCTTCGTCTTATTCGCTGTAAATATTATTGGTGCAGGTGATGTAAAGCTTCTTGCCGCCATCAGCCTGTGGACAACACCTACCCTTTATCCAGAGTTTTTAATTCACGCATCACTCCTCGGTGGCGTTCTCGCTGTTGCTATTGCAGGGTTTTATTATGCAAAATATTTCCTACACCTAACCCCTGAACCAACCTTGCGGGGCAAAAAAATTCCCTACGGTGTTGCAATCACAACAGCAGGGTACGGCGTAGGATTTAATTATATCTTGGTTTTTAATAATTTTTCTCATACGGGAGTTTAGAAAATGCGTTTTATTATTTTAGGTGTTGCTATCGTTGTTGCAGGGTTTCTTGCTTGGTATGTTAATCAGCAAACCTCTGAGAGCAGAAATTTAAAAGAAGCCTTAGAAAAAGCAACACGCCCTGTGGTACAGCAAACAGCCTCACCTCAGAATGTGACTGAAATTCTTATAGCAAATGAAAATTTGCCTACAGGAACGATATTAAAGCCAACAGACTTTTCATTTAAGCCTTGGCCCCTAGACGCAGTTAATCCTAATTACAAAACAAAAGCCAATACGCCTTCCCTAGACAGTCTGGTTGGATCCTTAGTAAGAAAGGATATTACTGCGGGAGAACCCGTCACCGGTGCATCTGTAATAAACCCTGGGGATCAAGGCTTTCTTGCAGGCGTATTGCGCCCTAACACGAAAGCAATTTCTATCGCTGTAAGCGATACAACAGGTGTTGCAAACTTTATTTTCCCTGGAGATTATATAGACCTTGTTCTTACTCAAACACTACCAAAGGCAACAGTTGCAAGCACTGGCACTTCAGCTACAGCTATTCCAGGGAGTACAATCGAAAATCGTGTGAGTGAGACTATTGCGCGCAACATTCGCGTTGTTGCCAGAGGATTCAGTATCAACAAGCCGTTTGCAGCGCCTGCGCTCACAGAGGAACAGAAAGCAGCGCAGCAAAACAATCGCGGCGCTAGTCCTGCGCCAACGCTGTTCCCAAACGCAGGAACATTGACATTAGAAGTTACCCCAGAGCTTGCAGAGATGCTTTTATTAGCGCCAGATTTGGGCAGATTGTCCGCTGTATTAAGCCCTCTTCTGGGCGATGGCAAAGGGCTATCTGATGAAACAAAACAACAGCTTCAAACATACCCCTATATGATTGAGAGCGTACTTGACGCGTCTTACAGAAAAAGCATCATCACCAGCGAGCAAGTTAGCCCTGCAAGAGCCGCCGCACTAGAAGGAAAAACTGGTGCAGAAACAGATGTGACTATTTTTAGAGCGAATTTTAGAGCGAAGCAATCTAGCGGTGATCAAGCCCCTCGTTAACACTTTAAAAATATTCTTCCGCACAAAGGTACTTATTATGACTTTCTCAAAATTTTCTCTTCGTCGGTGTTCAGTGCTTGCCTTATCTCTTGCCTTTGTTGGCATGACAGGCGCAACACACTCAACGCTTGCTGCCCCCAAAACAAGCAATCTAAGCGCTGCTGAAACAGCTTCTTCTTTGCAAATCAAAGCGGGTAAAGGGGCATTCCTTAAGATAAATGGGGAAGCATCTGCTGTGTTTGTTGCAGACCCTGAAGTTGCCGATGTTGAAGTGAAATTCAATAATATGATTTATATTTTTGGTGGCAAACCTGGTGTTACCACCTTACATATTCTCGATAAAGACGGGAAAATTCTTGCAAGCCGTAATGTTACAGTTGTTGCGAACGTGCAAGAGTTGCAAGCATCCCTCAATGAGCTAGCGCCAAATGCGAATATTACAGTGTATCCTGTCAATGATCGTATGGTTATTAAAGGCACCGTGCGGGCAGCCAATGAAGCGGACATGGTTTTAAAGGTGGCGCGCAGCTTTGTGAAAGACGATGCCAGCATCATCAACATGATTAATATCAATGAATCAAATCAGATTACATTGCGTGTGCGTATTGCAGAAGTGAAGAAAGCAGTATCGCAACAGTTTGGCATTAATTGGCAGAGTGCAGGAAGAGGTGGAGCAACAGAATCCGCCCGATTCGGTGTGTTTGGGAATAAGGGTCTTAGCACTTTAGCAACACAAGGAGCCAATGCAACTGCTGCAAATACAACAGGCAACTTCCCCACCCCAGGAACAGGTTTGTACTCTATTGTTGCAGGCTTCGGAAACGAGAGAAATTTTGTTGATGCTACGATTGAAACACTGCAATCAGATGGCTCTTTAACACTCCTTGCAGAACCAAACCTTACAACAGTTTCTGGCGAAACAGCCAGCTTCTTAGCAGGGGGGGAATTCCCTTATATTGTTGCAACAGGAACAGGTAGTGAGACGACACGAACTGTTGAATTTAAGGAGTTTGGTGTGTCGTTAAACTTCACACCCGTGTTGCTGTCAAACAACCGTATTCGTTTACGCGTTAACCCTGTGGTTAGCGAACTTGCAGATACGAACATTACGTCTAACGGTTTTACCGTTCCGAGCTTAACCACCAGAAAAGTTGAAACGACTGTAGAGCTTGGTGATGGAGAAAGCTTTAGTGTGGCAGGACTATTCCAAAACAGCATGGCGGATCAAACGTCTAAATTGCCATGGCTGGGTGAACTGCCTGTTTTAGGCCCTCTATTTCGCTCAAAAAGCTTTAAAAATAATGACTCTGAACTTTTGATTATTGTCACGCCATTTATTGTTGAGCCTGTAGGTGACCCAAGTCTGCTCAAAACACCACTTGATACGGTTAAGGTTCCTACAGACAAAGACCGTATGCTCTATGACCAATCTCTTGGTACAACCAATACCCCCCATAATCTTGGCACAACACCTGCGAAAAACCTTTCGCGCAATGTTGGCTTCATGGTCAACTAAATTATTTTTTTACGCAGAACATGGATACTCATATGCACAACCCCTCTTCAAAAACGAGAAAAATTCACGCATTATTTGGTGCAAGCTGCTTAAGCTTATTGCTTTTGGGCGGTTGCTCAAGCGTGGGACAAACCCCTCTTCAACAGCAGGAACCCTACATAAAACCACAATTCCATGCAACATTCACGGAAGATAGAATTACCTTGCGATTTAAAAAGAACCAAGAAGGGTTGAGCGCTGATCAAGAAGCATATGTAGACCGCTTCACACGCTTTTATCAAAAAACTAAAGACTCTGTGTTTTTTGTTTCAATGATTAAAGAGCCAAGTGACCTACAAGAAAGCAAATTACCCTTTCACAACCCCACACTCATGAATAACTTTAATGCGGTGGTAAGTGCCGTTGCAAAACACGGTAAGCGTCCCCATATCATTACAGAAGTTGATACGGAAAAACCTGCTGTAACAACACCTGAAAAAAGCACCAATGATGTGGTGGTTAAGCCAGTGCCTTCAAAACTTGATGAAGATAGAAAAGTTGCGGTGATCATCAGACAATACACGTTAAAGCCTGTAAATTGTCCACAACTTGATAATTGGGATTGGAATACAGCAGAAAAGATCGGTCATCGCTCCACAATCGGCTGTGCCGTTAGTACTAACCTGCTCGCTCAAATAAAAGATAAGTCGCGCCTTGTTTATGGAGAAACACTCGATCAAGAGTATTACAGCGCCTATGACCTAACGGTGCTGAAAACAGTAAACGAGGGGACGTGGAAGCCTGAGTTTGAAACAGAGTTGGCATCTCCTACTGGTGAATAAAATTTTATCGCGTCCATACGAAAAATATAGAAAGGCATGAATAATGAACTGCGTTGCTTTTGTTACCGATGTAGAAACGAGAGTTTCCTTAGAGGCACTTGTCAGTAACTACTGGTCTTCTGGCATCGTGCTTGAAGGCGGTTCTAAAGCTGCACTGCTCTATACCCCTTCTAAAGATATTAAGTATGTAATTGTTGATGTGAGCGATGCGAAAAACATTAAAACAACGTGTGATCTTATTCTTGCAAAGTTTAGTGGTGCACAAGGGGTTCTTTTTATTGGTCAAGCCAATGATGTTGCGCTTTACAGAGATTTAATTCGCGCTGGTGCAGCTGATTATGTCGTAAAACCTATTAATAGTGAAGAAATTTACACATCCCTTATTACATCTTCCAAACATCAAACACCCACTCAATCTTCAGCTTCCGTATCAAACAAGAAACAAGCCAAACTTATTACTGTGATTGGTGCACGAGGAGGGGCAGGCACGACCTCCTTGGTTGTGAATGCGGGCTGGATTCTCGCAAATACCCATAAACAAAATGTTGTTCTTATTGATATGGACGTACATTTTGGTACAATTTCTCTTGCTCTTGATGCAAAACCAAGCATCGGCTTTAAAGACGCGCTACAAGATCCAAGCCGTGTTGATATACAATTTATTGAAGGCGCACTAGTTAAAGTCACACCAACACTGTCGATTCTGGCAGCAGAAGAAAGTATGCGCGATTATGTTGTGTTTAACGACAATTCCACAAAACTGCTGATTGAAACGCTTAAAGAAAATAAAGATTATATTATCATTGATACGCCACGTTCTTCTTTGGTGCGTTGTCCACAGCTAATGATGGACGCAGATTATGTTGTCTTGGTTTCAGAATTAACAGTTCCATCACTGCGTGATACAGTGACTATTCTTAATCAAATCAAGCGCATTGCAGCGCATAAGAATATTATTGTTGTAGCGAATAAAGCACGACCTGGAATCACTAGCGGACAACTCTCGATTAAGGATTTTGAATCCCAAATAGATACAAAAATAGCTATTGTCCTGCCGAATGCGCCTGAAGTGATAGAAAAAGCGCTGAACGATGGAAAAGCAGCAGCAATATTAGCCCCAAAAAGCAAAGTTATAGGTGAAATAAACAGTTTTTGTGATATAATACATAATAAATCAAAAGAGTTAGACACAGAACAACAATCAAAAAGTATTAAAGGTTTTTTAGGCAGATTCAAATAGAGTATGTAGAATGACTGATATTAATTCCCTCACATCTTCAGAAAAAAGCCCTTCCAATAACAAGCCAGACGCGGCAGCGTTGATTGGCAACCCGCGTCCAAAAACATCAGAGGCACTTTTGGAGGTTGCTCGCAAACATATTATTCCTATCGTTAAGAAACGCATTTCTGAAGAGGAAATAAGAAATTCTACCCGTGGCATGTTAGCGCGCCGCATTGCCGTAATCTTAAATGAATGGCTTTCTGCAACAGGGCAAGAACTAAACCTCATCGATCAACGTAATATCATCACCTTCTTAATAAAAGAAACAGCAGAACAATCCTTAAAAAAAGACGTTACTACTCCTAACTCCACAGCAGCAGACGCAAAAACAACGCAGTCTAACACAAAAGGGGTTTCTAACGACATCATTATTAATGCCAAATCAAAGGTGCAAGCATTGCTCCTCAACAGAATTGACACTGTTGTTGCAGCCACTTTACCACGCAAAGAATTAGAAGAACAACTCCGTAATGTTGTTGCAAATATCTTAGCTGAACAACGGATGCAGCTTAACTATAAAGAGCAGGCTGAAGTTCTTTCGCTGCTCCTCGATGACATGATCGGACTAGGGCCTTTAGAGCCCCTGTTGAACGACCCTGCCGTAACAGATATTTTGGTAAATGGCCCTAAGCAAATTTACGTTGAACGATTCGGCAAGTTGGAATTATCCACGATTAATTTTCGCGATAACCAGCACTTATTAAATATTGCCACACGAATTGTCTCTCAAGTGGGCCGTCGTGTTGACGAAAGCTCTCCCATGGTTGATGCACGTTTGCTTGACGGAAGCCGTGTTAATATTATCATTCCGCCGCTTGCGATTGATGGCGCCTCTATGTCTATCCGTCGTTTTTCTAATCGCGGGATTACTTTAGAGAAAATGGCCGAGCAAGGAAATATTTCCCACGCGATGGCGGGGGTTTTATCTGTTGCTGGCACATGCCGCCTGAATATTCTTGTTTCTGGTGGGACAGGGTCGGGCAAAACAACATTATTAAACGCCCTCTCTCAAAAAATTGGGGAAGATGAACGCACGATTACAGTCGAGGATTCTGCAGAATTACGCTTGCAACAGCCCCACGTTGTACGCCTTGAAACACGCCCTGCGAACCTTGAAGGAGAAGGAGAGGTAACAATTCGTGACTTGGTTAAAAACGCCCTGCGAATGCGCCCTGAGCGCATTATCATCGGGGAGTGTCGAGGCAGTGAAATTATCGACATGTTACAAGCCATGAACACAGGTCATGATGGTTCCATGTCAACCATTCACGCCAACACGCCGCGCATGGCCTTAACACGCGTAGAAAACATGCTTAACATGGCAGGATTTTCCATGCCTGAAAAAGTAACACGCTCTATGATTAGCGGGGCGGTACATCTTATTGTGCAAATCGCACGGATGCGTGATGGAATAAGAAGGATTACGCACATTACAGAAATCGTCGGCATGGAAGAAAATACTATCATAACCCAAGACCTTTTTGTTTTTAAGTTTATTGGGGAAGGTCCTGACGGGAAACTACAGGGAGAGTTTGTACACACAGGCATTCATCCTAGCTTTACGAGCAAAGCAAAGTACTTTGGTGTTGAAAAAGAATTAATGCATGCGATGAGCTTGAGGAATTAGTATGATAGTACCCATTATTACAGCATTGAGTGTTCTGCTTGTATTTGCAGCACTCTATTTTTTTCTAGCACCAGAAAGCTGGACTTTTAAAAAACGATTAAAGAAGTATGCATCGCGTAGCAATGCCCAAGATATTGAAGACAATCAAAAACATGAAAAATTCAGCGGCTCCATATCACAAAAGCAAAGCGCTAATTCTGATTTTGTTTTTCAAAAATTTGTTGGAGATCCTGATTCCTTACGGGCGAAATTATTGCAAGCTGGCTTGAAAATATCAACAACTGAGTTCCTTTTTTACCAACTCCTTATTGCTGCGATGATTGTTTGCGGAACTATTTTTCTTGTAAACGCATCCCCGCTCTATGGAATAATATTAGGCGTTGTGACAGGGACTATTGTGCCGCGTATGTGGTTAAAGTCAAAAATTCGCAAGCGTATTGACGCTTTCAATAAATTATTTCCTGATGCGGTTGACATGATGTTAAGCGTCACAAAAAGCGGACTGCCTTTGATTAACGCCCTGCAGAGCGTTGCAGAAAACTCCCTTGATCCCGTTAAAAGCGAATTCAGACGTATTTGCAGTGAAGTAAATTTAGGCGTCCAACTCGCTGACGCGGTAGGGAAAACAGTTGAACGCGTTCCTTCACAAGAAATGGCTTTTTTTGCAATTTCAATCAGCATCCAACTTGAGACAGGCGGCAGCCTAACAGACACTTTCAACAACCTCGCAAAAACTTTACGCAACAGACAAGACCTAAAACGAATGATTAGTTCGAAATCTTCAGAAGCGAAAATGCAGGCAAAAGTCCTCTTGGGAATTATTATTTTTATTGTCGGCGTTTTATATGTGATGGATCCTCAATATATTGGTGTTTTTTGGAACGATGAAACTGGTAAACAAGTGGGGATGGGACTTATCGCTTGGATGGCAGTTGGCTTCTATATGATGAATTCAATGACAAAGTTTGAGTATTAGACATGGATATAACAATTTTCCTCCCTGTTTTCTTACTATTACTCACTATAATATTAGTAGGGTACTGGGTATTATTTATTGATCAATCAGGTTCACACAAAAAAAGAATTCGATCTATAGAGCGTAGAAAAGAAGAGCTTTATGAAGTTCAAAACTCTCGATTAAAAGACAAACGCAGCCTTGTAGAACAAGAAACTATATACACAATGCCTTGGGTACAAAAAATTCTTGGCAAGAGCGGTTTTATTGAAGACGAGCGTCTCTCAAAATACAGAGCGACGCTCGCTCAAGCAGGCATTCGCGATAGCAAGGCCGTTTGGAAAGTTGTTTCTTTCAAGCTGATATTGTTAGTGTCTTTCCCCATAGTATTAATGCTACTTACAACAATTTTTAAAGTCATAGATAAAAGTGCCTTACATCTCTTGATTGTGGTATTTGGTGGCGCAGTGGGGTATGTACTCCCTGATATATTGCTCAGGAATGCTGCGGAAAAACGTCTATCAAGCATTACAAAATTTTTTCCTGACGCAATCGATATGCTGGTTGTTTGCTCAGACGCAGGTTTAAGTTTTAATGCGGCTCTCAAACGTGTTTCGACAGAAATTTTTAAAAGTTGTCCTGACTTAGGAGAAGAATTAGCAGTGACTCTTGTTGAATTGAATTTCCTCGAAAAACGTGCTAATGCCCTTGAAAACATGGCACGCAGGATTGATATTCCACAAGCACGATCTTTCGCAAATATGCTCATTCAAACCGAAAAATTCGGAACCCCTATCGGACAATCGTTACGTGTTTTATCAGATGATTTCCGCAAAGATCGGATGAATGCCGCAGAAGTAAAAGCGGGAAAACTTGCCACAAAAATGATTATTCCCATGATGCTGTTTATTTTCTTACCTCTTTTTGTAGTTATGTTATTTCCTGCTATCTACCAATCACTAAACGTATAAAAAATGTTTGCCTGTTGTATTTACAAACCGTTCCCTTGCGTTTTATAAAGACCATACTATTATCTGCTTTAAATAGTGATGGAGAAAAAACACATATGAAAAATCGTTTTGCGGCAGTTTTAGTTACATTCAGCTTAACTGTTGGTTGCGCTCAACAAGGTGGCTATGGAAACAACAGTTACCCTACTGTTGACAAACAAACAGGTGGTGCATTGTTAGGCGCAGTGGGTGGTGCATTAGCAGGATCGCAGTTTGGAAAAGGCAAGGGGCAAATAGCAACAACGGCTGTTGGTACGTTGTTGGGTGCTTTCTTAGGCAGCCAAGTTGGCTCATCTTTAGATAGAGCGGATGCAAATTATGCACAGGAAAGTGCAAACTATGCCTTTAACACGGGTAATGCGGCACAATGGAACAACCCTCAAACTGGTGCATCTGGCAATATTACACCCGTGCGTACCTTTGAAGCCAACAATACTTTCTGCCGTGAATTCCAGCAAACCGTTACCATTAATGGTCAAGCGCAGCGTGCGTTTGGCACCGCCTGCAAGCAACCAGATGGGTCGTGGAAGATTGTACAATAGGCGTATTTCCTCATGAAAGACCCCTACGGCGTTTTAGGCATTGGTAAAGCGGCAACCGCAGAGGAAATTAAAAAAGCCTATCGCGACTTAGCAAAAAAATACCACCCAGACTTAAATCCAAACGATGCGAACGCGGACAAGACATTTAAAGAGGTCTCTGCTGCCTACGCTCTTCTCTCTGACACCGACAAGAAAAGTCGCTTTGACAGAGGGGAGATCGATGCATTTGGCAATCCTACAGGATTCGGCGGGGGGTTCGGTGCGCGCGACGCAGCAGGTGGCAGAGGCGGCAAACGAAAAACCTCTTTTAACATGGATGATTTGGGCTTTGATCCCAATGATTTATTCAATGAGATTTTTGGCAATCGCAAATCATCTCAACGCCAACAAACACAAAATACTCCTAAAGGAAGTGACGCCAGCTACACGCTCCCCATTACATTTATGGAAGCAGCGTTAGGCGCGAAAAAACGGCTAACACTTGGTACACGCACGCTTGATATAAACATTCCTGTGGGCAGCGAAGACGGGCAAACACTTCGCCTAAAAGGACAAGGAGACCGCAGCGAATTTGTGGGCGGCATCACAGGGGATGCCCTCATCAAGTTAAAACTAGATAACACCCACCCTCATTACACTCGCAAAGGCAGTGATATTTATTGCGATTTGCCGATTACACTCCAAGAAGCCGTGCTGGGAGATGTCGTTACCGTCCCCACCTTACATGGCAATGTGTCGCTTAAAATTCCTGCAGGTGCGAACACTGGACTAACCATGCGCCTCAAAGGGAAAGGAATCCAGAAAGAACCTGTTGGCGATCAATACATCAAGCTTAAGGTTGTGCTGCCCGAAACCCCTGATAAAGATCTGATTAATTTTGTAAAAAAATGGGCGGGATCGCATAGCTATGATCCGCGTAAGAAAGAAGGGCTGATTTAGAAGCCTTTCTCCTATCCCTCTATCCGCAACAAATGCACTTCAATACGCGGTCGCTTGCCATTTTCTGCTTTAAACACCGTCCGCAAGCACTTGCGAATCACATCAACAACCGTTGCATCTTTTTTAAATTGTGCTTCTGTCAGCCCCTCTAGTTCTTCTAAAATATAATCTTCGATCTCGGGTAATAACTCGGCAAGCTCTTTATTTTCCAGCAGTCCCAGCATAGAAATCTGCAATGGCGCACACAAAGCCCCCTCTTCATCCACCACAACAGATGCAACCAAATAGCCGCTTTCCACCGCTTTCATGAGGTTCTTACGACTCTCACTAAAGAGTGGCGTGAGACGCGTGCCATTAAGCGCAAGACGGGCGACAGGCACTTGATCAATCACGCGTGGCGCTGCTGTTTTGCTGAGCGCAACCATGTCCCCATTGCCAATAACAAGGGTGTGCGGCACTTGGCAAGAGGCGGCAAGCTCTGCTTGTTCGCGCAAATGACGTTGCTCGCCATGCACAGGAATCACCGCTTGCGGACGCACCCAACTATAGAGTGCCCGTAAATCTTCGCGCCCCGGATGCCCAGAGACGTGAATAAACGCTTCTTTATCGGTAATAACCTTCATGCCTTTGCTGGCAAGAGCGTTTTGAATGCGCCCAATCGCCTTTTCATTCCCAGGAATTTTTCGTGAAGAGAAAAACACTGTATCACCCGCTTCTAAATGCGCTTCAGGGTGATTGCCTTGCGCCAAACGCCCTAACGCGGCGCGTTCTTCCCCTTGGCTACCCGTGCAAAGATACAAAAGGCTTTCACGCGGCAACAATTTTGCGGCGGATGCATCCACAAACGTCATGTCTTGCAAGTAGCCATTCTCAAACGCGGATTCATAAATCCGCTTCATGGAACGCCCGAGCAATACAACACTGCGCCCTGCGGCATTAGCCGCCTTCGTTACACTATGTAGCCGTGCCACGTTGGTAGCAAAGCAGGTAACCGCCACCGCGCCCTTTTGTTGGCTGATCAAGGTAGTCAGTGCATCCGCAACCGATTGTTCCGATCCTGCATTCTCTTCCACAAACACGTTGGTGGAATCACACACCATCGCCAAAATATTTTCTTCTGCCAAAGCACGAAGTGCTTTTTCATCGGTCAAATCGCCTACAACGGGCGCATCATCGAGTTTCCAATCCCCTGTGTGCAATACCGTGCCCGCTGCTGTGCGAATGACTAAGGCGTTTGGCTCAGGAATGGAGTGCGTCAGCGTTATTGTTTGCACGGTGAACGGCTCAAGCGTGAGACTGCCCGACATCGCCATCAGATGCAGCGGGATTTTTTCCAACAGTCCTGTTCCCACCAATTTTCGCTTCAACACAGACGCCGCAAAACCCGTTGCATACACAGGGCATTGTAAACTTTCCCATAAATACGGCACCGCGCCAATGTGATCCTCATGGGCGTGGGTAATAATAAGCGCAATGATTCTATCGCGTTGCTCCACCAAAAACTTCGGGTCAGGCATGATAACATCCACGCCCAACATCGTTTCATCCGCAAACGTGATGCCGCAATCAACCAACAACCATTTGCCTTGATAGCCATAGGCGTTAAGGTTCATGCCGATTTCGCCACAACCGCCCAGCGGTACAAACAACAGTTGGTCTTGCGGCCAAGGATAGTTAGAAGGGTATTGAGATGTCATTAAGTCTTTCCTTCTACTTTTTTAAAGAAGTAATATAGCCCTTTCAGGGTCAAATCCGTGTCATGCGCTGTCACCAGCGGCAAATCTTTGTGAAACAGGCTGCCCAGGCCGCCTGTGGTGATAATTGTTGTCGTTGTTCCAGAAAAACACTCTAAAAGCAAGTTTTTCAGCAATCCTTCTACTAAACCGATATAACCCCAATATAACCCGCTCTGCATGGCGGTGACGGTTGACGTGCCCAGCACCCGTGTGGGGCGCACAATCGAGACTTTCGGCAACTTCGCGGCATGATGATAGAGTGCCTCTAACGATAGATTCAAACCGGGAGCAATCGCACCACCTGCATAGTGCCCTTTTTCATTCACCACATCAAAAGTCGTTGCAGTACCGAAATCAATAATAATGGCAGGGGCACCATAGTGCGCAACCGCTGCCACCGCATTGACCAACCTGTCCGCACCCACCTCTGCTTTATTGGGCAAATCGATTATAATGCCTAAGTTTTCTGCTGTTGCATACAGTGGCTCTTGGTGAAAATACTGCCGCACGAGACACTTAAACGCATAGTCTGTTTCAGGCACAACAGAGGCAATCACCACAGCGGTTATCGTGTTAAACCCTAAATTTTTCAAGGTAAACAAGGATTTAAGCCAGACAGCGTAATCATCTGCCGTGCGCTGGCTATCCGTATGCGTGCGCCATGAGGCAATAATCTCCGCCTCTTTAAACACGGCAAACGAGGTATTCGTGTTTCCAATATCAATTGCTAACAGCATGCAATTCCTTGTTATGGGTGCGCAGTGTATGCACCATTGCTCCCACTTGTAAGCAATGCATTTTTCCTGAACTATCCTGCAACAGCAAGCCCCCTGTGTGCGTATCAATGCCAATAAAAACACCTTCTAGCACACGATTTTCTTGTTGTATAGTAACCTGTTGGTTGAGATAGGCCGCCTTAGCAAGCCATTTTTCAAGAATCGTCTCAGCACCTTTTTCGTTCCATTCACGCAATAATTGCGTTATCGAATCAACTATGCAGTGCGTTAAATCCGTTAGCGAAACAATATCAATGCTATGCTGCTTTAAACACGTTGCATTGTCTGGCGCAACTGCCACATTGAGACCTATACCTACTAAAACAAGATTATCCAATCGTTCCAGCAAAACCCCTGCTACCTTTTGCCCGTTCAATAACACATCATTCGACCATTTAAGCTGCACAGCCGCATATCCTAAGGATTCCAGCACCTCGCCCAACGCCACAGCAACCGCATAACTTAAAAAGGGCGTTTCAGATACAGGGTTATCAAAAGGCAAAACAAGGGTTGTGTATAAATTTCCTTCTGGCGACTGCCACACGTTGCCACGCCTACCCATGCCTGCCGTTTGGGTTGCGGCAACAACGGCAAACGGTGCAGCATTGCGGGTCAACAAATCACGCGCAATATCTTGCGTACTCGTTACAGAATCGTAATGATATAATGTTATTGTAATGTGCTAACCCACCGCTCACAAAACGCAAATACCTGTTGTGCAGGATACACAATAAACACCGTGTTCGCCACAGCGGCAACAACAACAATCGTTTTTGTAACAGGACAGGGGGATGCATCCAGTGCTGACTCATTCGCATCAAAAAACATCACTTTGCACACGCGTAGATAGTAGGCCGCCGCCACAACACTGCTCAACACGCCAATTACCGCAAGAGTATATAGCTTAGCATCGAGCACCACCTGAAACACATACAATTTTGACAAAAACCCTGCAAAAATCGGGATGCCCGCCATGGACAGCATGAAAATCGCCAAACTATAGGCAAATAATGGATTGGTTTTGCTCACGCCCGCTAAATCACGAATAGAATCCACATACTGCCCGTTTTTGCGCATACTCAGCACACACCCGAACGCCCCTACATTCATCACGGCATACACAAGCAGATAGAACAGCACCGCAGCAATCCCCGCATCCTTATTCACAGAAATTGCCATCAGCATAAACCCAATATGCCCAATGGAACTATAGGCAAGCAGGCGTTTGATATTTTGTTGCCGCAGCGCACCAAACGCGCCGACCAGCATCGACAACGCCGCTAAAACAATCATTATTTGCTGCCACATATCCGCGTTTTCCGCAAACCCCACATACAGCAATCGCAGCAATGCCCCTACCGCCGCCACTTTCGGGGCAACAGCAAAAAACGCAGTCACAGAGGTAGGCGCACCTTGATACACATCAGGCGTCCACATATGAAACGGTGCCGCCGACAATTTAAAAGCAATCCCACACAAAATAAACACAATGCCAACCACCAACATGGGCGATGGCGCAGTTAATTGCTGGGATGCAATAACCATGGTGCTGTAGTCAGTTGTGCCTAATGCGCCGTAAACCAATGAAATACCATACAACAACAGCCCCGACGACAACGCCCCCAACACGAAATATTTCAAGCCCGCTTCCGTGGATTTCAGCGTATCGCGCCGCAAAGCCGCGAGCACATAAAGGCTTAAACTCTGTAATTCAATACCAATATAAAGCGATAACAAGTCGGTAGCAGACAACATCAGCATCATGCCAACACTGGCAAGCAGCAATAAAATATAAAACTCAAACTGGCGGGTGGGTTCTGCTTGTTCATAAGCAACAGAGAGAAAAACCGCGCATAATGCCGCGCTCAGCATCAGCAACGTGAAGGTTTGCCCGAAAGCATCTGCCGTCAGCATCGGCACGTTCACAAACGGCTGTGCATAAACCAACGCTATCGTCACGGCGATAATAAGGCTTGTGGGCAGTGCTGTCATAGGTAAAGACGCACTGCCATTTTTTACCACAACACGCGCAACCAACAGCAACAGCGTCGCCGTAGCTAAAAATAAAATCGGCGCATAGGGCAGTAACGCAGGGGGTAAGAATGAGAGCATTATTTTTTCTCTCCAAAAAGTTCAGTCAAGCGCCCAGTCAAACGCACAGGCGGTTCAATTTCCAACGCTTCTTGATGCCGCTCAATCAACACTAATAACGGTGCTTCAAGGGGTTTTAAGAAAGATGCAGGCGCAATTCCCATCCACAGCACCACAATAATCAGCGGCGCAAAAATTGCTTTTTCCCGCACAGTTAAATCAGGCATTTTGAAGAGATCTTCATGCACCATTTTGCCCAATACCACACGGCGATAGAGCGAGAGCGCGTAGGCTGCGCCCAACACCACGCCTAATGCCGTGAGAGATGCATACAGCGTATTCACTTTAAACGCACCGAGTAACACAAGGAATTCGCCCACAAAGCCACTGGTTGCAGGCAAACCAATGCTCGCCATGGTAAAGAACAAAAACACCACCGCATAATGCGGCATTTTCTGCACTAAGCCGCCATACCGCGCAATCTCCCGCGTATGCAGGCGATCATACACCACGCCTACACACAAGAACAGCGCACCTGACACAACCCCGTGGCTAATCATCTGAAAAATTGCGCCCTGCATCCCCTGCAAATTCAGCGTAAACAGCCCGATTGTCACAAACCCCATATGGGCGATTGAAGAATAGGCAATCAGCTTTTTCATGTCAGTCTGCACCAACGCGATAAGAGACGTATAAATCACGGCGATAATGCTCAGCCACGAGACAAGCGGGATAAATTGCTCTGTCGCTTGCGGTAGCATAGGAATAGAAAAACGCAAAAATCCAAATGCACCCATTTTCAGCAGCACACCTGCCAGAATGACCGACCCTGCGGTAGGGGCTTCCACGTGCGCATCGGGCAACCATGTATGAAACGGCACCATCGGCACTTTCACTGCAAAGGCGGCAAAGAACGCCAGCCACAGCCACATTTGCGTACTCGCTGGCAAACGGAGGTTATCCATCAGCACGGGAATATCCGCCGTGCCCGCATGGCGATAAATCACAATCACCGCCAATAACATGAGGAGTGAGCCTGCCAGCGTATAGAGGAAAAATTTGAATGCCGCATAAATACGATTCTTGCCGCCCCACACGCCCACAATCAGAAACATCGGGATGAGTACCGCTTCAAAAAACACATAGAATAGAACCATATCGAGCGCGGCAAACATGCCAAGCATGAATGTTTCTAGCAATAAAAACGCAATCATGTATTCACGAACGCGCGTCTCAATCGACTGCCAACTCGCTAAAATACACAGTGGTAATAAAAATGTAGATAGTACCACCATGAAGAGAGAAATTCCATCAATCCCCACATAGTAGCTAATGTTCCATTGTGGCAGCCATGCATAGCGTTCCACAAATTGAAACCCTGCGTTGCTCGCATCAAACTCTTTCCAGATAAAGAGCGATAATACGAATGTAAGCAGCGATATGCCCAACGCGACAGACTTTACAAAAGTTGCTTTAGACGATGTTGTTACTGTCCCCGTCAATAACAGCAACAATGCCCCCAATAACGGCAGAAAAATCAACGCGGTCAACACAGGCACGCCTGCAAAAACACCCACACTATTAATCATAACGGCAACACCGTCTTAAAGAGAAAATAGGACAGAAATGCGAGCAGTCCCAACACCATCACCGTTGCATACTGTGCAACAAAACCTGATTGCAAACGCGATAGTCCGCCCGCTGTAAACCAGCTCACCGTTGCAGCCCCATTGGGTAAGAACCTGTCAATAATTTTGCCATCAAAAATTTTCCAGAATCCACGTCCCAATGCCTTTGCACCACGCACAAACACGAGTGTATACAGCTCGTCAAAGAACCATTTGCGATAGAAGAAAGTGTAGGTAAAACGGAACACCTTGGTGAAGAAGGCAGGTACTTTAGGGAATACCAGATAAAACAAATAGGAAAAAATAATCCCTGCCAGCGCAAGCACCAACGGCACTTTTTTCTCTATTTCAGGCAGGTGATGCGCCGCATCCACCACATCATTAGCAGGCAACACAAACAAACTATTGTTCCAGAACGTTAAACGCTCATGCCCAATAAAGTACTCTTTGCCTAAATACCCTGCGCCAATCGCACCCACTGTTAAAATCAGCATTGGCAACAGCATCACAAACGGCGATTCGTGTGCATGCTCAAACGTGTGTTTATCTGCCCGTGTTTTGCCATAGAACGTCAAGCACAACACGCGCCACGAATAAAATGCAGTGAGGAACACCACAATCAATCCCGCGACCATCGCAAAGTGGGCGAAATACGTTCCCTTGGCACGCGCCAACTCTAAGATCATATCTTTTGAATAATATCCTGCAAATGGCGGAATCCCTGCCAATGCTAAACTCCCAATAAACATCAACAGATGCGTTATCGGCAACGCTTTCCGTAAGCCACCCATTTTGCGCATATCCTGCTCATCATGCATTCCGTGAATCACCGATCCTGCGCCTAAGAACAGCAATGCTTTGAAAAACGCGTGCGTAAACAGGTGAAAAATCGCAGCAGGATAGGCAGAAATGCCAATCGCGAACATCATATAGCCAAGCTGGCTACACGTTGAATACGCAATCACCCGCTTAATATCAAATTGTGTTAAACCAACCGTTGCGGCAAACACGGCTGTTGCTGCACCAATAAACGTAATTACAATCCCTGCAATCGGCGCAAACTCAAGCACAGGCGACATGCGGCACATAAGGAATACACCCGCTGTTACCATGGTTGCTGCGTGAATCAACGCAGACACAGGCGTAGGCCCTTCCATCGCATCAGGCAGCCATGTATGCAATCCTACTTGGGCAGATTTCCCCACTGCGCCCACAAACAACAGCAGACACACCAGTTCCAAGGCAGGCACAGAATAGCCCCAAAATATCAAAACAGTGCCCACCTTTTCAGGGGCTTGCGCAAACATCCCCTCAAAACTCACCGTTCCGAACACAAAGAAGGCAGCAAACACGCCTAATGCTAAGCCCAAATCCCCCACACGATTCACCACAAACGCCTTGATGCTGGCGGCATTCGCACTGTCTCTATCATGCCAGAAACCAATCAGCAGGTAGGAGGCAAGCCCCACCCCTTCCCAACCAAAAAATAGCTGCACAAGGTTATTCGCGGTTACTAACATCAACATCGTAAACGTGAACAAACCCAGATAACTCATAAACCGCTGGCGGGACGCATCGTGGCTCATATAGCCCACCGAATACAAATGCACCATCGCAGAAACGCCCGTCACCACCACCAACATTACCGCGCTTAGCGTGTCGAATCGCAGTGCCCATTCAACAACAAAATCACCCGAGGCAATCCACGTCATCAGCGGCAACACTTTTACCTGATGCCCCAACGCAATTTCGATAAAAATCAACACAGAACAAGCGGCAGCAGCAAAAATCGCCCCAACAGACACGACGTTTGACACGCGCACGCCAATAGTCCGCCCGAACAGCCCCACAATCAGGGATGCCAGAAGCGGCAGGAATATCGCTGCGATGTAGACTGAATTAGACATCATTATCCTTGTAGCTCATGCGCCGCTTGCGAGTTCACGTTGCCCCGCGCACGGAAGTAAATCACCAAAATCGCCAGACCAATCGCTGCTTCTGCCGCAGCCACGGTCAGGATAAACAACGTAAACACTTGTCCTTTTAAATCATGATGTGCTTGCGAAAACGCCACAAAATTGACATTCACCGCGAGCAGCACCAACTCTATAGACATCAAAATAACGATAATGTTACGGCGATTGAGAAAAATTCCCGCAATGCCGATAGAGAACAAAATCGCCGATAAAATCATGTAATGGGTGGTGGGTATTAACATCATCACGAAATCCCTTCGCCTGATTTAACGGAACGAATCTCCAGCGTCTCGCTGATTTTCCGCCCCACCTGCACCCCAATATTTTGCTTCCGCACGCCATCCCGTTTCCGCAATGTCAGCACAATCGCGCCAATCATCGCAACCAACAACACCAACCCCGCCCCTTGGAACGCAACAATATAGTCCGTGTAGAGTACCCGCCCTAACGCTTCTGTATTTGTCACCCCAGTATCAGAAGAAGATGCTGTAGTTACCGCTGGCACAACGCGCCACGACAAACTCAACATAACTAATTCTACCATAAGCAGGATGCCCAATGCAACCCCTGCGGGTAAATTTTTCTTGAAGTTACCGCGAAGTTGTTCAAAATCAACATCCAACATCATCACAACAAACAAGAATAACACCGCAACCGCGCCCACATAAACAATCGCGAGAATGAGCGCAAGAAACTCTGCCCCCGCCAACATAAACACGCCAGACGCATTGAGGAACGCCACGATCAACCACAGCACAGAATGCACAGGGTTACGCGCTGTCACCACAACAATCGCGCTCAGTACCATGAGGCCTGCAAAAATGTAAAAAAGAAATTCTACCATGGAAACTTTATAAGGGTTCGTATGCTTCAGGGGTTATAAGAGGTATTGTCGTTAGGGTAAAGCAGGAGATGCACTGTAGAAGGATTTTTTAGGGGGTGTTACAAAGAGGGCGCATTTTTCGGGATTGAGGTGCTTGCAAAATTCGCTAAGCCGCTAGCGAAAATGGATGGTTTTTGAGAATTCGAGGGGAAGTAAAAACAAGCCAGTGACTTGTTTTCCCCGAGAATCCGAAGGCAAGAGCGCAGTGTACTTCTTGGTACATGAGCACCGTATCGCAGAAAAACGCCATTTGCAGCAAGGATTAGTAGAATTAGGCAAGAGCCTCATCGATATTCCGCATCCGCCTCTAAGTTCTTCGCAATCTGCGCTTCCCATCTGTCGCCATTATCCAGCAGTTTTTTCTTGTCATACAGCAGTTCTTCATGGGTTTCGGTCGCAAACTCGTAGTTTGGACCTTCCACGATTGCGTCCACAGGGCATGCCTCTTGGCACAGCCCACAGTAGATGCATTTGGTCATGTCGATGTCATAGCGCGTGGTGCGACGGCTTCCATCATCGCGTGCTTCCGCCTCAATAACAATCGCTTGTGCAGGGCAAATCGCCTCGCAGAGTTTGCAAGCAATGCACCGCTCCTCTCCATTGGGATAGCGACGCAATGCGTGCTCCCCGCGAAAACGGGGCGACAACTCACCTTTTTCATAAGGATAATTAATCGTATATTTCGGCTTAAAGAAATAGCGCAGGGTTTTACCCAGCCCTGAAACAATTTCCCAAAGCAACCATGTACGGGCGGTTTGAAGTACACTAGCCATATCTATTCTCTATCTCCCATACACCACATAAGCCGCTGTCAACACCACCATCGCCAAACTGAGCGGCAGGAACACTTTCCAGCCAAGACGCATCAGTTGGTCATAGCGATAGCGCGGCATGGTGGCGCGTACCCACAAAAAGCAGAACAGCACCATAGCCACTTTAAACAAAAACCAAATCAGCGCAGGAATCGCATGGAACGCCGCAATATCCAACGGGGGCAGCCAACCACCTAAGAATAACAACACGGTCATCGCGCTCATCAGAATCATGTTGGCATATTCGCCTAAGAAGAACAGCCCAAAACTCATGGACGAATATTCCACAAAATACCCCGCCACAATTTCTGATTCCCCCTCGGGCAAATCAAATGGCGAACGGTTGGTTTCCGCCAATGCCGAGATGAAAAACAAAATGAACATCGGGAACAACAACAGCGCGTTCCAATAGTCTTTTTGCGCATTGACAATATCGGTTAGGTTCATTGAGCCATTGAGCAACACCACGGTCACAATAATAAACCCGATGGACACCTCATAACTCACCATTTGTGCGGCAGAGCGGAGTGCGCCTAAAAACGCATACGTTGAGTTACTCGCCCACCCTGCCACAATAATCCCATAAACACCCAACGAGGACACGGCAAACAGATAAAGAATCCCTAGGTTAATATCTGCCAAAACCAGTGGATTGCCGTTAAAATCAAGTCCAACAGGAATAACAGCCCATGCCACCATCGCAAGGATAAACGTCATCATCGGGGCAAGCATAAACAACAAGCGATTCGCGCCACTCGGCACAATCGTTTCTTTGGTAATCATTTTAATGGCATCGGCAAATGGCTGAAACAGTCCAAAAGGCCCCACAATGTTAGGACCTTTGCGGAGTTGCATTGCCGCAATAACCTTGCGTTCTGCCAATGTTAAATAAGCAACGCTGATCATCAGGGGGATGGAAATTAGGAGCACGCCCGCCAAAATCGGCAGCAGCGTATTGAGTCCAAAAGACAGGAGATTGGCTATATCCATAGAACTACCCGACTTTCTTTAGGCTATCCGCACCCTTGCCATACACAAAAACCTTAGCGCATTCTGCCATGGTTTTTGAGGCACGCGAGATGACATCTGTTTGATAAAAGTTCTGAATGGGATATTGAAACGGCGTTTCCAATAACGCGGTGGAGCTGCCCGCATTGGGATTCCACGCGGCGGGAATAATCTCGTCGCGCGTTGCAAACACAGGGTTCTCAGCGGCAAGCTGTCCGCGCAATGCATTGATATTATCAAACGGCAATGTTTTGCCTAGCACCGCAGAGAGAGCGCGGATAATCTTCCAGTCTTCCCGCGCCTCACCCACGGGCAACGTGGCGTTTTGCGTATATTGCACGCGCCCTTCCAAATTCACATAGCACGCGCTTTTTTCCGTATACGCGGCACTCGGCAAAATGACATCCGCCACGCTTGCGCCCTTATCGCCGTGGTGCCCTTGGTAAATCACAAACGCATTTTTGAGTTTTTCGGTGTCAATTTCATCAGCCCCTAACAAATAAACCACTTTGGTTTTTTTATTTTGAGCACTGATTAATATTTCTGCGGTTGAAAGTCCGCCTTGGGTTGGCACGAATTTTACATCTAAACCGCCCACGCGCCCTGCCGCTGTTTGCAACACGTTATAGCCATTCCAGCCGTCTTTGATGAACCCGAATTTCTCAGCGATTTTTACAGCGGTTGCGACAATCCCCTTGCTATCTTCCCGTGTCAATGCTCCCATGCCCAATATAAGCATCGGGTTTTGCGCTTCTTTTAGTTGTTTAGCAAAGGCACTTCTCGCAGAAAGAACTTTTTCTAATGCCCCTGCCGTTTTCCCTAAATATTCATAAGGATAGGTGAGGTCAAACTCTTCCCCCACCATGGCAATTTTCAACTTGCCTGTCAAATAGCGTTTACGAATCCGTGCATTTAACAAAGGAGCCTCAAGTCGAGGATTGGTACCGATGAGCAGCAATAAATCCGCCTGTTCAATTCCTGCGATGCTGGTGTTGAAAATGTAACTCGCCCTGTCGTTCGCATCCAACACCGCGCCATCTTGGCGGCAATCGCGGCTGGCAACGCCCAAACTATCCAGCAACAGACGCAAACTATACATCGCCTCAACATCCGCCAAATCTCCCGCGATGGCGGCGATTTCTGCAGGTTTTACGGTTGCAATTTTTGCAGCAATCGCGGCAAAAGCCTCGTCCCAACTGGCAGGTTGTAATGCACCATTAACGCGCACAAACGGCTTGTCTAAACGCTGACGTTTCAAGCCATCACAGGCGTAGCGGCTTTTGTCAGACAGCCATTCTTCGTTAATATCTTCATGGAGGCGCGGTAAAATCCGCAACACTTCTGCCCCCCGTGTATCAATACGAATGTTTGCACCCACCGCGTCTAACACATCAATAGACTCGGTTTTGGTGAGTTCCCAAGGTCGTGCATTAAAGGCGTAAGGCTTGCTGGTCAGTGCCCCCACAGGACATAAATCAATCACGTTTGCGGATAATTCACTCGCCACCGCTTGTTCCAGCGTGGTGATTTCCATTTTCTCACCGCGATAGATCGCGCCAATATCAGGCACACCCGCAATTTCCTCGGCAAAGCGTACGCAGCGGGTGCAATGAATGCAGCGCGTCATCGTGGTTTTAATGAGGGGCCCCATGTATTTTTCGTCTACAGCGCGTTTGTTTTCTTCAAATCGACTCTGCCCGCCGCCGTAAGAAAACGCTTGGTCTTGGAGATCACACTCGCCGCCTTGGTCGCAAATCGGGCAATCAAGCGGGTGATTGATGAGCAAAAACTCCATCACCCCTTCCCGCGCTTTTTTGACGAGTGGCGTGTTGGTTTTAATCACCATGCCTTCTGAAACGGGCATCGCACACGAGGCAATCGGCTTCGGGGCTTTTTCCATTTCCACCAAGCACATGCGGCAGTTGCCCGCAATCTGCAAGCGATCGTGGTAACAAAAACGAGGGATTTCCACGCCCGCCAGTTCACACGCCTGAATGACGGTGAGTCCCGCTGCAACCTCAATTTGTTTGTCGTCAATGGTAAGGTTGGGCATAGGTTTCTCTATCTCTTAAGCTGCTTGTTTGGCAAGGTGCATCCGCCGTTCAATTTCGGGTCTAAAGTGGCGAATAAGCCCTTGAATTGGCCAAGCCGCTGCATCGCCCAACGCACAAATGGTGTGCCCTTCAATTTGTTTTGTCACTTCCAGCAAACGGTCAATATCGGCTGGTTTCGCATCGCCCACTGCCAATTTCTCCATCATCCGCCACATCCAGCCTGTGCCTTCGCGACACGGCGTGCATTGTCCGCAGCTTTCATGCATGTAAAAATGCGACAGTCTGGCAATCGCCTTCACAATATCGGTAGACTTGTCCATCACGATAATCCCTGCCGTGCCCAAGCCAGACTGCACCGCGCGGAGACTATCAAAGTCCATGCACACGTCATCGCAAATGGATTTTGGGAGCATCGGGACGGATGATCCCCCCGGAATAATGGCAAGGAGATTATCCCATCCGCCACGCACACCACCTGCATGTTTCTCAATGAGTTCCTTTAAGGGAATGCCCATCTCTTCTTCCACATTACACGGCGTGTTGACATGCCCACTGATGCAGAAAATTTTTGTACCGCTATTTTTTGGCTTGCCCAATGCTTCAAACCAGCTGGCACCGCGCCGCAAAATTTCAGGCACCACAGCAATCGTTTCCACGTTATTAATCGTTGTGGGACAACCATATAACCCAACACCCGCAGGAAACGGCGGTTTTAAACGCGGTTGCCCTTTTTTGCCCTCAAGGCTTTCCATAAGGGCGGTTTCTTCGCCGCAAATATACGCCCCCGCCCCACGATGCAGATAAATATCAATGTCTTCGCCTGAACCGCAGGCATTTTTGCCAATCAATCCCGCTTGATACGCCTCTTCAATGGCAACTTGAATATTGCTCGCTTCGTTGTAAAACTCGCCTCTGATGTAGATATAACAAGCCTTTGCGCCAATCGCAAAACTGCCAATCACACAGCCTTCAAGCAAACGGTGCGGATCATGACGCAAAATATCACGGTCTTTACACGTCCCTGGTTCGGATTCATCGGCATTCACCACTAAATAATGGGGTTTTTCGCCCGCTTCTTTGGGCATAAACGACCATTTCATGCCCGTTGAAAAGCCTGCACCGCCGCGTCCGCGAAGCCCCGAATTTTTCACATCCTCAATAATTTTTTCACGCCCTAAGGCAAGCATTTCCTTGGTATTAGACCAAATACCGCGTTTTTTCGCGCCCTTTAATCCCCAATCAGCTTGACCATACAGGTTGGTAAAAATTTTGTCTCGTTCTTGCAACATATATTCCTATCAAGCCCCGTTCTTTTTATAAAAGATATAGCCGCCCGCCGCCAGCACCGCAAAGAAATAGAGCGCGAATGTTGTCATGGTAGCAATAATGACGAAACATCCGACATCAAGGGGACTCGTATTCCCCAAACTGCCCGTGCCAAAACCAATGCCTAAAAAAGCCAGTGCGAAAAATGCGAGTAACAACGTGCCATATCGAAACACGTTGTGCAGTTTAACATAAACACTTGACTCTTTGCCTGCTCCCATCAGGCTTGCCGCACTGTCTACCAATCTTTCCGCAACGATCCGCTTTGGCTGCTCTGGGGTAATCCACACCACAACCCTGTCTGCAATGCTCAACAAAATGGCAAGTATACTAAAAACGAGCGCTACTTTTCCCATAATCGCCTCATCCCGCTTGTTTAATCGGCGCGGAAAATTGCCGCCCGATTTGCGAACCGTATTGTGGCTTTTTACCCGCCTTCAAATCTTCTAACACAGTGACCATCTTCTGAGGGGTTAAATCCTCATAAAAATCATCGTTAATCTGCACCACAGGGGCATTCACGCACGCCCCTAAACATTCGACACGCATCAGGGTGAATTGATTATCTGCCGTTGTCTCGCCTAAGCCTACGCCCAAGTGGTCAATACACGCATTCTCAACATCATCAGAACCGCGCAACCAACACGGCGTGGTGCAGCAAAACTGCAACAAGTGTTTCCCCACGGGCTTAAGGTTAAACATGGTATAGAAGCTTGCAACCTCATACACGCGTACCAGCGGCATCTCGAGATAATCCGCAACACCCTGCAACGCTTCCTTTGAAAGCCAATTATCGTTCTGCCGTTGGGCGATGTCAAGCAGCGGCAACACCGCGCTTTGCTGCCGCCCAGCAGGGTATTTTGCAACGATGGTTTCCGCTTTTTTGAGATTTTCTGCGGTGAAAGTGAAAGGTGTGTTGTTCATACGATCTGTCGTTTAGGGGTATCGGGTTTTGGGTTTCGGGTTTCGTTATTGTCGATACCCCATACCCGCCACCCGAAACCCTACCTGTCTATTTCCCCAAACACAATGTCTAGGCTACCAATAATTGCCACCACATCTGCCAGCAAATGCCCGCGAGACATGTAGTCTAATGCTTGTAAAAACGCAAATCCTGGGGCGCGAATCTTGCATCGATGCGGTCTGTTTGTTCCATCAGAAACGAGATAAACGCCGAACTCTCCTTTAGGCGCTTCAACGGCCGTATAGGTCTCGCCTTTCGGAACGTGATAGCCTTCGGTATATAATTTAAAGTGGTTGATGAGTGCTTCCATGGACTGTTTCATATCTGCCCGTTTAGGCGGAGAAACACGGGGATCATCGGTTTTAATGCGTCCCTCGGGCATCTCTTTCAAACACTGCTTAATAATCCGCAAACTCTGGCGCATTTCTTCCATCCGCACCAAATAGCGATCATAACAATCGCCATTTTTGCCCACAGGAATATCAAAGTCCATTTTATCGTATACATCATAGGGTTGCGACTTACGCAAATCCCACGCGGTGTTGCTGCCCCGTAAAACTGGCCCTGTTAAACCCCAGTCTAAGGCTTCCGCTTGGCTCATCACGCCAATATCCACCGTGCGCTGCTTGAAAATACGGTTGTTGTTGAGCAGAGACTCCACATCATCAATGATTTTCGGCAGTTTATCCGCAAAAATGCCAATGTCTTCTGCTAAACCCTTGGGCAGATCTTGATGCACACCCCCTGCACGGAAATACGCTGCATGAAGCCGCGCCCCACACACCCGTTCGTAAAAAATCATGATTTTTTCGCGTTCCTCAAACATCCAGAGAAACGGCGTCATCGCGCCCACATCCAATGCGAAAGTTGCAATATTTAACAAGTGGTTGGCGATGCGGGAGATTTCTGCAAATAGCACACGAATATACTGCGCCCGAATCGGCGGGGTAATCCCCAGTAATTTCTCCACCGCCAGCGCAAACGCATGCTCTTGGCACATCGGCGCAACGTAATCAAGACGATCAAAATACGGAATCGCTTGCAGATAGGTTTTGTGCTCAATCAATTTTTCTGTGCCGCGATGCAGCAAGCCAATGTGCGGATCAGCGCGTTCGATCACCTCGCCATCCATCTCGAGCACCAAGCGCAACACCCCATGCGCCGCAGGATGTTGCGGACCAAAGTTCATGGTCATGTTTTTGATATGAGGATTGTTTGTTGGTTCGATGATCATGCTGTTTTCTCCGCTTTCTCATCGCCTTTTAACTCATTGGGCAAGATATAGTGTGCACCTTCCCACGGGCTAAGATTATCAAAATTGCGGAAGTCTTGCGGGAGCGACACAGGTTCATAGACAACCTGCTTGCGTGTCTCATCATAGCGTACTTCGACATAACCCGTGAGCGGGAAATCTTTGCGCAACGGATGCCCCTCAAAACCATAGTCGGTGAGGATACGGCGTAAATCGGGGTTGCCGCCAAATTTGATGCCGTAGAGATCCCATGCTTCTCGTTCAAACCAGCCTGCTGTGCTGTGAATGGCAATGACAGACGGGACGATTGTGTCCTCATCCGCCTCTACTTTCACACGAATACGTTCATTTTTATGGAGTGAGAGCAAATTATACACCACGTCAAACCGTGAAACACGGCTGGGGTAATCTACACCGCATAAATCAACAAGTTGTTTGAACAGGCAGTGTTCGTCGTCTTTTAAAAAGGTGAGTACCGCCTCTAGGTTCTCTGGTAACACCGTAAGAATATACTCACCCGCAACAAATTCTTGCGACACGATTTTATCGCCCAACTGTTGCATTACATGGGCGGCGATGGCGTCTAATTGAAGGGATACAGCAACGGTCATCATCTACCTGTTAAAAATGCTGGTGCGCTTAATTTTCTTCTGCAACTGCAAAATGCCATAGAGCAAGGCTTCTGCCGTGGGGGGGCACCCTGGAACATAGACATCAACAGGCACAATACGATCGCACCCGCGCACCACAGAATAAGAATAATGATAATAGCCGCCACCATTGGCGCACGACCCCATGGAAATGACATAGCGTGGCTCTGCCATCTGGTCGTAGACTTTACGCAAGGCAGGTGCCATTTTATTGGTGAGTGTGCCGGCCACAATCATCACGTCAGATTGCCGTGGAGAGGGACGGAATACCACGCCAAAACGGTCTAGATCATAGCGACTGGACGCTGTGTGCATCATCTCAACGGCGCAACACGCTAAGCCAAATGTCATTGGCCAGAGCGAGCCAGAACGCGCCCAGCGCACGAGTTTATCCATGCTCGCAATCACAAAGCCATTTTGCTCAATTTCTCCTGTTACTTTTGATAACAGCTCATCTTGCGTTGCCCCTGCGGGGATAGGGTTGAGTAGGTCTACTCCCATTCTAACGCCCCTTTATTCCATTCATAAATAAAACCGATGGTCAGTACGCCTAAAAAGCCCATCATTGACCAAAAGCCGTATTCGCCAATCGTCCCTAAGGAAATAGCCCACGGGAACAAAAATGCCACTTCCAGATCGAAAATAATAAATAGAATGGCGACAAGATAAAAGCGCACGTCAAACTTTTTACGCGCATCGCTAAACGCCTCGAACCCACACTCGTAAGGGGATAGCTTTTCCGCATCAGGACGACTTGCCCCCGCCAGCAAAGACAGCGCAATAAAAACGCCTGCCAGCACGGTAGCAACGCCCAAGAAAACCAAAATCGGCAAATAGCTTTGTAACAACTGTTCCATGGCACACCTTTAGCGCAAAGAAATTCACCACGCAACAAAAGAGCATTTTTGCCGCAAAACTTTTTCTTGGTGTGGCTTTACTGCTTTTTCACACAATAGTGATAATTTCCTATTGACTTAGTGGACAATAAATTCATAGTTACTGAGTATGAATTAACAAAGAGGAGGATTGTATTATGACAAATAGAACCAATCAATGGCGCATCGCCTTTAATTTACAGGCGCAAATGAACCCTACACTCTCTAGGCACGAAGACTCATTTTTGCAAATTCTCGGTAATGCTGAGGAAGAACATTTTTTTGAGCCAGAATATATGGATACCTATATTTTCAATAGTCTCGAAAATTTAGTAGGGTCAAGTGCGCCGAATATCGCCCGCACGTACGAAAGCATCGCAAAAATAACAGCATAGATACAGAAGGAATTATGCGTAAAAAAATCCTACCCTTGATGGCTGTCATCACGCTTATTAGCCAGTTTAGCCAACCTGCGTTTGCAGATCCCCTTTATGATAAGGGATTTTATGCAGGCGTTTTGTATGAGCGCAACAGATTGAGCCAGCAATATTACGCGATGGAAGACGAAAACGCACGTTTGCAAGACATTATAGCAGAGCTTAAGCAAGAGCTGGAAGCACAAGAAATCCAGACAGAGCAGGGGCAAAATATTGCTCAGGCTATACCGAAAGATGCAGATGATTCACGATAAAATCATGCTAGAAAGTGTAATACAAACACCCCGCCACACCCAGCAACAGCGGCGTGAACGTCCCCAATCCCATTCCCACAGGACGAAGCGTAAGTTTTTGTGTTAATAGGCTATAGGCATGAATGCACCGCCCCACCACAAGCAAGGTGCCGATGGTATGTAACAAATAAATACTGGCTTGAAGCTGTGCAAGCACCACCATCAACACCAAAACAAATGGCACTATTTCTGTGAAATTACCGTGCGCACGGATGGCGGTTTGTAATTGCGCGTTGCCCGCATCCCCTAATGAAACACGATGCCGCAACCGCAAACGAATCACGGAGATGATCAGAAAGAACAGGATTAACCCCAGCAGGGCAGCATAAAGTGCAACGATAGACATAAGGATTCTCCCAAAGAATTCTAAGGGAAAACTAGGCTAGTTCTTCTTCTTGTCAACCAACGCTTTGTCTTGAATCCACGGCATCATGGCACGGAGCTTTGCACCCACTTCTTCAATGGGGTGGGCTGCTTCATTGCGACGAATCGCCTTGAAGAAAGGTTGTCCTGCCTTGTTTTCCAGCACAAAATCGCGCACAAATTTGCCGTCCTGAATGTCTTTCAGCACACGTTTCATTTCCGCTTTCGTTTCTGCGGTCACGATGCGAGGGCCAGTGACATAGTCTCCATATTCTGCGGTGTTGGAGATAGAGTAGCGCATGTTGGCAAGGCCGCCTTCATACATCAGATCCACAATCAGTTTCACTTCGTGGAGGCACTCAAAATACGCCATTTCAGGGGGATATCCCGCTTCCGTAAGGGTTTCAAAACCCGCTTTAATGAGGGCTGATAATCCGCCACAAAGAACGGCTTGCTCGCCGAACAAATCTGTTTCGCACTCGTCTTTAAAGTTGGTTTCAATCACACCTGCCTTACCACCACCAATGGCAGAGGCATAAGACAAGCCGATTTTCTTCCCGTTTTGGGTGGAATTTTGATGCACCGCAATCAGACACGGCACGCCGCCGCCTTTAAGGTATTCACCGCGCACCGTGTGTCCCGGACCTTTTGGCGCAACCATTACCACATCTAAATCAGCGCGTGGTTCAATCAAACCAAAGTGAATGTTCAGTCCATGCGCGAACAATAATGCCGCACCTTCTTTAAGGTTATCATGGAGGTCATTTTTATACAGATCTGCCTGCAACTCATCAGGCACCAAAATCATCACAACATCGGCTTTTTTTGCTGCCTCGGCGGGCGCAAGCACTGTAAAGCCCGCATTTTTCGCTTTAATCGCGCTGCCAGAATTCGGACGGAGACCAACAATCACTTCCTTAACACCTGAATCTTTCAGGTTGAGAGCATGCGCGTGCCCTTGGCTACCATAGCCAATGATGGCAACGACTTTATTTTTGATGAGGGCGGCGTCCGCGTCTTTGTCGTAATATACTTGCATGGATAGAGACCTTATTTAATGATTACTTCTTGCAGTTGAGTCGTTCTGCTGGCTACGACTCCTCCTTAGGCTCGCTCGTGTACGAAAATAGGTACATGTCGACTCGCCTACCAGCACTCCCCAACTCTGAGAAGTTAGGCGTTGTGATTAGCACAGAGAAATAAAAGTTTCAAAGATTTTATGATAGGGTAGGCTGTATGCCGTTTTTTATAACGGGGTTGCACCACGCGTTATTGCAACAACGCCTGTGCGCACCACCTCAACCAACCCCAGTAGTTGCAGCGCCACAACTAATTCGTTGATTTTCTCTGGTTCACCCGTCATCTCAATAATGAATGATGTTGAGGTGCTATCCACCTCTCGCGCTGCAAAATCTTCTGCAATGCGGCGGGCTTTTTGCAATGTATCTGCCGTTCCTGCGATTTTGATTAAGGCTAGCTCATGCTCGACTAACGCACCACTCGCGGTAAGATCGGCAACACGATACACAGGCACCAACCGCCCTAATTGCGCCTTTATCTGCTCAACAATTTGATCTGTACCGATGGTGACGATGGTAATACGCGAGATGCCCTCCACCGCATCAACTTCAGACACGGTAAGGCTTTCAATGTTATACCCCCGACCAGAAAATAGACCAACAACGCGGGCAAGAACGCCTGATTCGTTATTAACAAGAACGGCGAGGGTATGTTTTCTTAAAGGCGAAAGGCGAGAGGCGGGAGGCGGGAGTGTAGCGGACATAATAATAACTTTCTATGCACTTAAAATGGCACGACGTAAGCCATGTAACATTTTTTGTATCTCATCAATTCTTTGTAAGAATCCATCCTTGTTTTCTAAAAACTCTAATTCACCAGCAATAATCAATTGTGTTTCTAGCTCAGAAGCTGAGCCTACCGCCATACTAATGAAATGTGCATAATCTTTTTTCCCATGGCGAAAGAAACCTTCCGCTATATTAGAGGGAATCGAGACAGCAGAGCGTCGTATTTGCGCTGTAATACCAAAAACTTCCTGCTTTGGAAAATTTGACGTTACACGATAAAGATCTACCACTAAATTTTTACTGATCTGCCAAACTTTAAGATCCTTGAAATTGCTTACAGTCACGCTTGCCTCCCGCCTCTCTACGCCCGCCTAAACAAGCATCTTCCCCTCTTCGCTCACCTCATTGCCCTCGTCTTCCACGCCGAGAATCATCTCGTTATGCGCCGCACCACTCGGGATCATCGGGTAGCAGTTTTCGCGTTCACTCACCACCACATCCACAATAACAGGGCGTTTTATGGCTATCATTTCATCAATCACGCCGTCAAGGTCTTGCATCGTATTGGCGCGTATCCCCACCGCCCCAAAGGCTTCTGCCAGTTTTACAAAATCAGGCAATGTTTCAGAATAGCTTTCTGAATAGCGACAGCCATGCAAGAGTTCTTGCCACTGACGCACCATCCCCATCCATTTGTTATTGATAATAAATATTTTTACAGGCAGACGATATTGCACCAGCGTCGCCATTTCCTGAATATTCATCTGGATGGACGCTTCCCCTGCAATATCAATCACTAAACTATCAGGATGCGCCACTTGTACGCCCATCGCCGCAGGCAAGCCATAGCCCATGGTGCCTAAACCGCCTGAGGTCATCCAACGGTTTGGCTCTTCAAAGTCATAGAATTGCGCCGCCCACATTTGGTGCTGCCCCACCTCCGTGGTAATAAACGTTTTTTGATCCCGTGTTTTCTCGCACAACCGCTTAATGGCATATTGCGGCTTTATAATCGTTTCATCCACCTTGAATTTCAGTGAATCTTTCGCTTGCCACTGTTTGATTTGCGCCCACCAGTTGTTAATTTCTAGACGATGCTGCTTTTGCCGCCAGAGGGTTAAAATATCCGCCATGACAGACCCTGCATCGCCCACAATCGCGAGATCCACCAACACGTTTTTGTTTATCGATGAGGGATCAATATCAATATGAATTTTCTTGGAATTCGGCGAGAATGCGTTCAACCGGCCTGTTACCCTGTCATCAAAACGCGAGCCTACCGCAATCATCAAGTCGCAATCATGCATCGCCATGTTGGCTTCATATGTACCATGCATACCCAACATACCAAGGAAATGCGGATCACTGGCGGGAACTGCCCCTAAACCCATCAGGGTTAACGTACACGGCATCCCCGTCTCGCGCACAAAATTTGTCACCGTTCGAGACGCTGGCACCCCTGCATTGATAATACCGCCACCGCCATACAAAATGGGGCGCGTGGCTTTAGAAATCATTTCCACCGCTTGCTCAATAAGCTTTGAGTCGCCCTTCGTTTGCGGCTGATAGCTTTTTGGGCGATAGCCATTGGCCGGTGCATAAACAGCAGAGGCAAACTGCACGTCTTTCGGAATATCAATCAGCACAGGCCCTGGGCGACCGTTGAGGGCAACATAAATTCCCTCATGCATCACCCGCGCCATATTTTCCACGTTTTTCACCAAGTAATTATGCTTGGTACAGGCACGCGTAATACCCGTCGTATCCGCCTCTTGAAACGCATCACTGCCGATGAGGTGGGAGGGAACTTGACCACTTAAACACAAAATAGGGATGCTATCCATCAGTGCATCTGTTAGCCCTGTTACAGCATTAGTTGCCCCCGGCCCACTTGTAACCAGCAACACGCCTAGTTTCCCCGTTGACCGTGCATAGCCCTCTGCTGCGTGGGCAGCGGCTTGTTCGTGACGCACAAGAATATGTTTGATTTTATCTTGCCGAAACAGTGCGTCGTAAATGGGCAATACCGCGCCCCCCGGATAGCCAAAAATGACCTCAACGCCATGATCTACCAACGCTTGAAGTACTATTTCTGCGCCCGTGAGGGTTTTTGCCGTGTCTGTCATTGTCTCTATCTATTGCTTACTATAAATTTTATACCGCATAGCAACATAGGATATGTCGCTAAAAAAGCAACTAATTTAAGAAAGGGTTAACGATACGCACGTCCTCTATCCCCTGCCCATCCTGTAAATCTTCTGTGTAAAGCGTGTCACATCCCAATAGCACCGCCGCCGCCACAATAAGGCTGTCGTAAAAACTGAATTGGTAGCGCTCTTTAAGATTCAGTGCTTTTTCGTAAAGAGCGGGGGTGGTAATATGAAAGCGACAGAGGGGAAAAAGCGTGGAATTATAGAGATGCCTTACGGCGACCGCGCCGTTTATGGGAAATATTTTTTTCAACAACACGTGTGTGCATTCTTGCACAACTTGTGTGCTAATGCAGCCCGCCCCTTCTTCCAGCGCATGGTGTAGCAGTGCTGCAGCAATCGAATATTTTTGTCCTGCTGTTGCATCAAATCCATAGACCAGCACATTCGTATCAAGGAAAAACATTATCGCCGCTCGTTCATTTCTTCGCGGGTTAATTTTTCCCCCATACTAAAGTTAAGATTTTCAAACAAACGCTGCGTCTCCCGAAACGCCGCTACGCGCTTCTTACCTTCTTCTTGCTGCCTTTTTTGTGCAAATTCCTCAAGCACTTCGCGTATTAGGACATTAAGGGGCTTGCCCGTCAATGCCGCATATTCCCGCGCAGCCTTGATGGTTTCTTCTTCAGCACTAAACGTGATATTTTTTAACATAATTTACCTCTCGTGCACACGATTGCAGTGTACACGAGAGGCGCGCTTTTCACAAGCAAAGAATGAAACTGCCTTTATTTTGCATCGCTATGCGGCTTTTTCGCCGTTTTTATTAATGAGACAATAATTCCCCCTGCAATCAACCCGATTGTTACGCCCAAAGAAATGGACGCAGGGAATTTCTCAAGCCCGAGAAAATAGGCGATAAACACTTTGCTCCCAATAAACACTAACACCAACGCCAGTGCATATTTAAGGTAATGGAAGCGGTGGATAATGGCCGCCAGTGCGAAATATAACGCTCTCAAGCCCAAAATCGCAAAGATATTACTGGTGTACACAACATACGGATTATTTGTAATCGTGAATACAGCTGGCACGCTGTCTACCGCAAAAACCAGATCTGCCAATTCCACCAACACCAAACACAAGAACAACGGCGTGTAAAAACGCTTTTGTTTAGAGGGATTAGCGGGGTCAGGCTTTTTGACAAAAAAACGGTCGCCGTGAAAATCATCCGTCACAGGCAAACGACGCTTCATCCACTTTAACACTTTGTTGTTGGATAAATCAGGCTCTTCGTCTTCACTGGGCATAAACAACATTTTGATGCCTGTAAAAACAAGGAACGCGGCGAAAAAGTATAATACCCAATGGAATTGCGCGACAATCACCGCGCCCAAGCCAATCATAATCCCGCGCAATACAATCACACCAATGATGCCCCAGAACAGCACTTTATGCTGATACATGCGCGGCACCGCGAAAAACGTAAATACAAGGGAGATAACAAACACGTTGTCAAGCGAGAGGCTTTTTTCAACAAAAAACGCCGTGTAATATTCTTTACCCGCCTGTGCGCCCAAATCATACCAGACCCAGCCGCCGAACAGGCACGCCAGTGTTATATAAAACGCACTCAAACGGAGGCTTTCCCCCACGCCAATTTCATGATGTTTTTTATGGAGAATGCCCAAATCAAACGCCATGAGCGTCACAATAATAGCAATAAACCCAAGCCATTTCCAAACAGGCTGGCTCATCCATTCAATCATTAGAAATTCCACGGCATTCTCCCTTAAAAGATTTTATCTACAGTATTTTACCTGAGCAATCCAGTCAAGTAACAACAAGACATCATCTGTGTTGATTTAGGTGATTTTTAGTAAATCGTGGTGTAGACTCTATATCTATGATGCGTCAATATGAACTGGTGGAACGAGTGCGGGCTTACGACCCCGATGCCGATGAGGCAAAGCTCAACCGCGCCTATGTTTATGCGATGATGAAGCACGGCTCGCAAAAGCGGGCATCAGGCGATCCCTATTTTTCGCATCCGTTGGAAGTGGCGGGCATTCTGACACGTTTGCGCCTTGATGTGGACTCGATTGTTACCGCTTTGTTGCATGACACCATTGAAGACACGGACGCGACATTAGAAGAAATTGAAAAGCTGTTCGGCAAAAGTGTGGCGCGGCTCGTGAATGGTGTGACGAAACTGTCACAAATCGAATTAAAATCAAGCGAATCAAAACAGGCCGAGAATTTCCGTAAACTGGTGCTCGCGATGTCGGAAGATATTCGCGTGCTGTTGGTGAAATTGGCGGATCGCCTGCACAACATGCAGACGCTGCACTACATCCCGAAAATTGAAAAGCGGCAGCGGATTGCCCAAGAAACCTTGGATATTTACGCCCCGCTTGCGGAACGCATCGGGATGCATGATGTGAAGGATGAGCTGGAAGACCTTGCTTTTGCACAGCTTTATCCTGATGTGCGCGATTCAATCCTCACCCGTTTGGCATTTTTGCGTGACAATGGCGGCACGCTCAAGGAAGAAATTATTGCAAAGCTTAAGGCGGATTTGCAGGCAGCGCACATCGACGCAACCGTTTATGGGCGGGAGAAAAAACCGTTTTCCATTTGGCGGAAAATGCGTTCAAAAAATATCACGCTTGAGCAACTCTCTGATATTATGGCGTTTCGGGTGACGGTGGAATCTACCGCGCAGTGCTATGCGGCGTTGGGAACGATTCACTCCACCTATCAAATTGTGCCCGGTCGATTTAAAGATTATATCAGCTTGCCGAAGCCGAACGGCTATCAATCGCTGCATACCACCATTATTGGCCCTAAAAATCACCGCATTGAGGTGCAAATTCGTACCCAAGATATGCATGAAGTGGCGGAATTGGGCGTTGCGGCGCATTGGGTGTATAAACAACAAAACGATAAAGAAGCCAATGAAACCAAGCAATATAAATGGTTGCGGGATCTTTTAGAAATTTTAGAGCAAGCGTCTGATCCTGAGGAATTTTTGGAACACACCAAATTGGCGATGTTCGATGACCAAGTGTTTTGCTTTAGCCCCAAGGGCGATTTAATTGCCTTGCCGCGTGGCTCAACGCCTGTGGATTTTGCCTACGCGGTGCATTCTGCCGTGGGGGATGCGTGTACGGGCGCACGAGTGAACGGGCGGATTGTCCCGCTGAAGACCGCGTTGCAAAACGGTGATCAAGTTGAAATTATTACACAAAAGGGGCATCAGCCCTCCCCTAGTTGGGAAAAGTTTGTGGTGAGTGCGCGGGCAAAGGCGCACATCCGTCGATTTGTCCGCACACAACAGCGTGACCAGTATATTGAGTTGGGCAAGGGGTTAATCGACAAGGCATTTAAAGATTTTGAGAAGGACTACACCGAAACGCAACTTGAGAGCGTGCTGTCCAAATTCAACGTCAAACACCGCGAAGACCTCTATGTCGCCATTGGCGAGGGGCATTTCTCAGGGCGCGAAGTGGCGGTAAGCATCTACCCTGATATTATCAAGCAAGAGCGGGAACAGCGGGAAGAAAATGCGCTGGATGCTTTATTACAGAAAAAGCCTGTTGCGCCGAAAACCAGTGCGTATCACCTGCCTATCACGGGGCTTATCCCTGGGATGGCGGTGCATTATGCAAAATGTTGCCACCCGATTCGGGGAGATAAAATCGTCGGATTGATTGTGATGGGTAAGGGCGTAACCGTCCACACAGAAGATTGTCATAACCTGAAAGCCTTTAAAGACAAGCCCGAGCGGTTTATTGATGTGGCATGGGAAGGCACAGCGCAGCAAGATGCAGCCACCATCGCGCGGCTTAAAATATCGCTGGAAAACGCAACGGGTGCCTTGGGCACGATGTGCGCGCTGGTGGGACAAGCCCGCGCCAACATTCACAACATGAAAATCGCGCATCGTACCACCGATCACTTTGATATTTTGCTCGATGTGGAGGTTGACAATACAGAGCATTTAACCTCCGTTATGGCGATTTTACGCGCCCATCGGAGTGTCCATGCGATTGAGAGAATTAAGAATTGAGAAAATTTAGGCGAGTGTTGAGAGGCGGCAGGCGAGAGAGTGTTATAGACTCTTTGCGTGTGCTATTGTCTGTCAAACATAATTTTGTTGCCTATCGCCCGTCGACTCCCGCCTTGCTTCACAGGAGCAACGATGTTTAAACGCCGTACCCCCCGCACACCTTTACAAAAACTGCGCAATTTTTGCGTCCCCTATATGGGCTGGCGGCGCACGCTAAAATATTGGCAGTATCGCACGGCGAGAATCCCTGGAACGCCCACAAGCATCGCCGTGGGGTTTGCGTGTGGAACAGCGGCCTCCTTCACGCCGTTTTTATTTTTTCACTTGCTGATTGCGTTTGCCCTTGCATGGCCGATGGGGGGCAGTTTGGTGGCGGCCGCCATTGGCACGTTGGTGGGCAATCCGTTCACGTTTGTTTTCATTTTTCCGTTGATTTATGGCACAGGAAAATGGTTACTGAGCATGGAAGGCGCAGGCACGAGCTATGAAGAGATTTTTAAAGTATTTGACGGGCACTCTGTTTCAGGAATTTGGGACAAAGTAACGCTGTTGTTTGAGCCGCTGTTGTTGCCGATGATGGTGGGGGCAGTGCCATGGGCAATCATTGCGGGGTTCGTTAGTTACCATATGTGTCGTAACGTGATAGAGCGGTTTCATTCAGCGCGAGTGGAGAGAAAACAAGCGCGGCAAAAATATCGGGATGCCAATATTGCCAGCAAAGCAGCAACACAAATTTATGTTGAAAAGGACGGATTATAATGACGTTGCGGCTCGGTGTTAATATTGATCACGTTGCTACCATTCGCAATGCGCGGGGGGGAATGCACCCATGCCCTGTGCGGGCAGCAAAGTTGGCAGAAAGTGCGGGTGCGGACGGCATTACCGCGCATTTGCGGGAAGACAGACGGCATATCAGCGATGCGGATATTGTGCGGTTGGTAGAGGAATTGCGCCTACCCTTGAATTTAGAAATGGCGGCAACACCAGAAATGTTGCAGATTGCTTTGCGGAACAAGCCGCACGCGGCCTGTATTGTACCAGAAAAACGCACAGAGGTGACAACCGAAGGCGGGCTTGATGTGGCAGGTCAACAATCAACCTTAGAGCAATATGTAGCAGAGCTTCAAGCAGCAGACATTCGCGTGTCGTTGTTTATTGACCCTGATAGAGCGCAGTTAGAGGCTGCAAAAGCGTTGGGTGCAGTGGTTGTTGAACTGCACACGGGCAAATATTGCGAGACTAGAGGCACAGCCCAAGCCTTTGAGGTGGAGCGGTTGCAACAGGCGGCTCTCTATGCAGCAGAATTGGGTTTAGAGTGTCATGCAGGACATGGCTTAAATTATGAAACGGTGATGCCGATTGCGGCAATCCCCTCCCTCACAGAATTAAACATTGGGCACTTTTTAATCGGTGAAGCAATATTTTTGGGGCTAGAGGCAAGCATCATCGAGATGAAACGACTGATGTTGGCGGCACGCGAATGATTGTAGGTATTGGCACGGATATGGTGGATACGCGCCGTATTGAAAAACTGCTCCATCGGTTTGGCGATCGGTTTGTGTGCAAAATATTTACCCCCCAAGAACGGGCGTATTGCATGGCTCAACATCATCCCGCCGCTGCCTTTGCCAAACGCTTTGCCGCGAAAGAAGCCGCGCTGAAAGCATTAGGGACGGGTTTACGCGCAGGGATAACATGGCAAGATTTTGACGTGGGGAACGATAAAAACGGCAAGCCGTGTTTAAAAATTGCGGAACATGTGTTGGCAAAAACACTGGGAATTTCTACGCAAAACCTTGAGGGCGCGTCTAGAAACTCTTTTATCGGGATGAGTGGCGAGGAAGAAAGTTTTTCTGAAACGCAAGCGTACCCTCTTGTACGTGCGGCTTCAGATAAAATCTCTGACGCTGCCAATCGCCCTATAAAAGAGCTTTATAGAGATGCCCTTGACATTCATGTAAGTTTGGCGGATGAACAGCCGTACGCATTGGCTTTTGTGGTGATAAGTAAAACAATATGAATGACAAACTTGGTATAGGTGAAACGCTTAAAACATTGTTTTACGCAGCCCTTGTGGCTGTCACTTTTCGCACGCTGTGCTACGAACCGTTCAATATTCCCTCTGAATCCATGTTGCCGAATTTGGTGATTGGCGATTATTTGTTTGTCTCCAAAGTTTCTTACGGCTATGGGCAATTTAGCGCACCGCTCCCCATCAAAGCCCTAGAAAATCGCGTATTTGCCACAGAACCACAACGGGGCGATGTGGCGGTGTTTCGCCCCAGCCGTTACCCTGATACCAACTATATTAAACGGGTGATAGGGCTGCCCAACGACCGCATTCAGATGAAAGAAGGGCGGCTATTCATCAATGGTGTGTTGGTACGGCGGGAGGCGACGACACCCTTTACGCAAACACAGTATGACGGGACAGTACTCTCGTTTGACAGATATAAAGAAACGCTGCCGAATGGCGTGGTGCATACGATCATTGAAAAAGATGGCGATGTGGGCGCACTGGATAATACAAAAGAATTTATCGTGCCTGAAGGGCATTATTTTATGATGGGTGATAATCGGGATAGATCGCAAGACAGCCGCACGGAAGAGATTACATCGGTGCCCTTTGCTAATTTTGTGGGACACGCCAAAGTGATTGCGTTTTCAACCCATAGCAATGTGCCGTTATGGCAGTTTTGGCGCTGGCCATTTGCGTTAAGGGGCGACAGGTTCGCGCAAACCATTGAGTAACGCGATGCACTCCCTCCTTGAAACCGAAATCGGCTATTTCTTCAACGATAAAACCTTGCTTGCACAAGCCTTAACGCATGTTAGTGCTGCGCGTAAACGCCAAGACAGGGGCTATGAACGTCTTGAGTTTTTAGGCGACAGGGTGCTTGCGCTTATTGTGGCAGACATGCTGTTTGCTTTGTTCCCGTTTGAACGAGAAGGGCAAATTGCGAAACGTCATGCTGCCCTTGTGTGCCGCACTGCCTTGGCAACCGTGGCGCGCAACATTGATTTGCCGCGGTATGTGCAATTTTCAGTACAAGAACGCGGACATCACCTCAAAAACGAGACACTGCAAGCAGATGTGTGCGAAGCGTTGTTAGGCGCACTGTACCTTGATGGTGGGCTGGAAGCGGCAAAAAAGTTTGTGACCGTATACTGGCATCCGCTGCTGGATATGACAGAAAAACCCCCGATTGATGCAAAATCTGCGCTGCAAGAATGGGCACAAGGGCGAGGGTTGCCGCGCCCTGAGTATGTTGTGGTCGGCACTGTGGGGCCAGATCATCAACCGCATTTTTGTGTGGAAGTGACCGTAAACGGGCTTCCGCCGTGCCGTGCGGAAGGCGCATCCAAGAAAAAAGCCGAGCAACTCGCGGCGCAAAAACTCTTAGAACTGGCGACGACATGACAACAGATTCACCACAAAAAGCAGGGTCTATCGCCATTATCGGCGTGCCGAATGCGGGGAAGTCAACACTGGTGAATGCGCTGGTGGGCAGCAAAATAGCGATTGTTACGCCCAAAGCGCAAACAACCCGAACGCGGCTGTGCGG
>CANGXP010000011.1 GCA_947457935.1 Alphaproteobacteria bacterium | reverse complement strand
TTGGGTTATCCTTAAACGCGCCGCATATGCCCTCAAAACTACCGTCTATCAACTAAAAGAAAAATTACTCTATGACTATGTATATTCAGCGTTGAATAATCCACTCAGACTTGTGATGTGAATCACTCAGCTGCGTAAGTCCTGAACTGTATACTCTATCAAATAAAACCAATGTTCAAAAGATCACGCACTGCTTGCCCTATCCCCGCTATCTTGTTGTAAAATACGCTCCAGCTCTTCGCGGCGCAACCGCCCAAAATTCACGAGTTGTGGCTCATTTTCAAAAAATTCAAATGACTTATGCAGTGTTGCTTCGTCATGGCGTAAAAATTGTTCTGCTTTATACAGCATATCAGCTTCATTGTTGCCCAGAAATACCATCGCTTTTTGCGCGAGAGTAAGCGATGAATCAAATGTTTCGCGTTTAAAATAAGTTACCCCCAACTTATGTAACTCATATGCGTGACGGCGATTACGTGCCCGTGCGAATATCGTTACATGGGGGAATTCCTCGCGTACAAGGCGCACAATGTGCAAACAACTCTCTATTTTTCCCACCGCAACAATAATCAATTTTGCATTTGCTGCTCCTGCATTCCGCAATATATCTAGGCGTTCTGCATCACCAAAATAGCCTTTATAGCCAAACTTGCTAAGCAATTCAATTTGTTCAGGGTTTTTCTCAAGAACGGTTATTTTCACACCTTGCCCGCTAATAAACCGCCCAACAACCTGCCCAAAACGCCCGAATCCTGCAATGATCACGCTGTTTTGTTCGTGAATTGCGTCAAAATCACGATGCGGCAACACAGTCATAAAACGTGGCACAATAACACTACTGTAAAACACCATCAGCAACGGCGTTGTTGCCAACGACAATGCAACCAACAAAGTAAGGAATTTCGCCTGCTCTGCATTAAAAATGCCTAATCCACCTGCAAATTGAAACAGCACAAAGGCGAATTCCCCGCCTTGCGAGAGTACAACAGCAAGCCCTATTCGATGCTCTGTATTCAAGCCAAAATAACGCCCCAATACAAATAAAATAAATGCCTTGCAGCAAACGAGTCCCAACACCGCTAACGGTAGGGATAAAGGATATTTATCAAACAGCGCAAAATCCATTCCCATGCCTACGGAAATGAAAAACAAGCCCAACAGCAAGCCTTTGAATGGCTCAAGGTCTGTCTCAATCGTGCGGCGATAAGAAGAGTTTGCAAGCACCACCCCTGCCACAAACGCGCCCAGCGCGGGGGATACGCCCACAAGCTGCATCAGCAACGTAATCCCCACCACCAAGGCAAGAGACGTTGCTGTGAAAACCTCGCGTAAATTCGTTTTTGCAATCGTGCGGAATAAATGCGGAGAAGCATAGCGTCCCAAAGCAATAACGCTGGCAATCACTAGTGCAACCGCTCCTGCCTGAATCCACCCTGCTGCGCCCGCCAGCACTCCTGTTGTGTGTGTGGTTTCATGATTATGCAACGCTAACAACGGCATGAGGACAAGAATCGGAATAACGGCAATATCTTGGAATAATAAAACTGAAAAGGCATTTTCGCCCACAGGCGTTTGCATGAGGCTTTTTTCTTGTAACGACTGCAATACAAACGCGGTGGAGGAGAGCGATAGCCCCATGCCTACCGCAAGGCTTATTTGCCATGCATAGCCCAACGCGATGCCGATTGCGGCAATACACAGGCTGGTAACACAAACTTGTAGCCCGCCTAGTCCCACAATAGATTTGCGGAGTCGCCATAGCATCGCAGGTTCAAGCTCTAGCCCGATGACAAACAGCATCATCACCACGCCAAATTCGGCAAAGTGCATGATTTTGGTTGCGTCCCCAATCAAGCCCAACCCAAAAGGGCCAATCAGAATGCCTGCCGCTAAATACCCTAATACAGAGCCAAGTTTGAAACGGCTGGCAATAGGCACCACAACACACGCTGCAGTGAGAAAAATAAAAATGTTAAAGAGAACCGAGCTATCCATTTGCAGGACTATAAGCGATTTGCAATCACCACGCCATCAATATCAATCGTCCGTCCCACCCAATCTGCCGCCGCATCAGACTGCTTCCCCATATCAAACACCAGCCTGTCAACAGGCAGAGTAAATGTTACTTTGGCTGTGGGGCTGCTTTCATCATCGGGGGTGAGAATAAATGTAAACCGAATTGGTTGTGGGATATTGCGAATGGTGAGTGTTCCTGCAACGGTATAACTTCCCAAGGAATTTTTCGTAATATAGGTGCTTTTAAATGTTGCCACAGGGTGCTTTTTTACAGCAAACCAATCTTCTGTTGGCAGTGTTAAATCATACAGTGTATTGCCTGTTTCAGCGGTTGTTGTGTCGATGGTGACATCAAGACTGCTGGTCTCAAGATTTTTAGCGTCAAAAACAATTTTCCCCGTCCATTGTTTAAAAACACCGTTAAAAGTGTTGCCAGCGTGCGTTCCCCTAAATTTCAAGGTGCTTTGTGTGGTATCAATTTTATACTCAGCAGCAACGGAAGGCAGACCGCCTGCGAGTAACAACATCACGGCAATAAAAAATAACTGCATACTGCCCACTTATTTGTCTTTGCCAATCCCGATGCGCGGCAACAGATTTATTTTATCTTTCCGCATATGTTTCACCACGGCTGTAATATGAATAAAAATAAGCCCGATGAATGTATAAGCAAGGGCTGCATGAACAGTTTCCGCAATTTCTTCAATCTGTTCGTTGCCTGCAAGGTTCGGAATATGCGGCCAGACGAATTGCCCAAACACAATTGTTGGCAACCCAATAACGCTGGCAGAAACAATAAACCAGCCTGTTATCGGCAACGCAATCATCCAGAAATACAACGCTCTATGTCCCCAGCGTGCAAGTTTTTGTTCCCGTTGCGATAATGCATCAGGCAAAGCAGGTTTTTCAGCAAACAGCCGCACGGCAAGACGCACAAAAAAAGTGCATAACAACAGCACGCCAAGCGACTTGTGCCATTGAAACAGGTTGAATTTCAAGTTTGGGTCAATATCAAGATTTTCCATGACAAGCCCACTGCCGAGCATGAGAAAAAACGCGATTGCCATTACCCAATGAAGGGTAATAGTAATAGGATGATAGCGGGTTACCATGACTACTGAGCCTTATGAAATTCTGTTTCAATCTGAACGGTAACATCATCCCCGACGACGGGAATGTAGGTGCCAAGCCCCCAGAGCGAGCGTTTCACCACGCCCGTTGCGGAAAAACCAAGCCCTGCCGCATCATTGGGTGCGAAAGGCTTTTTGGCGTACGCCCCATTAAAAGTTGCGTCTAACACCAACGGCTTTGTAACCCCTAAAAACGTGAGTTCCCCGTAAATTTTCCCTGTTGTCTCACTGGTTTTTTCAATCTTTGTCGATTTAAAAGTGATTTTTGGAAATTGTTTCGCATTAAACCACTCCTTGCCTTCTGCAAGTTTGGCATCGAAGTTTTTCTTTTTAGCGTCAGGATAATCAGTTTTTACCGAAGTAGGGTCAACCGTTGCAACAAGCGTGCTTTTGGTCAGGTCTTTTGGGTCAAAATTGATTGTTGCGTCAATATCAGTAAAGCGAGCAGTATAGTTTGAAAGCCCTAGGTGATTCACTTTCCAAGTAAGGCTCGCGTGGGTTTTATCGAGCGTGTAAGCCCCTGCTGGCATCGCTGCAACGGGTGTCATTTCTGCTGCATGTATATTGAGCGGTGCAATCGCCACAAACGCTGCCATCAGTGCGGTAACTGTAAATTTTTTTATCATTGTCGTCTCTCCTCATTATTATTTTTCAGGCACGTCAATCACGAGTACTTCTGCATCCGTTAGGGCTGTAATTACAAGGGTTTTATCGCCCGTTATTTCCGCCCCATCGCCTTGATTGAGCACTACATCATTTATAGTGAATTGCCCGACAGACGCAAGAATATACGCTTGATGTTTGATCTTTTGCGTGAGTGTTGCGCCTTTAATGAGTGTGCCGCCATATATTGCCGCATCTTGATAAATCATCAACGCATCAGAATTTGCGTGTTCAGGTTGTCCTGATACCAACACGGGCAAACTGTTCGTTGCGGGGGCTTTGGGGAATTGCTTTGCTTCCCAACGGGGTGCAACATCGCGCACGTTGGGGGTTATCCAAATTTGATATAGTCTTGTGTCTTCGTGCTCCGCATTTACCTCAGAGTGAAATACGCCTGTGCCCGCGCTCATCACCTGCACATCGCCCGCCGCTGTGCGCCCTTTGTTGCCCATGCTGTCTTCATGGGTAATTGCGCCTTGCCGTACATAATGTAATGATTTGTAATGATTTCCATGTTATCATGGGGGTGTTTGGCAAAACCGCGCCCTGCCGCAACAATATCATCATTGATGACAAGCAACGTGCCAAAACCTACACGGTCTGGATTATAATAACGGGCAAAACTAAAGTGATGCCGTGCGTTCAGCCAGCCGTGGTCAGCGTGCCCGAGCGTGTTGTAAGGATAAACCGTGATCATTTCACATGCTCAATATGATTGCTTAAATCATCTTGGAACCAGTCATCTAAGCTTTTTTATATGACCAGTTTCTAATTGTAATGGATAGTTGTTCAATTCACAAGTATTGCTGTTTTTTTAATTATTGTTTATTGTAAAGCGAAAAACTATTTGAGGGCATAATGGAACAAGAATTTTATCGGATAAAGCGGTTGCAACCCTATGTTTTTGCTGAGGTTAATCGGCTAAAGGCAGAGGCGCGCGCAGCAGGCAACGATATTATTGATTTCGGCATGGGGAATCCCGATATGCCGCCCCCGCCCCATGTTACCGAAAAATTGATTGAGGTGGTAAAAAGCCCGCGCGTGCACGGATACTCTATGTCTCGGGGCATTTTTGGACTTCGAAAAGCGCAAGCGGCTTATTATTTAAAGCGGTTCGGCGTGGAATTAGATCCCGACAAAGAAATTATTGTGACGTTAGGCTCAAAAGAAGGTATTGCCAACCTTGCGCAAGCGATCACCAGCCCAGGGGATATAATTTTAGTCCCGAACCCAAGCTATCCCATTCATCCTTACGGTTTTATTATTGCAGGGGCATCCATTCGACACGTTCCGTTCACGCTTGGGGCAGATTTCAGGGAGCAATTTTTGTTGCAGTTGCAACGCGCGGTGAAACACAGTGTTCCTAAGCCTTTGATGCTAGTTTTGAATTATCCGTGTAACCCCACAGCACAAGTGGTGGATTTAGATTTTTATGCTGAAATGGTTGATTTCTGCCGCTTCCATAAGATTTATATTTTATCCGATTTGGCGTATTCAGAAATTTACTTCGATGAAACAAAACCGCCTCCCTCCATTTTGCAAGTGCCAAACGCGAAAGATGTTGCAATTGAATTTACCTCCATGAGCAAAACCTATTCGATGGCGGGTTGGCGCGTTGGTTTTGCAGCAGGAAATCCGACGTTAATTGCTGCCTTAACACGCATAAAATCCTACGTTGATTATGGCGGATTTACCCCCATTCAGGTTGCCAGCACAGCCGCGTTGAACGGTTCGCAGCAATATGTTGCCGATATGCGCGCAATGTATAAAGAGCGGCGGGATATTTTGGTTGCAGGGCTGAAAGCCGCAGGATGGGATGTGCCCACGCCTGAAGCCTCCATGTTTATTTGGGCCCCCATCCCTGAACCGTTCCGCGCCATGGGGTCATTAGAATTTTCAAAATTGCTGTTAAAAGAAGCCTGTGTGGCGGTCGCACCGGGAGTGGGTTTTGGGGAATACGGGGATGATCATGTGCGCATCGCGATGGTGGAAAATGTGCATCGTATCCGCCAAGCATTGCGCGGCATTAAAGCGTTTATGACAAAACACGGTGTTGCCCCCGTTGCGACGGCGAAAGCGGCGGAATAAGCCATGGAGGAGCATAAAATTTTTTGTGCGCTCGATACACCTGACTTAGAAGAAGCGCGGAAGTTGACCGCAATGCTTGCGCCCCACTTAGCGGGTATAAAGTTGGGACTTGAGTTCTTCATGGCGCAAGGACTTCTGGGCGTCAAAGCGTTGCTATTGCTGAATGTCCCGATTTTTCTTGATTTGAAGTTTCACGATATTCCTAATACGGCAGCAGGGGCAGTGCGGGAGGCAGCAAAGCTCGGCGTTGCGTATCTTACAGTGCATACAAGTGGTGGTGAAGCGATGTTACGCGCGGTGATGGATGCCGCAAATGAGGGCGCGCAGAGCGTTAATAAACCGCGTCCCAAAGTGTTAGGTGTAACAGTGCTTACAAGCCTCAATTCAGCAGAAACAAGCGCTATTGGCTTTGCAGGACAGCCTGAAAAACAGGTGTTGCGCTTGGCGGGATTAGCAGCGAATGCAGGACTAGACGGCATTGTTGCCTCGCCATTAGAAGCACCGCTTATCAAACAAGCGTTTGGCGCAACATTACTGGTTGTTACACCGGGTATTCGCCCTTTAACAGCCGCAGTGGGCGATCAGCAGCGCACCCTTACTCCGAAACAAGCACTTGCAAATGGCGCGGATTACTTGGTTATCGGGCGACCTATTACCCAAAGCCCCGATCCCCTTCAAGCGCTGTTATCAATCAATCAAGATATTGCCGCACAATGAAAATAAAAATTTGCGGTATTACAACAACAGAAGCGTTGCTGGCGGCGGATAATGCAGGGGCGGATTTTGTGGGGCTGGTTTTTTACGAAAAATCGCCACGACATTTAACACTAGAGCAGGCGGCTATTTTAAGCAAAATACCCCTGCAACACGCTAAAATTGTTGCGCTCACAGTGGATGCAGAGGACGCATTTTTGATCGAAATTTGCACACGCGTGAATGTTCACGCATTGCAGTTGCATGGTGCAGAAAGCCCAGAACGCGTGGCGTTTGTCAAGAAAACGTATCAATTCCCTGTGATAAAGGCGGTGGGGATTGCAACGCAAGGCGATGTTGCTATTGTGCAACAATATCAAGGCATAGCGGATTGGCTTTTATTGGATGCAAAACCCACAGCGCAAGAGTTGCATGGCGGCAATAATAAATCTTTTGATTGGACTTTATTGCAAGGGTTTCAGAGTCAAACGCCGTGGCTGCTGGCAGGGGGATTGAATCCGAGCAATGTTGCGGACGCAATCTTACAAACAAAGCCTGATGGTGTGGATGTCTCCTCGGGTGTTGAACGAGCGCGGGGTGTGAAAGACAATACGCTGATTGCAAGTTTTATAAAGAATGTGCGTGCTTCTGCATTGTAATATTTTTATTTTTGCCGCCCCCTTGCCATGTTTTAGCAAAGCATGGTATAGTTAAGGATAAGTTGGAAAGAGCTGTGAATGCGCCATTATCCCCTGTTTTTCGTGTTGGTTATTCTCTTTTTTGTTGCACAAGCAGACGTACAGGCAGAAGAACTTTCCCCCAAAGAATTGCGCGTTGAGCGTGTTACCCCGCAGGGCGAGGATGTGGGGGCAGAAAAGCAAATTGTCATTCAGTTTAATCGCGCTGTCGTGCCGATAGGGCGCATGGAGCGTGATGCTTCCGAAGTGCCGATTACTATAACCCCCACAGTTGCCTGTCAGTGGCGGTGGTTGAATACCAGTGCGCTTGCGTGCCAACTGGATGAGAAAAACGCCCTCACCAAAGCAACAAAATATACACTTACCCTGAATCAAGGTATTAAAGCGGAAGATGGGGGGACGTTGGCTGCACCCTATACGCATACTTTCATCATGCAACGCCCTGATGTGCAAGAAATTGATTTTAAGCAGTGGCGGGCGGCGGGTGCGCCTGTACTGAAAATCACGTTTAATCAAGCCGTCACGGCAGAATCCGTTCAAAAAGCGTTGGTTTTAACAAAGGGTGACGAAAAATTCTCGTTTGATTTACGGGAAGATGAGGATGCACAAGAGGCATCGAGTGGCGCAACAGAAGAAAAAGCAGGAAGCTGGGCACTATTGCGGTGGATACGAAAACAATTTAGCGATGATGCGCCCCTGAAGGTTGATGGCAAAGAGGCGCGGCGTGTGTGGCTATTAGAGCCAACACAAGAATTGCCCTTGGACAGTGCTTTTATTCTTAAAGGCACTGCAGGGTTAGTGGGCGAGGGGAGCGAACACGGTGTAACAAATCGAGAATTGTTGCGTTTTGACACGTTGCCGCCATTCGCCTTTTTGGGGGTGTCGTGCACGACCAATGCAGGAAAACCGATTGTTTTTAACGCACAAACAACGCAGCAGGAAAAGTGTAACCCGATGAATACGGTTGCTTTGCAATTCAGCAGCCCTGTGTTGCCAAAAATAATAAAAGAACAGATGCAATTCACCCCTGATTTGAGCAAAGGCTTGGAGAGTGGAGAGAATTGGGGGGATGGTGGCTCGCGCTTAGCAGAGCCGTATAAAAAAGGGAATGTCTATTCGGTCTATCTGCCGTTCGGCTTGAAGGCGGCGGCAACCTATACGCTCCGTGCAAAAGCGGATACGCCTGATTATTTCACAAAGCAATGGCGTGCTTTTAAAGCATTATGGCGTGAGGAACAGCCCGATGTGTTCGCGGATGAATTCGGCAGGTCGCTTGCCACAGATATTGCGTTGGCGTTCATTACAGACCATCGCCCACCTAATGCACAATTGGTTTATAATACGGCTGTGTTAGAAACGGGCATTAAAAGTGATGCGCCGCTGTATGTTAATAACATCGAGAGCACGTCTTTCACATACGCAAAACTTAGTGCATCGGGTACAGCGACGAAACAGACAGCCACCTTGCAAATCCCCGCTGTAAAAGATGTTCAGTTTGCCGTGCCGTTAAAAGTGCGCGAGATGTTGGAGGGGAAAAGTGGGGCGGTGTATGGGACTCTTTCAACAACGCCAGCAACAGAATCGCAGTATTTATTTGCACAGGTAACACCCTATCAAGTGCAAGTGAAATTGGGGCATTTTAACACGATGGTGTGGGTGATAGACATGGCGACAGGACAGCCTGTTGCGAATGCTCAGGTTGATATTTACAAAGATGTCCTGACACACCTTTCAAACACTCCCGCACTACTCACCACCGCAATAACAGACGGTTCAGGGGTTGCCCTGTTGGCAGGCACACAAACGCTTGACCCTGCTTTGAAATTGCGCTGGACAAGTGAGCGGGAAGAAAACCTGTTTGTGCGCGTTACGCAACAGGACGCTATTGCGCTGATGCCGCTAAATTATGATTTTGCGATGAGTTCCTATCGCACCACAGGGGAAAGCATTTATCCCGAACCCCAAGAAAATTATGGGCATATCAAAACATGGGGAACAACAGCACAAGGGATTTATCGGGCGGGGGATACCATCCAATATAAATTTTATGTGCGAAATCAAGATAATAACGCGCTGATTGCTGCCCCTAAAGACGGGTATTCGTTGGCTATTCTTGATCCTTTAGGCAAAAAAGTTGAAGAAATCAAGCATGTTACGCTAAATGAATTTGGCAGTTATGCGGGGGAATTCACCGTGCCGAAGAATGCGGCGGTGGGGTGGTATCGGTTTAGGCTAACAGCCAATTTTGCAACCCGAGATTCAAACAACTATACCGAAGAAGGCGAAGAGACAGGAAAATTTAATTGGTATCCGTTGCGGGTTTTGGTGAGTGATTTTACCCCGTCTCCGTTTAAAGTAACCACGCAATTAAATGGCGATTTATTTAGAGGCACGGAGACTATTGAGGCAACAACCACCGCAAAACTCCATTCAGGCGGGGCGTATACGGATGCGGCGGTGAAGATAACGGCGATGCTATCGTCTAAAGACTTCACCTCAAAACACCGCGTTGCCAAAGGGTTCAGTTTTACAGGGCACTCGACAGAAAACGATGGCGAAAATCAAGTTTTTCAAAAAAACGATACACTGGGCGCAACAGGAGAGATAACAATAAAATTTTCGTTGCCTGAACAGAGTGTTGCTTTTGGGCGATTGATGGTGGAAAGCGCGGTGCAGGATGACAGGGGCAAATCTATTGCCTCACAAAGTTACGCTGATTATGCAGGCGTTGACCGTTTTATTGGCTTGAAAATTGAAAATTGGGTGTGGCAAGCGAGTGTGCCCAGCACCGCTCACTATCTGGTTGTTAATGAACAGGGCGTGCCCGTTGCAGGCAGTAACGTCACGCTCTTGTTTGAACGAGAAGAAACAAAAGCGGCGCGTGTTAAAGGGGCAGGCAATGCCTATTTGACAGAATTTCACACGGAATGGGTGAAAGCGGGTGACTGTTCGGGAATATCACAAGCCGCATCAACGGCGTGCTCGTTTACGCCTGAAAAAGCAGGGTATTATCGTTTAACTGCAACGGTGACGGACACAAAAGGGCGCATGCACACGAACGAAACAACACTGTATGCTGTGGGCAAAGGCGATGTTGTGTGGAATACGGAAGAAGAAAATGCCTTAGAGATTATTCCTGAAAAGCCAACATGGCAGGTGGGGGACACGGCTAAGTTTTTAGTGAAAAACCCCTATCCGAACGCAAAAGCCTTAATCACCATTGAACGCTATGGGGTGATTGATCATTTTGTGCAAACACTTGAGGGCAGCACGCCTGTGGTGCAATTTCCTGTTAAAGCATCGTATTTGCCGGGATTTTACATGTCAGTTACGGTATTTTCGCCGCGTGTAGAAAAGCCCTTACAAGATACAGATAAGCCTGTGGAATTGCAGCTTGATTTGGGCAAGCCCACGTTCCGCATTGGCTATGTGAAAGTGCCGCTTGACGATCCGCATAAAGAAATTACCGTTGTCGCGCAGAGCGATAAGGCTGTGTATAAGCCACGCGAGACGGTAACGGTGAGCTTACACGCAACGCCGCGTCATGCGGATAAAAAAGAACCGATTGAGCTTGCCGTGGTGGTGCTAGATGAAGCGGTGTTCGATTTATTGCAGGGCGGGAAGAAGTATTTTGACCCGTATGATGGTTTTTATCAGCTAGAAGGGTTGGATGTTCGCAATTATAGCCTGTTGATGCGGTTGGTGGGTCGTCAGGCGTTTATGACAAAAGGCGCAAACCAAGGTGGCGATGGGGGACGGGATTTAGCAACACGCAATCAGTTTAAATTCGTGAGCTATTGGAATCCCTCGCTTAAAACCGATGCTAATGGCAAAGCAACAGTGACATTCCCCGTGCCTGATAATTTAACGGGCTGGCGGGTTCTTGCTATGGCGGTGACACCTTCAGATAGAATGGGGCTGGGCGAGGCGAACTTTACAGTGAATAAGCCCACAGAAATTCGCCCTGTGATGCCCAACCAGCTTACAGAAGGCGACAGCTTCGATGCGGATTTCAGCGTGATGAACCGTACCGATAAAACGCGGACACTCAGCGTTACTTTAACGGCAACAGGGAGTGTTGAGCAGGCGAAAACAACACAAGTCATCACCCTAGAGCCGTATAAACGAAAAACTGTGTTTTTGTCCTTAAAAAGCAATGCTGTAGGGAATGATACACCGCAAGGCGCGATTGATTTTCGTGCAACCGCTGTGGATGCAATAGATGGCGATGCGTTGACGCATACGGTTGTTGTCAACAAACGGCGGTCGTTGGAGACAGCCGCTCATTATGGCTCAACAACAGAGAATAGAGTTGAAGAATCGCTCAAGTTTCCTCAAAAAATCCATACGGATGTGGGGAGCGTGAGCGTGGTTGCATCGCCCAGTGTTTTGGGGAATATAGCGGGCGCGTTTGACTATATCCGCACCTATCCCTATAGTTGTTGGGAGCAGCGGTTGACCAAAGCGGTGATGGCATCGCATTTTACCCAACTCAACGCCTACCTGCCCGAAACCCTGACATGGCAAGAAGCAAAAGAGTTGCCGCAACAGACGTTGGCAACGGCGGCAAGTTCGCAAGCACCCAACGGAGGGATGACGTATTTTGTGGCGCAAGATCAGTATGTTGATCCGTATTTGAGTGCGTATACGGCGGTTGCGTTTAATGGATTGCGGCAGGCAGGCTACATAATTCCTGTGGCGGTGGAAGAAAAACTCCATGCCTATTTAGCGGGTTTGTTGCGCCAAGATGCCTTCCCCAGTTTTTATAGTGACGGGATGGCAGCAACAGTGCGCGCTGTGGCGTTGGCAGCTTTAGCAGAACAAGGAAAAGTGACGGCAGCCGATATAGAACGCTATCGTCCACACTTACCACACATGAGTTTATTCGGCAAAACATTCTTCATGCAAGCCGCTCTTGCGCTTAAAAGTGATGTGAAGGATGTGGTGCCGATGATTTTATCCACGGCCAATGAATCAGCAGGAAAAATTACGTTCAGTGAAGCGCTTGATGATAGCTACGACCGAATTTTAGCAAGTCCGTTGCGAGAAAATTGCGCGATTTTATCCGTGTTTAGTGATTATGCAACAACAGCGGCAGGGAAATCTTCCGTTGGTGAGGTCCCGATGAAATTGGCACGCATGATAACTCAAGCACGCGGCAGCAGGGATCACTGGGAAAATACTCAAGAAAACCTGTTTTGTTTGCAGGCACTCGTTGACTATGCAAAAACTTTTGAGGCGGTAAAGCCGTCGATGACTGTGCGTGCGGCATTGGATGCAAAAACTTTCGGGGAGGCGACTTTCTCGAGCGTAAAAGATGCAGCAGTGACGTTCACACGCCCCCTTGAAGCAGGCGATGCAGGACGCAATGCTAGCGTACAGATTGAACGCACGGGTACAGGGCGATTGTATTATGCAACAAAGATGCAATACGCGCCTCTTGAAGAGAGTGCGACAGATACCAACGCAGGCATTGAAATTCATCGTGAATACAGCGTTGAACGAGAGGGGGCATGGGTGTTGCTTAGTGCGCCTGTTGCTTTGAAGGCGGGGGAATTGGTGCGGGTGGATTTGTATATATCTGTCCCTGCGGCGCGTAATTTTGTGGTGGTGGATGACCCTGTTGCGGGTGGATTAGAGCCTGTGAACCGTGACCTTGCAACCGCGTCTGTCATTGACGCGAAAAAAGGGGATTTTACGGCGGCTGGTGGCTCTTGGTATTTCAAATTTAACGACTGGGTGGGATATAATGCAGCGAGGTGGAGTTTTTATCATCAAGAATTGCGCCATGATGCAGTGCGGTTCTATGCGGATTATTTACCAGCGGGGAACTATCATTTATCGTATACCGCACAAGCAATCGCAGCGGGACAATTCTTAAGTATGCCCGTTATGGCAGAAGAAATGTATGATTCTGATGTCTATGGTAAGGGCGTGCCCGTGCAAATGACAATTAAGCCTTTACAAGCTACTCCATGAAAAGCGTTATTATCGCGGTGTTGAGCCTCGTGCTGTTTGTGGGAGCGAAAACAGTGTGGGATGTGCGATCGCCCGCCGTTATGTTCAATCGCGTTGTATCAGACAGTCGTTTTTCCACCATGGAAGATAGGCACGGGCAGCCGTTACGCATAACCTATCAAACCGCATGGAACACGGCGGATGTGATGCCGCTGTATCACATCCCTGCCTTTTTACAACACGCGTTTATTACAGCGGAAGATAAGGGATTTTATAATCATGGCGGCGTTGATTGGCGTGCTCGTTTTGGGGCAGTCTGGCAACGGATACGGCATGGCGATGCCTCGCGGGGTGCCAGTAGTATCACCGAACAGGTGGTGCGGGTGCTGCATCCGCGACCACGCACCTTTTGGACAAAGTGGCTTGAAGGGCTTGAGGCAATGCTGCTAGAGCAACAACGCAGCAAGGCGGATATTCTAGAGTTTTATCTTAATCAAGTACCGTTTGCAGCGAACAGACGAGGCGTGGTGCAAGCGGCACGGTTTTATTTTGGGCGTAGTCTTAACACGCTTAGTCAGCAAGAAATGTTAGCCTTAGCAGTGTTGGTGCGTGCCCCCTCAAAATTTGATTTACGACAAAAAACAGGGGTGATTAACGGGCGTATACAGCGTCTTGCAAGGGCGATGGGCGTCTCTCCTCCTGATACACCCCTCATCGTTACAGACCCGCAACCGCTTGTTTATGCAGCCCCTTTTTTAGAATATGTGCGCCAACAAGGACACGATGCATCCCGCACAACGTTAGATGCAGGATTGCAACAGTTTACGCAAAACTTGCTGGATACGCGGCTGGAGGCGTTAAAAAGTCATCAGGTGCGAGCTGCCGCTGCTTTGGTGATGGATCATCAAACAGGGGAGATTTTGGCGTGGGTATCCACAGGCGTGGGGTGTGTTGCGAGCAATTTTCAGCAAGAAGCCTGTAAAATTGATATGGTGCGTCGCCCGCGTCAACCTGCATCAGCCTTAAAACCGTTTTTATATGCCGCTGCTTTGGAAAAAGGCTGGACACCCGCAACAATCATTGAAGATGCGCCTTACGCAAACAGTGTGGGGCAGGGCTTGCATCGATTTCATAACTATAGTCACCGTTATTATGGACAGGTGACGTTGCGGCAAGCCTTAGGCAACTCATTAAATATTCCTGCGGTGCACACGATCAGTTTTGTGGGCACATCCTCCTATTTGCAACAATTACAGGCGTTGGGATTTGCGAGCTTAACACAATCCGTTGCCTATTATGATGAAGGGTTAGCATTGGGCAGTGGTGAGGTGAGTTTAGTAGAGTTATTGCGCGGTTATGCAACACTTGCTAATCGTGGGGTTTCCGTTCCCCTGCGCACTGTTGTTGAAGAAGAGCCTGCCCCCAAAACGCGAGTGTTCAGCGAAGAAACCGCCTCTTTAATTGGCAATATTCTTTCTGATCCATGGGCGCGAAGCTTGGAATTTGGTATGCAGAGCGTTTTAAATGTCCCCACACAAACGGCGGTGAAAACAGGCACCTCAACGGATTATCGCGATGCATGGGCGATGGGGTATAATCATCGTTATGCAGTGGGCGTATGGATGGGAAATCCTGATCAAGCGCCGATGGATGGTGTTACAGGGTCAACAGGCGCGGCGCTTGTGTTGCGCGGGATTTTTAACAGGCTAGACACACAAAACGGAGAGACAGCACCGCTGTTTTTAAGCCCTAAACTCCAACAAGCTGTGGTGTGTGTGCCACAACAAAATAAAAAACAGTGCGTTGAAAAAACAGACTATTTTACGCAAATCACCGCACCTAAAAGGGGGCGTGTTGATACGCCTTTTGATGCATCCCCCCAAACCATTACGCTTGTTAGCCCTGCAGAAGGGTTGCAGATGGCGATGGATCCCCGTTTGCCCGTTACAAAACAAGCATTTGCCATGCGCGTTGCGGGCGTGCTTCCTAGTCAAACGGTTGCATGGTGGGTGAACGGCACGCAGGTTGCGTATAAAAAAGGCGACACTTTTTTATGGACGTTGGCCAAAGGCAGGCATCATGTCTATGCCGCTGTTGAAGGAACACAGAGAACGGCAGAGCATTGGTTCGCCGTGAAATGATTTATCACAGTAATGTATTGATTTTTATTTGTTTTAACAAGCTATTTGACAACCGTAAGTTTGTTATTCATAAAGGCAGACCTTTAAAATATAATAATGGAGATACCCATGAGAGGTTTAACAAGATATCAATGGACGGTGTTTTTCGCCGCATGGCTCGGTTGGGGGTTTGATATTTTTGATGCGATGCTGTTTAACTTTGTTGCGCCAAACGCGATTCCAAGCCTCTTAGGATTGGAAATTGGTAGCCCTGAAGCGAAAGATGCCGTGTATCATTGGACGGGCATTATGACTTCCGCTCTCCTTGTGGGATGGGCAGTTGGCGGTATTATTTTCGGAAAAATAGCTGATAAAATTGGTCGTACAAAGACACTCGCGCTCACCATGGCGATGTATTCAATCGGTACAGCATTGTGTGCGTTCGCGCCGAATATCTGGATTTTATTGCTCTGTCGTTTGATCGCAGCACTGGGTATTGGCGGCGAATGGGCTGCAGGTGCAGCCATGGTTGCGGAAGTTATCCCCGGGGAAAAACGCGTGGAAGCAGGAGCATTACTGTACACGTCCGCTCCCTTCGGTTTATTCCTTGCAATGGGTGTCAACTATGTGATCGCAGGGCATATGTTCGCGCATGATCCTGAAATGTCATGGCGCTATACGCTGGCGTTTGGTCTCGTTCCTGCAATTATTGCTTTCATTATTCGTCTCTTTGTTAAAGAGCCAGAAGTGTGGGAGAACATGGAAGACAAAGAAAGTATGGGAAAACTGGGGGATCTCTTTAAACCGGGGTATCTCCCCTTGACCATCAGTGGCTTCTTGGTTGTGTTCACGGCGTTGATTGTGTGGTGGAGTGCAAACGCATTCTTACCGATTATCGCGAACGGGTTAGCACAAATTCAAGCGCAAGCAGACGGACTAGACACCGCTGCAACATTGGCACTAGGCGAAAAGTGGAAGTTTAACACCAGTCTGTACTTTAACGTTGGTGGATTTATTGGAACACTGCTGACGATTCCGTTTGCTAAGGCATTGGGGCGGAAAGCGATGTTCAAGATCTACTTCTTCTGCTCGATTTTGTCGATGCTGGGGACGTTTGGTCTGGATCTCTCCCCTGAAATACGCCTGTATGGATACTTCTTTATTGGGGTGTTTGTGTTTGGGGTGTTTGGGGCGTTTACGTTCTATCTGCCAGAATTGTTCCCAACCCGCATTCGCGGCACAGGGTCAGGGTTCTGCTATAACATTGGGCGTATTATCGCTGCAGCAGGGCCGCTTCTTGTGGGCGCAGCAAGCACCACGGAAGCAGCTATGAACGTGTTGTTCTGGATTGGCTTTGTTCCTGCCATTGGTATTCTTTTGATGCCGTGGATTATTGAAACAAAAGGCCGTGCCATTGTTGATCAGTAGTCAATAAAACTTTGAATCTATAAAAGAGCGGTGCAGCGATGTGCCGCTCTTTTTTTTCTTGACGGGGCGCAATTAAATCCATAGTTAGTATGTAGGATTTTTGCTGTGAGAGGTTGTTAAATGTTATCAATGAAAGCAAAATATGCTCTCCGCGCGCTTGTCGTGATGGCAAAAAATGATAAAAAAATGTTGCAAACCCGTGTCATTGCGACAGAAGCAGACGTGCCGCAAAAATTCTTAGAAGCCATCTTGGTTGAATTAAAGAATGACGGCATTGTGAATAGTAAGCGCGGTATTTTTGGCGGGTATTTTTTGGCAAAAACACCTGAAGAAATTTCTTTAGGGCGGGTTATTCGCAAGCTTGATGGCCCCCTTGCCCCCATTCGTTGCGCCAGTGTCACGGCGTATCAAAAATGTGATGATTGTTTGGATGAGAAAACCTGTGCCATTCGCAAGGTGATGATTGAAGTACGCAATGCGATCGCAAGTGTGTTGGACGCAAAAACCTTGCAGCAAATTTCTGATTCTCCCTTAGAAATATTATAACAAAAAAAATACAGGAGTATGCAGCGATGACATCCTTTGACACAAAAACTATTATTACAGCAAGTTTGCTTATGTTTGCAACGAACGCCGCTGTTGCGCAAACAGCGCCTGTTAGTAACGCGCAAATCATGCAGCGGATTATGCAGATGGAGCAAGAAATTGCGACGCTCAAGCAACAGTTAGCCGCGAAAGAAAGCGAAACACAGGCGCAAAAATTGAACCATGAAACGGTTTCGCAACAGCTCGCCCTTGTAGAGCGAAAAATCGAAGTGCAGCAAGAAGTAGCCAAAGCAACAGCCGCAAAAACCGCAACGGTTGAGTTGAATCGCCAAAAGGGATTGCTCGTTACGTCTCCTGATAAAAACTTACAGATTAAATTGCGCGGCTATGCACAGTTTGATGCACGTACATTCCTTAATGACAAAGGCAACACGGGAAAAGATGATTTTCTGGCGCGGCGTTTACGCCCTGTTTTAGAGGTAACAGCGTATCAAGATTTCTCTTTCCGATTGATGCCTGATTTTGCGAACACAACAAGGGTGTTTGATGCACACGCTGATTTTAGAGTGCTCGACAGCCTGCAATTCCGTGTGGGAAAATTTAAGCCACCGCTAGAATTAGAGCGGTTGCAATCAGCGGCAGATATGGAGTTTATCGAACGAGGGCACCCTACCAATTTTTCGCCCAGCCGTGATGTTGGCTTTCAACTTTATGGCGATATTATCCCCAATGTGTTGGAATATCAGGTGGGTATCTTTAATGGCGCAGCAGACCTCGCCAATAGCGATACGGATGCTGATGATAAAAAAGATTACATTGCGCGTGTGTTCGCGCACCCCTTTAGAAACGCGGATACACTATTATTGCAAGGCTTGGGCGTGGGCATTGCGGGAAGTATTGGCGACCGTGATGGCAGTGTGGGCAATACCATTTTAGGGAGTTACAACACAGCAGGGCAGCAAGCATTTTTCAGCTACCTTAGCACAACGTACGCAAGCGGCACGCACTGGCGTTTGTTTCCCCAAGCCTATTATTATTACAATAGCTTAGGCGTGCAGTTGGAATATGCCATTTCCGCACAAACGGTGAGAAATGGCGCAAACACAGCACAGCTAGAGCATAATGCATGGCAAGTTTCGGCGGGGTATGTGCTCACAGGGGAAGATAATCAGTATAAAGGCGGTGTCGTGCCGCAAAATCCGTTCAATCCTGCAACCAACAGTTGGGGCGCGTTTGAGGTGCTCGGGCGCGTAGGCGAAACGAAGCTTGATAACGCAACCTTCCCCACATTCGCCAACAACAGCCTTTCTGCCAACAAAGCAAGCACGGTAGGGACAGGCATAAGTTGGTATCCCAACGAGAATTTTAAATTCGCTATCAACTACGACTGGACAACTTTTGACGGCGGGGCAGCCACTGTTACCAATCGCCCTGATGAAAATGCGTTAGTGGCGCGCACACAATTTCGGTTTTAATTATCTAAGGACGTGCGCAGGTGAAGGATTTTTTGATGATTTCAAGGCAAAAAATTGCGAAAAAGCGGAGTTTATTGAACATAAATGAGCATTTTGAGCAATTTTTTAACGCTGAAAGGGCAAAAAAGACGAGCACTGCGTACGTCCTGTCTTTAACTAAGGAGGAGAACTTATGACAATACGACACACTCTTGCGCTGGCTTTTGCCACCGTATTATTGGCAACAACCGCGATTGCTGCCGATAAAAAAGAAATTCTAAACGTCTCATATGATCCAACACGGGAATTATATGAGGACTATAACAAAGCGTTCGCCACCTTTTGGAAAGCCAAAACAGGGGAAGAGGTGCATGTTAAGCAATCTCATGGTGGGTCTGGCAAACAAGCACGCTCTGTTATCGATGGCTTGAATGCGGATGTTGTGACGCTTGCATTGGGCTATGATATTGATGCCATTGCAGAAAAATCAAAACGATTGCCGACGGGCTGGCAAGCAAAATTTCCCAATAATAGTGCGCCGTATACATCAACGATTGTGTTCTTAGTGAAGAAAGGCAACCCGAAGAACATTAAAGATTGGGATGATTTGGTGAAAGAAGGGGTGCAGGTGATTACGCCAAACCCCAAAACATCGGGGGGCGCACGCTGGAACTACCTTGCTGCATGGGCATATGCGTTGCAGCACAACAATAATAATGAGGCATCTGCGAAAGAATTTGTCGGCAAGCTTTTTAAAAATGTGCCAATTTTGGATACAGGCGCAAGAGGTTCAACCACCACTTTTGTGCAGCGCGGCATTGGCGATGTGCTGCTCTCATGGGAAAATGAAGCATTCTTAGCAGTGAATGAGTTGGGCAAAGATAAATTTGATATTATCGTGCCGTCTTTAAGTGTGTTGGCAGAACCGCCCGTTGCGGTGATTGAGCGCAACGCCAATAAAAATGGGACGCTGGCGGTTGCAACAGCCTATCTTGAGCACCTATACTCTAAAGAGGGGCAAGAAATTATCGCAAAACATTATTACCGCCCGAGTGACACAGAAATTGCCGCAAAATACGCGGATAAGTTTCCCGTCACCAAACTCGTAACCATTAAAGATTTGGGCGGCTGGAAAGACGTACAAAAGAAGCATTTCGATGACGGTGGTTTGTTTGACCAGATCTATGGACAATAGGGGAAGAGGAGGGTAGGGTAGCAAACTCTATAATTCTTAACTCGTTCCTGCAGCCTCATTATTGTATGCGTATCCCGTTACTAAGACAGCACAGCGTTCTCCCTGGATTCGGCCTTGCCATGGGTTGGACGCTGTTTTGCCTTGCCGTGGTGGTGCTCATTCCGCTGTCAGGACTGTTTTTCAAAACGGCAACCATGACGGGAGAGGCGTTTTGGCAAACAATTAGCAGCCCGCGCGTGATTAATGCCTATAAAATCAGTTTCGGCATCGCGTTTGCTGCTGCCCTGATAAATGCCTTTTTTGGCTTGATTGTGGCGTGGATTTTGGTGCGCTATACGTTTCCGTTTAAGCGCATTGTTGATGCAGCGGTGGACTTGCCGTTTGCCCTGCCCACAGCGGTTGCAGGGATTGCCCTTGCAACGCTCTATGCCCCGCAAGGCTGGTTAGGTAAGCCGCTCGCGGAATTAGGCATTAAAGTTGCGTTTACACCGTTGGGGATTCTATTAGCCCTCGTGTTTGTGGGGCTACCGTTTGTGGTGCGCACCGTGCAGCCTATTTTAGAAGATTTAGAAAAAGATGTGGAAGAAGTTGCCGCAAGTTTGGGTGCAAGCCGCAGACAGATTTTTTGCCGTGTGCTGTTGCCGCAAATTTTCCCCGCGCTCCTTACGGGGTTTGCTATGTCTTTTGCGCGGGCGTTGGGGGAATATGGCTCGGTTATTTTTATTGCGGGAAATTTGCCGAACGTGTCGGAAATTATCCCGCTGCTGATTACCATTAAGCTAGAGCAATATGATTACACGGGCGCAACGGCGTTGGCGGTGGTGATGTTGCTTGCCTCGTTTGTGTTGTTGCTGCTCATCAATATCTTGCAAAAATGGAGTAGCAGACAATGAGCAACGCTGAGAGCAGTTCTGTGAAAAGTACGGCTGTTCAAGAGCCGTGGTGGATGCGTGTCCTCTTAATTGCGGTGGGTGTGGGCTTTTTGCTGGTGCTTATTGGCTTGCCGTTGTCAGCCGTGTTTGTGGAGGCTTTGCATAAGGGCATAAAGCCGTATTGGCAGAGTTTGCTGCATCCTGATGCGTTGGCAGCAGTCAGGCTTACGTTAATAGTTGCCGCCATTGCCGTACCATTTAACGTGCTGTTTGGTCTTGCGGCAAGCTGGGCAATTGCGAAATTTGAGTTTTCGGGCAAGCAATTTTTACTCACCCTCATTGATTTGCCGTTTGCCGTCTCTCCCGTTATTTCAGGATTGGTGTATATTTTACTGTTTGGCGCACACGCAGCCTTGGGGCGATGGTTGGTTGATAATGATATACAAATCGTTTTCGCTGTACCGGGGTTGGTGTTGGCAACTATTTTCATCACGTTCCCGTTTGTGGCGCGAGAACTTATTCCGTTGATGCAAGAGCAAGGCACGGAGGAAGAAGAGGCGGCTATTTTACTCGGTGCGAATGGCTGGCAGACGTTTCGGCGTGTTACGCTTCCCAACATTAAATGGGGGCTGCTGTATGGCGTGTTGTTGTGTAATGCACGCGCAATGGGTGAATTTGGGGCGGTATCGGTTGTCTCAGGACACATTCGCGGGGAAACAAACACCCTGCCGTTGCATGTAGAAATTTTGTATAATGAATACAACTTTGTGGCGGCGTTTGCGGTCGCCTCCTTGCTAACAATTTTGGCGTTAATTACGTTGCTGTTGAAAAGTTTTATGGAAATGAAATTTGCCACAGGCAAAAAGAGGCATTAGAAACAGACGCATGGAAATTCTCGTACAAAACATTAATAAACGCTTTAAAGAATTTGTTGCCTTGGATGACGTGAGCTTGCCGATTAAGTCTGGCGAGCTGATAGCCCTTTTAGGACCCTCTGGCTCTGGCAAAACAACATTGCTGCGCATTATTGCAGGACTTGAGTTTGCTGATAGCGGCACCATTATTCTGAATGGAAAAGATGCCAATCAGCAATCGGTGAAAGAACGCAACGTTGGCTTTGTGTTTCAGCACTATGCGTTATTCAGGCATATGAGCGTGTTCGAGAATGTGGCGTTTGGCTTGCGTGTCCGCCCCAAAGAAACCCGCCCCAGCAAGGCAATCATCCGCGAAAAAGTGATGAACTTATTGCAAATGGTGCATTTAGAAATGTTCCATGACCGTTACCCCAGCCAGCTTTCAGGGGGGCAAAGGCAGCGCGTGGCGTTGGCGCGTGCTTTGGCAGTAGAGCCAACCGTGTTGCTGTTAGACGAACCCTTCGGCGCGTTGGATGCAAAAGTGCGCAAAGAGTTGCGTCATTGGATGCGCAAATTGCACGATGACATGAATATCACCAGCATTTTTGTGACGCACGACCAAGAAGAAGCCATGGAAGTGTCGGATAGACTCGTTGTGATGAGTAACGGGCGAATTGAGCAAGTCGGCACGCCTGCAGATGTTTATCACACGCCCGCGAATAGTTTTGTTTATGATTTCTTAGGCAACTACAACGAGTTCGCAGGTGTCAAAGATGAAGACGGGGTGGTACATCTTACGGAAGTAGATGTTGAAAAATCAGCATCAACAACAGAGAAAAGTGGATGGCTGCATCGGCATCCAGAAATAGAAAAAATTATGGCGAAAATTGCGCCGTCAAAAACACTAGATCATGCAGAGTCCTTGCCTGCAGCAGAAATTGTTGCACCGAAGCAACTTGTTGGGCAAAAAGTTACGCTGTTTGCACGCCCCCATGAAATGATTGTGACCAAAACACCTGATGCCAATGAGTATATCATTGCAAAAGTGATGCACATCAACCCCGCAGGACCTTTAGTAAAAATAGATCTAGAACGTTTGAACGGGCGACCTTTACAGGCGGAGATTCCAAAAAACGTGTTGGATGATTTAAACATCAAAAAATTTGATACGGTGTTTGTGCGCCCGAAAGAAACGAAGCTTTTTGAGTAGATAGCGCTGTTTCTGCTTTATCTTGATTGAAAGCGTCCCTTAATGTATTGTTATGATACGTTTTGTTGCAGGGCAAAAAACATGTTGCCTTTTATCAACAGTATGGTATTTATCAGTTGCTTTTAAGCAACACTTACGTAACTTTTTGAGATAAAAGGCAGTAATGTATGACAGATTCTTCTTCTGCGGTAGTGAGTTTAAAACAACGGCGTGATGTAAAGCATTACACACAGCTAAAAGGCGAAGAAGGGCAGAAAGTTGTCTATCGGGCGGAGCGTTTTAAACGCCGAGATTTATTTCAACATGGAACCCCTAAATTTTTTGTCAATGAGCGTGATTGCGTGTTGCAAGACATCAGCATGACAGGCGTATCTGTGCTTGTGCGTGGCATGAGCGTGGGCTGTATGGGGGCGATAAATACTTTTGTTCCCTTAGTCATCTCTCATAATAATGAAGTACTCTTAGAAGCGGTGGGGCGTATTGTCCGCGAGGAAAAAAGTCCGTTTGGGGTGATTGTTTCCCTCAGCTTATCGCAAACACCGATTGATGTTTCTGCGCTGCTAGACAAATATAATGATAGCATCATCCGCCATGAATTAAGCCATGGCAATAATCATAACGTTGCCCTTGTGCCTGCGGAATATCGTGTGCTGATTGCGGATGTTTTGCATTTTTTCCGTCGCTACAAAAAAATTCTTGATGGATTTTTGGTGTCGCACACCGTGGATGGGGTGCTTGACACTACACGCGAATTAGAAATGATTAAGTTGTGTGAAGAAAAGGCGATTCCTGAATGGCGCGAGATTTGCGCACGCGGGAATGCGATTACGCAGGGCTTAGATAAAGATTCCGCAACGCATAGAGCGATTAAACAATACACGGAAATGTTGGGATGTCCTGAGACAATGCCTTCTGCTGTGTTTCGCCGCAGTTACCTGAAACCCTTGGGATATCCGGGGGATTACCAAGTAATGGAATATATTTATCAATGGGGCTATGAAGGCGATACACCGTTTGAAAAATTCGTGCATCATATAACGTTAGATGTTCCCGAATGTGTAGTGAATAGAATGTATTGGTGTAAGGAGCAACTCGCAAGTTTATTGGCACAGCGTGGAACGATTGACGCAACTACAATTTTCAATGTTGGTGCAGGATCTGCTCGTGAGCTGAATATTTTAGCAGCTGAAGGCGTGCTTACAGAAAAAGTTACTGTTACCCTTATTGATCAAGATATTGACGCGCTTACCCTTGCACAAAAAAACATCAAACGTAGTGCCGCGCATCGCAATATTGACCTTAAAGTGAATACGCTTAACGCAACGTTTCTGCAGCTAACACACTTTAGTGATTTTGCGAAGAACACGCCTGCGCAAACAATCATCTATAGCATGGGTTTGTTGGATTATTTCAGCGCAAAGCAAGCGAAAGAATTCGTGGCGAATGTATATGAAAAGCTAGAGCCACAAGGCTCGTTGCTTATTGCAAACGTGCGGCATTCTCCAACATCCATGTATTGGGCTTTAGAGTATTTGTGTGACTGGACGATGATTTATCGTACCGAGCAAGACATGATTGATTTGGTTGAGGGATTACCACAAGTACGCTACACCCTGACACAAGACAAAACGGGTGGCATATACATGATGCACATTACAAAGGGCGAGTTTTAGAAAAACGCTTAAAGGCGTTCAAGTCGGCTAAGCGGTAAGCATATCGTTGCTGTTGTGCCTACGCCCAATGCGCTTTTAAGAATAAAACGGCCACTGTGTTTTTCAACAATCTTAACAACAATCGATAATCCCAGTCCCATGCCTTCGTTGTGGCGGCTGAAAGCGTTTTCAATTTGCATGAAGGGTGTAAGCGCGCGCTCAATATTTTCAGGCGCAATGCCCACACCCGTATCGGTAACATGAATGCAAATATCTGTCTTTGTCTCACTTAAAGACACAGTGATTGCGCCGCTGGTGGGCGTGAACTTAACCGCATTGGTAACAAGGTTCGCAAGTGCTTGCGTGAGGAGTCGTCTATCCGCACGGACATAGACAGGATCCTCGGGTTTCTCAAATTCAAGTCTTAATCCTTGTTGTGCGGCGCGCATACTAACCATTTTCAAGACAAAATCAATAATTTCTTGCAGGTCAAACAGCTCTTCATTCATTTCTAAAATGCCAGAAGAGGCTTTAGAAAATTCTAAAATTTCGTTGATAACCTCAGAAAGATGATTGCCGCTGTTCATAATATCCTTAGAATATTCGGCATATTTTTCTTTGTTATCAACAAGGTATCCGCTCGCCATCATCGTTGCAAAACCAATAATCGCATTAAGCGGCGTGCGGAGTTCATGGTTCATCACCACAAGAAACTGTTGTTTCGCTTCATTGGCAGAGCGTGCTTCAATGTAAAGCTCTTCGGTCAGCTCTCTTGCGGCGATAGCGCTTTGCTTTGCTAGTTCTAATTGTGCTTTTTGTACAAAATTTTGTCGTTGATAAAATTCTTGAATATAGTGAATAGTAATCCCCATCAATGCTGAGCCGATTAAAAAATAGTTGTTATTAAGTATAATCCCAATATTTATCCCTTCAAATGGTTTTAGTTGTTGACATAAAATGAAATAAATAAGCATGCTCATACTTATAGTACGCAGCGCATACAAAAACTTTACCCGTAGCATGCTTGAATAAAGAAAGACCTGAATCAGTCCTGCGTAATACAATTCTTTTCCAGGGCTTTCACCAACCATAATCATCAACACCACACTGCTACACGTTGTTATGTAGCAGGTTATCAAAACTTTTTGTGCCTTAATAATAAAATTCTTACGATAGCTTAAAAAAATAAGAAGAATAAATATAGAAATGGCGACTGCTCTAACAAGCCAAATAATGTGGTATTTGTTTGGCATGACATAGGGATCTATTGCGCCAACAATTAAAAATAATAAAATAGCTACGAATAGAAGGAATCGAACAACAGGTAAATACTCCAAAAGTGTATGACTTAGAAACGCCTTTTCTTGTGTTTCATCCCTAAAGGACAGTGTAAAATAGTTAATAGCAAAGCTGTCCTGAAAGCAGGAGCGCTTCAGGATGTTCTGTATAATAGTTTTAAAGTAGGTTGTAATATTCCTTAGCATCGCTCTTTAAAGTAATGGTTTTTTCGCATACACATACAGTGAGTCATAAAAGTATTGCTAAAACGTTTATAGGAACGTCAAGTAATGCAGTTTATCCTTGGCAACAGTGTTCCCTTTGTCACAGCGTGCAGAGATGTGTTGTTGCTGCAACAATTGATTGTGTAAGTAGTTTTTCTACCGCAGCGCGTTAATGTTTTTTTAAATATGAAAATGCATTCTTTCTCTAAAACAAGGTCAAAACAAGGAGAGAGCAATGCGTACACCGTTGAAAACCAGTTTCTTAGCCGTAATTTTGATGCTGACAGCACAGCAATCTGCAACAGCGGCAGGTTTTGCCATTCGCACAGAAAGCCCTTCAGGGTTGGCAACTTCATATGGTGGTATATCGGCAGGAAGTGATGGCAACGATATCAGCACACAATATTTTAACCCTGCAACATTGTCTCTTGCAGAGGGGGCACAGGTGTATCTCGGTAACAGTCTCATTATTGGCAATTTTAAGCCAACAGAAGCAACCGCAACAACAGCAGCAAGCACACCCGTTAATGGCATTCAAGATGTAAGCGGTATTGGTGCGCCCGTATCAATCCCCTCGTTTTATGCAACGTTTGAAGTCACACCTGAAGTAAAAGCAGGTTTAAGTGTAACCGTGCCGTGGGGGCTGTCAACGTCCTACGATGATAGATGGGTGGGGCGATATTATGCCGTTACCAGCAGCATCAGTTCCTTAAACATTAACCCCGCCCTTGCGTGGCAGGCAACAGACTGGCTCTCCATAGGGGCAGGGGTAGAGGCGCAATATTTCAGAGCACGATTAACCAATGCCGTTGATTGCGGCACATTACTCAGCACAACACCGGGGACAATCGCCAGCGATTGTTTTGCAGATCAAAATGCCGATGGTTGGGGATATGGATATAATCTCGGCGCGTTAGTGGAGGTCACGGATACAACCCGTGTGGGCGTGGGCTATCGTTCCTTGATTCGTCAAGACCTCGAAGGGCAAGTGCGTTATTCTAATGTTCCAATTGCTCTTAGTGGTTTGTTGACTAATCAAAATCTCCAATCAACAGTGAAAACCCCCGCCTTATTATCAGCAGGTGTTTCGCAAGATATCACCCCACAATGGAATGTGGGATTTGATGTGCAGTACACATTTTGGGATGGGCTTAAAGAGTTGCGTCTTAATTTAGATGGTGGTCAAACGGGTGCAGAGACAACCAACTATGAAAATACATGGTTTTTCGGGCTAGGGACAACCTATGCTGTAACCGAAGAATGGGCATTAAAAACAGGGATAGGGTTTGATAGCTCGCCCGTTACGGCGGCAAATCGGAGCCCTCGCCTGCCAGATGGCGATCGCCGCTGGGTCAGTGTTGGCTCAACCTATAAGATAACAAACAGTGTGGATATTGGTGCGAACTATTTGCACGGTTTTGTTAACGACAGTAATGTTGATCAGTTGGCAACACAGGCGAATAACGCGGCTGCTTTCCGTGGCGCGGTATCGACTGATTACTCAAATCGGTTTGAGGTTATTTCCGCGAATGTTCGGTTGAAGTTTTAGTGCGCGTTCTGGCGTTTTAAAACAAGCTGCACTGTGCGGAAAATAATCTGCATATCGAGCCAAATACTCCAGCGGCGGATGTAGGCTGTGTCATAGCTAACCCGTTTGTGCATTTGCTCTAGTTTTGGGGTTTCCCCGCGATAGCCATGCACCTGTGCAAGACCACTCAAACCAGGTTTCACGCGGTGGCGGCTGATATAATGGCGAATTTTTGGCGCATAATATTCATTGTGACCAACAGCATGGGGGCGAGGGCCAATCAGCGACATATCGCCTTTGAGCACATTAAAGAGCTGTGGCAATTCGTCAATGCTGGTAGAGCGCAGCACGCATCCTACCTTTGTAATCCGTGCATCGCGTTTTTGTGCTTGGACTACAACGCCGCGCCCAGTATCGCAGGTGTGTTGGTACATGCTGCGGAATTTATAAATGTGGAACACTTTTCCATTTAATCCCCAGCGTTGCTGGCGAAAAAATATCGTTCCTTTGCTATTTACCTTCACCGCAATCGCAGCCACAAGCAGAAGGGGCGAAAACACAACAAGTGCAATGCTGCTAGCAACAATATCAAAGGCGCGTTTTATATACTGATTGCTCAAAGAAAGCGTGCGGTCACGCAGCAAAGTTACATGCGCCCCTGCAAAAATAGATCCCAATGCTTTATTCTTCTGCGAGGCTGTTTCTATATGTTGTGCATTAAAGACGGGCACAAGGCAGCTGTAGAGTGGGCAAGAAAAAGCGGCAAGTTTTTGCAGAACATGGCGTTGTTTAGAACTATCCAGCGTGTTGCTCACCACCACAATCGCATCAAGGGGGTGCTCGCATCGCAGGAAAGGAATATCAGCAATGGTTCCTAAATAGGGAATCCCTTCTGCTGTCGCGTTGGTTTCTTGTTTTACGCTATAATAGCCGACAAAATTGCTTTGCAGGTGGCGATTTTGTGTCTTGGTCAGCAGATGGGTAATATCTTTTTGACTACCAATGAGCAAAATTTGTTCTTGTAAATAGGCAGTTACGGACAGCCGATTGAGTGCAAACGCCATCATCATACGCCAAGCAACAATCCCCAACGCCAGCGTTGTTGCAAGGATGATAACGGAAACGGCAGCAACTTCTGGTGCGGCCAGCAATACGACAAATGGAAGAGTTAAGAACGGAACGCGTCTGACCGTGTTTTTAAATACTGTTTTGGTTGCATGTGTTGCAGGGGCGTTTCGAATTTGACGCACCCATAATAGTGCGTAGCCAATTATTCCTGCTGCAGTTGCGAAGGCGATTTCTAAAGATAAAGGCGCAAAAAAGAAGAGAGCGAAAGCGAGGATAGCGGCATCTCCGAACGTGAGCAAAGAAATAATAGAAAGTTGGTGAGAAAGGCTAAGACGGCGATAAGAAGCTGTTTTTTTTGTATATATTTTTGTCGTCTCCGTGCTCGCAAGAGAAGCATTTGAGGGAGGCGAAGAAAAATTTGTAGAATATGAGTTTGTCATAATCTCAACTAAAATTAATATACACGACTAAATCTTATATAACGCATACACCCATACTACTTTTTGTACGCACGCGCAATAAGTTTGAGAGGGGTACCGAAAAATGAGTAAGTAGGAGTGTAGATATGCTTTGTTTAAACAGACAATACACTATTAATAAAAAAATACAATATGTTTTTATATATTTTTTATTAAAAATAATTGTGCTGTTTATCACAAAAAGTTCAGGCCACAAAAACACACAAGAATAACCTAGACAATAAAGTAGATACCTTGTTGTGTACTCTTACGATGTCACTTGAAAAGTTTTAAGCGGCAGTCTTAATCCACTCAAGCAGTGCTGCTTTTGGGGAAGAACCGATTTTTGTGCTAATGGGCTGCCCATCTTTGAACAAAATCAGCGTAGGGATGCTCCGAATCCGATAACGGTTCGGCGTGTCAGGATTTTCATCAATATTGACTTTTGCTATTTTAACCGCATCCCCTAACTCGGTCGCAATTTCTTCCAGTGTTGGACCAATTGCCTTACAAGGGCCACACCATTCTGCCCAAAAGTCTACGACAACAGGACCTTTAGCCTGCAGAACATCGGCGGCGAAGCTGCTATCAGTAACTTTTACAGTGGACATATTTCTCTCCCGTTATACTTAAATAATAAGATTTTTTATAAAAAACGTCAAGGGGTAGCGGGAAATAAAGTTTTTTCAGGCAGCATCATTAACGATTGATTCGCTGTCCACAACAATCCGCCCGCAATACGGTGGTTCGGATAGAGCGCCCGAAGCCCCCGTGCATACAATCCGACTTGCTGCACATAACTCTTTGGCACATCCGCCAAAACTGTAGGCGGGTTGTGTGCGCTTTTATAGTCAATAATCAGCACCGTATCATCGCTAATAATCACGCAATCAAGTCGTCCCTTATACAGCGCGTTGTTAAAGACCGCACAAAGCGGCACCTCTGTCAGCCGCCCTGTTGCAAAAATAGGGTGCAATTCAGGTGTAGTTAATAATCCCTGCAAAAGTGCCGCATCATCGGGCGTAACTGCCGCTAAATACGCCTCTCGTTGTTGCGGGGGCACGAGCGGCAGTTTTTGCAACAGGCTATGCAGCATAATCCCCCGCGTCTTTGCTGATTCGGCTTGTGCTCTTGTCAACCCAACAGCAATATTTTTGTCTGTTGCATCAGGGGTAGCAAAAGCAGCGCGGGTTTTTTCAATCTCAACAGGCGTGGTGCACCATAAGGGAAGCGCAGTGTCTACGGCAACAACGGGCGCAGATTGCTCTATCCTGTCGCCCGCTGCCGTGGCAGGTGTGTGCCACACCATCGTGCCATCGCGCGCAGTTTGGGTGCGTGCATTGGTGCTGAACACATCGTGCGCCAGCGCATACCAACTTTCTTTTGCCACAGGATCTTTGGTGTTTTTGGCACTGCCCGCAAGATATAACTCATCTTCCGCCCGAGTGAGTGCAACATACAGCAATCGATAGGATTCTGCCTTCTCGGTTGCATCCTGATGTTCTTTCAAGGCCTCAATGGTTTCAGGCAGTAAATCAACACCCTTGAAGGAAACAAACAGCGTGTTCGCCCATAATAAGCTGTCTTTTGGCGTTTGCGTGCTGTTGCAATCCGCTAAAATAACGATGGGGGCTTGCAAGCCTTTTGCACCGTGCGTGGTCATAATTCGCACTTCATTCGCAGTATGTGCGCCCAATTCCCGTTTTATGCTAAGGGGCGCGTTGTCTGCCCAATGCAAAAATCCTTGCAGGGTTGGAATCTGTTGCTCTTCAAAATTCAACAAAACATTCTCAAATTCCGCGAGCACGTCATTGACTTCTTCGCCGAATCGTGCGCGAAAATGCTGCCGTGCGTTTTGCAAAACGGCGTTATACAGCGCGGCGGGCGAAATAAAATCAACACGACCAAGCCATTGTTTTAATGTCTCCACAACGTGGCTGAAATCAGGATTTTCTTGCACGCGTTGCCACAGCCCACCGTTACGATTATAACACAACGCAAAAAGCTGTTCTTCCGTCACGTTAAACAACGGCGATTTTAACACGCACGCAAGGCTATACGCATCATCGGGCAACAACAAAAAATTCCCCAATGCCAGCAAATCTTGCACCGCGAGGTGGTCTTTAAGCGAAAATTTATCCGCCCCCGCAATCGGAATAGCGGCTTTTTCAAAGGCTTTAATCAGGCGATGCGGCATTCTTGAGCGTTTCCGAACAAGCAGCAAAATATCGCGGGGCTGCACCGCACGACCACGCGCAGGGAGAATCCGCCCCTCGTCAAGCCAGTCTTTCACACGGGCGGCAATCTCTGTTGCAAGCACGTCATCTGCCTCTGTTTGCGGCACGCGGGACAGCGGCAATGAGCGAGGCTCTAGCGGCGTTTTCATGCCCACAGCAAGCGGCCATAACGCCACTGTCCCCGCTTGTTGCACGCGTTTGGCGGTGTGTTTTAGCGTCTCTGTAATGCCCAACGCATGGCGCGGTGTGTCGTCTGCAAAAACGCTATCAACAAAATCAAGCACGGTTTGGTTCGAGCGAAACGATACATCAAGCGGAACACGCTCCCAGCCTTTTGCCGCGCTTTCTGCAAGTTCTGTGTACAGGTGTTCGTTTTCTTGAAACAATAAGGGGTTAGCCCCCTGAAAACTATAAATAGATTGCTTGAAATCCCCCACCACAAACAGCGAGGAATCCTTATCTTCACTGCTTTCCCCTGCGAAAAAATCAGCCGTGAGTTGCTGCACAATTTCCCATTGTGACAAGCTTGTATCTTGCGCCTCATCCAATAACAGATGCGCAAGGCGTTGGTCTAATTTATACAAAACCCACGGCGCATTGTCGCTGTTTGTCACTAACGATAAGGCACATGCAATTAAATCGGCATAATCATACAGTCCATGATTATTTTTGAGACGGGTATATTGCGCATGAACATGAGAGAGAACCTGATACATCGCGGAGCTTTGTTCCACAACGCAACTCTTATCGCGCTGCATTTTGAGTGTGAGTAAGCGTTCACTCTCTTGCTGGAGAATATCCCGTTCAGCAGGGGTAATATAGGCATTTTTCTTGGTAACAATATCTACTTTGATGGTGTGTGTTGTGGTGAGAAAGTGACTACAATAGTCTGAAATTCCAGCACTCACCCGTTCTCCCAAAGGCAACGAAAGCCAATCAACAATACGGGAGAACGCACTATCTCTTGAGCTTTTTTCATTTTGCGCCACATTGCCAGCAATACGGGCAATCTCTTCAGCAAAGGGCGGATTTGCAACGGCTTCCAGATAGGCTTGGTTGGTGAGTGAGTGTTCATTCTCAAGGAGCGTATTCAGTGCCGCCGTATACACGGCAACGGTAGGAAAGTGCGTAAAACAGGCATCAATTTTTGTCGCATCACTCAGTAAACTGGTGAGCGAATCCATAATGGTTTTGTCTGTACTCACATCTGCCAAAAGCGTGAAGGCGTGTTGCAGCGATGCATCGCCCTCTAACGCCATTGCATATGTGGCTTTTAATGCCATCATCCGCAATTCTTGCGCACTGCTATCTTCTAAAATTTTGAAATTGGGTTGCAGCCCTGCCTCAAGCGGAAATTGCCCTAGCAATGCTTGGCAAAACGCATGAATTGTTTGGATTTTAAGGCCAATCGGATGCTCTAAAAGCTCCGCAAACAATCGCCGTGCCTTGGCAAGGTCAACAGCAATATCTGTAAAACTCTGAATATCACGTCTTAATGCGGCATCATCCAGCGTCAGCCAGCCGCGCAACCGCGCAAAAATACGTTCTTGCATTTCTGCTGCCGCCGCTTTGGTATAGGTGAGGCACAAAATGCTATCAGGGCTTGCGTTTTGCAATAACAGCGTAATAACGCGATGAATGAGCACATATGTCTTGCCGCTCCCTGCCGAAGCCGAAACCCATGCAGAATGATGCGGTTGCATGGCAAGGCGTTGCAGGGCTGCCGCATTTTCCAAGGCGGTTGCATGGGGGGATAGGGAAAGTGCACTCATGCCCATTCAGTGTGTCTTTCTAAATGGTCATAGTCATTATGGGGCATTTTCCACGGCAAGGGTTTTACTAAATATGGTTGCGTGTCGTTGTCAAACGCAGAGAGTAACGCCAAAAGATAGTCTTGTGTCGTGGGGAGCAACTCGTCCAATCCTGTATCAAGGCTAACAATTTTGCCCGCCGTATCACTTTTTCCTAAGAGCGCCCAATAGGAAATTGCGCCGATGCGCGGCGGCGGGGTATGTCCAAACCCGCCTTGTCGCGCAATAAGTGCTTGTATGCAAAGCTGAATATCGCGCCCCTCTGTTATGTCCTTTGCTGTGGGCGGCGTGCCTGTTTTATAATCAATGCAGTGGATAACATTGCCAAAAGCGTGGGTGTCTAACCTGTCTGCCCGCGCGCCGATTGTAAAGTTTCCAAGGGTATATTGTCCTGATATTTCTAGGTTTTTCGGCATCCAGTTGTTTGCGCGGTGCTCAATTTCTGTTTTAATAAACCATGCGGCAACAGTCTTAAAGCGGTGTTCCCAAAAAAGTTTTGCTTCAGGCGTATCAAACGCGGTGCGGAATGCTTCAACACCGCTCTTCTCCAGAATCTCAAGGGCATTCTCGGGGAGTGTGGTGGGGTACGTTTTCAGGAATTTTTCCAAAAGGCTATGAATAACTTTGCCTTTTTCGCTGTTATCAGGGGCTTTGTCTAACGGGTCAAGCGGGGTGAGGCGTAAGATATATTTCGCATAATAGGCGTAGGGGTTTTTCATCAAAAGCGTAAGCGAACTTGCCGAAAATGTACGGGGGCGACTATGGCGCGGTGGTGTGGGGCGTGGCTCTGTTGCAGGATGTTTTTCTGTAGGTAAATCAAGATGATAGGCGAGGTCTTTTAGATAAGTGCTGTTTGTGAGTGAGTGTTCACTCTTATGCAGTGTTGCAAGCGCATACAGCTTTTCAATCCACGGAGAAGGCAGGGCAGGGGCGGCGTTGCAGCGATGGCTATAGGTGAGCAAAACCTCAGGTGCCATGAGGAGGCTACAAAAAGTGTGGGCTTCTTGCGACAGCGATAGTTCAGGCAACGGCAGTCCTAGTTGTTCCCGCATGGCGCGATTTAAAAAGGGGTCAACACGATGACTGCTCGGGAGGATGCCTTGTTGTAATCCGCCAATAATTACCACATCCGCACTTTGTCCTTGGGCTTCCAGCATCCCCCAAATGTGGCAACGCGGGTGAAAGCCGAATGTTGCGGGAAGCGTGCCGTGTTGAAAAAGTTGTGTGAATAAAAAAGGGAGGTCTTGCGGGCGATAGGGCAAATCCGTTTGCGGCAGCACATCAAGCAGCGTTTCTGCAAAAGCCGCTCCTGCTTCTTCTTGCCAAAGCTGGCAGATTCCCTCCTTGTCCGTGCTCAATTTTTCCGCAATGGCAACGTGCGTTTTAAGGGCAGATTCTAGAGAGTTTGGGTGTTTTATTGTCAAAAGTTCCGTAAGCGCCGTAAACCATGTGGAGAGTTCTTCTGCTGTAACGCCATAATTCTCAAGGATAGGGGTGGCGTTTGGCTTCTCTAAAACGCGGTTCAAGGCACGTTGATAGGCGGGAAGCGAATTTCCTGCCCGTGGGGCGCGGAGCACAAGCCTTTCAAAGGCTCTTGCATAGCGGCGCACAACATCGCTGGGCAAATTTTGGCGATATAGCGGATGCTTTAAAAGAGAGAGCAGGGCAACGGGTTGTAAAATTTCTTGTGTTGCTTCCAGCAAAATACGCATGAAAACCAGCGGGGGCGTGGCATTCAGCGGTGTACCACTTGAGTTATTGGCAACAATATTCCAGCGCAAAAGTTGATGGGCAACACGGGTTGCAAGAGATCTATCTGCCGTGACAAATGCAACTTTTTTCTCTTTATTTTCAAGGGATTCGCGGATTTTTAGCGCGATGCATAATGCCTCTTCCGTGGTGGTGGCGCAATCGAGTACGCTTAAAGATTTTAATCCTGCTGCAATCGCATCGCTATCGGCTGTGTGCCACTGTTTCAGCGCGTTTGCGGGCAACATGAGTAATCGCGCGATATTTTGCTGTGAAAGTGGCGCAATTTTCGCTTTTTTGGTCAATAATGCGAGATTTTCATGCTCAACGCCAAGGTATTCAAGGGTTTTGGCGATTTTTTGTTGCGGATGCCACAGCGGCAGCGTTGTTTCCTGCGGGTTTGCGCGTTGCAAGTCCACATTTGGGAGCACGACGTTGCCTTGGGGAAGGCGATGGACGCTTTCTAAAAATTCCAGTATATACGGGCTGATATTGAGGATTCCTGCGGCATACACGGGTTTTTCGGTGGGATGTTTTTCCCAATAGGTACATAATGCCCGTAACGCTTGTTTTGCAAGGGGTACAGCACCATTTTCATCTGTTTTTAGGGCAGTTGAGAGAAGTTCCGTTGTTTTTGCCCAATGGGCAGAAAAACTGCCCGTATCAAGCAATTCTAGGGCTGCTGCAGTTTTGTCGACTGCATGAAATTCATCTAAGATGGGCAAGAGCGTTTCGGCAATGCCGAGGGCTTGGGGCAAGGAATATTGAGCACTGATTTGGGCATCTCTAAAAACCTCTTTTCTAGGGCGATTGGCAGCGTCAGAAATTTTGTCTGAAGCCGCACGTACAGCAGGGTACGCTTGCGTTTCAGAAAAAACTTCTTTCTCGCCACTCATCCCGATAAAAGGGTTTTTAGGAGCGCCCAGTTGTTTCGCGAGGGTGAGCTGTCGTTGTAGGGGCGAGGCAGCAGGCGGGTTTGGCGGCAGAGGATAGGGCAGCGACGGGCTTAGCTCGGTGATGCTAGTGATGTGCGGCAACAAAATCGCGGTTGCGCCGTTTTGTTCTTGTTTGGCGAACAGCAGGTCTTCTAAGGTTTTCACCGCGCGGCGGGTGGGCAAAAACACCACGACTTCTGCGAGGGCATGTGGCGTTGCGCCATGCCGTTGCAACAGCGTTTCAGCGAGTATCTCAAGATAAGGAGCACCAAAGGGGGTGGCGGAAACGGTCATGTTTTTTTACAAAGGATTTGTTCAGTCACAGCAACATCGTGCGGCGTGCTGATGTGAAACCACGTTCCTTCATGCACCACACCATACAATCTTCCTGCGGCAATCGATTGATTGTAAAGGATATTAAGAGAAAATGCCCCTGCTGGTGCGTTTGCGAATAAGCGCGGATGCAGGATTTGCACGCCCATATAGACATAAGGGGCATAAGAGGCAGTCCCCCGCCGCTCCAGTTGCCCTGCGGCATTTTGAAAAAAATCGCCTGCTTCTGTATTCCCAACCATAGTCTCGCGTGGGTATAACACAAGCAGTGCATCCATGGTGGCGGGATTCCATGCTGCTGTTAATTTCTCTAATAAAGGTGTCGCATCATCGAGCCATAAACTATCACAATTGACGGCAATAAAAGGAGCCTCCCCGACAAGCGGCAAAGCTTTGAGAATACCGCCCCCCGTTTCTAGAATCGTTTCTTCAATGCTTGCGTGAATGTTCACTCCGTTGAGGGTGCTCAGATAGTCGAGTAAGACCTCTTTTTTGTAGTGTGCGTTGACGATATAGTGCGTGATCCCAAAACGCCTCAGTGCGTCCATGCCGTATTGCATCAATGGCTTGCCGCAGACCTTCACTAACGCTTTGGGTTTATCGTTGGTGAGCGGGCGCATACGGGTGCCAAGTCCTGCGGCGAGAATCATGGTTTGGTTGAAGGGTGACATTATGCCTCCCTTGTCATTCGAAGGATTTCTGGACCCCAGCCTTCGCTGGGGATTCGCCCCTTTTTTGCATACTCTGAGCGAATCTCCTGCGAAGGCAGGAGTCCAGTTATTTGGTTTTTGGGGATAAGGTCTAAAGAAATATAGAGCTTTCATAGGGTATTTTCCTCCAACCACGCTTTCACAGGGGCAAGCACAGGTTGCTCGCAATTAAGGCGAATCCAGTGCCACACGCGGGGTAGGTGATGGAGATAATGCCCTTTGCCATCGCGTTTTTGCAGGCGGTTAAAAATCCCCACAATTTTAAAGGCGCGTTGCGTGCCGAGGATAGAGTAGGCATTCAGGAAATCAGCGGTATTGTTGCCATAATGGGCGAGCATTGCAGTTGTGAGTTGTGGCGAAACATCGCGCCGTGCATCTTGCAACAGGGAGACAACATCATAGGCGGGATGCCCCACCACCGCATCTTGAAAATCGAGCAGGCCGCATTGTTGCAGCCCTATTTTATGGGGCACAAGCATCAGATTATCAACGTGAAAGTCGCGCAACACCAGCGTTTGCGGATTTGTATAGGGCGCAAGCAGGGGCTGCCAGAGGGCTTTCCAAGAGGCGCGTAGAGCTTCTTTATCTGCGTTTTCAGGCAATGCCCAATCAATGTAAAGCTCCACTTCTCGCCAGAGGAGTGCTGCATCATAGGGCGGGACGTTTTGCGGGCAGGGTTGTTGGTGGAGGTCTTTCAGTACGTCAATCGCAAGGCCGTAAAGCACGGTTTCTTGCGTCGGGTCTTGCTGGAGCAGGCGGGTATAGGTGTCCTCGCCAAAGTCTTCCAAGAGCAAAAAGCCGTGTTGATGGTCGGCGGCAAGAATAGTGGGCGGGGAGAGATGATGGGCTTGCAGAATATCGGCGATGTGCTGAAACGCGGTGGTGGATTCTTTGTCAGGTGGCGCATCCATGAGCAACGCGGTTTTATTGCTTAACGTGAGGCGGCTATAGCGGCGAAACGAGGCATCGCTTTTGAGTGAGTGTTCACTCGCGCCTGCAAAGGCTGTGGTTGCAAGGAATTGTTGCTTAAAAATTGAGCGCGATGTGTTGCCAGTGTCCATGCCCTGTATACTCAACGGTACGGCTATTTTCTTCAAGCGAAAAATGGAGGTCGAGTCTGTTTTTTGGCAGCAATCCTGCAATGTTTTGCGGCCATTCCACAAGGCAAATGCCATTCTGAAAACAGTCTTCTAGCCCTGCCTCGATTGCTTCATCGGCAGATTTCAGGCGATAGGCATCGAGATGCCAGAGGGTGTGCGTGGGGAGTTCGTAAAATTGGGCGATGGTAAACGTGGGGCTGGGGACTTCCGCTGTCCAGCCGAGGGCTTCCAAAAAGTATCTTGCAAAGGTGGTTTTTCCTGCGCCTAAGTTGCCATAGAGCGCAAGGCAATCGGTGGCATGGGATTGTGCGGCAAGCTGTTGGGCGAGGGATTGGGTGTCTTTGAGTGTTTTTAAAAGAAGGGGCATTTTGGATGAAATATAAATTCGTGTCATTCCCTCGAAAGAGGGAATCCACGCTTTTTTGGGTTAAGAGTGGATTCCCTCTTTCGAGGGAATGACACACACGGCGTACCTTAGCACTTGTACTGAAAGCAACGCATGGGGAGAAAGGTGAGGTTTTTGTGCTTGATATGAGAGAATAACAGTTCCCTATTACTCTTCACCAAAGTTCCCTGTGACCAGTTCCGCAATCGCAGCAACGGCTTCTGCGGCATCCACGCCGTTAGCGCGCACCTCAATGGAAGAGCCCTTGCTGGCGGCGAGCATCATCAAACCCATAATCGACGTGCCTTGCGCCTCTAATTCGCCTTTGTAAACCAGAATCGTTGCTTGGAATTGCCCTGAGACTTTGACAAATTTCGCCGCCGCCCGTGCATGTAGCCCGCGTTGGTTAGTAATTAGCAATGTTTGCGATTGTTCGGGCATGATTGGTGCTGTGTTATTTTGCATAAATGTACGCGCCGTCCTTCCAGTTATACACCCTGTATGCAGGGGCGGTGACATCGCCTTTCGGATCAAACTGAATATTCCCGATAATGGTAGCAAAAGAGTTGCTGTGCAATGCTTTCAAGACATCAGGGAGCTTGGTGGAATTGGCTTTTTTAACCGCGTCCGCATAGACCATCACGGTTGCATAGTTATAGAGTGCGTAGCCTTCAGGTTCATAGCCTGTTTTGCGAAATTCTTCGACGATTTTTTGTGCTGTTGGCTCTAGGCGGGGGTCAGGACTGAAAGTCATGAGTGTGCCTTCCCCTGCAGCCCCTGTGATTGTCCAAAATTCTTTGGTAATGAGGGAATCTCCCGCCATGAGCGGGGCTTTTAAGCCTTGGTCACGCGCTTGGCGCACGATGAGCCCTGCTTCTGTGTAATAGCCGCCGTAAAAAATCACATCCACTTTAGCTTGCTTCATTTTTGTGACGAGGGCAGAAAAATCCCGTTCGCCGACGGTGATGGCTTCATAGAGCGCGGGCGTGACAGCATTTTTGTTCAGTTCTGCTTTGGCAACATCTGCCAAGCCCTTACCATAAGCCGTTTTGTCGTGAATAATCGCGATGTTTTTATTTGCGAATGTTTTGAGCAGGTATTGTGCGCCGATAACCCCTTGCTGATCATCGCGCCCACACAGGCGAAAAATGCCGCTGAGTTTTCTATCGGTCAATTCAGGGGCGGTGGAGGCGGGGCTTATCATCACAATGCCCTCTTCGCTGTAGATGTTGGAGGCGGGAATGCTTGCACCTGAACAAAAATGCCCTGCCACAAACACCGCGCCGTCATTTACCAGTTTTTGCGCAACCGTGGTTGCTTGTTTGGGATCGCACACATCATCCATGACGCTGAGTTTGACTTGTTCTCCCAGTAAGCCGCCATTCGCGTTGATGTGTTTGACGGCGAGTTCTGCCCCACGGCGCATTTGCTCGCCAATGCTGGCGTTTTGCCCCGTCATGGGCCCCACGGTGGCAAGAAGGATTTCTGCCTTTGCGGCGGTGGTGAGGAAGAGGGAGAAGAGGAGGGCGAGAAGGGGACGCATTGAAACCTCATGGTTTAATTGTAATGATAGTGTTAGCGTAGTTCTTTGAGCTTGTCAAAAATCGCGTGAAACATCTCTGTTGTGAGGCGTTTGGTGCTCGTGTTGTAGCGCGAGCAATGATAGCTGCTGATAAGGGTAATTTCGGGGGTGAGTGTGACGATGCCGCCATGTTTGAACGGATGGGCGGTAAGTTTTTTGCCAAAATTTTTGAGCACTGCGGTGTAGGCGACCGTGCCCAGGGCGACGATAAAGCGTAAGCGGGGCATGGCGGCAATCTCCTTGTTAAGGAATTGCTGGCAGGTGTTGATTTCTATGGGGAGTGGCTTGTTAAGCGGTGGCACGCAGCGAACGGTGTTGGTGATGCGGGCGTTTTTTAAGCTGAATTTTTCGCGGTTTTCGGTGTCATACACGCCCGAAGCCCAACCGTATTGCAGCAGGGTGGGGTAGAGCAATTCCCCCGCATAATCGCCCGTGAACGGTCTTCCTGTGCGGTTCGCGCCCTTAAGACCAGGGGCTAAGCCCACAATCAGGAGTGCTGCATCAATCCCGCCAAAACTAGGCACTGCCCCATTAAAAAAAGTGGGGTGGGTGTGCGTGTTCTGTTCTCTGAACCCCACAAGACGCGGACACAGTCCGCAGTATTTTGGGGTATGTGTCTGATTACACTGCATTTTTTAAGGGGCGCGCTTGCGGCATTTCTTCTTCGCCTGATTCTTCCCGCAGACGGCGAGCGGCGTTCTCTCCCCCTGCACGGCTGATGTGTTGCGCTAAATCGGATAACTCAATGAAATGATCTGCTTGGCGGCGTAATTCATCCGCAACCATCGGTGGGTTAGAATTAATAGTGCTGACAACAGAAACGCGTACGCCTTTGCGTTGCGCGGAATCTACGAGGCGGCGGAAGTCACCATCGCCTGAAAACAACACGATGTGATCCACTTTGTCTGCCATCTCTAGTACATCGATGGCGAGTTCAATATCCATGTTGCCTTTAATTTTGCGGCGACCGTAGGCATCAGTAAATTCACGGGTGGGCTTGGTGACCATCGTAAAGCCGTTGTAATCAAGCCAATCAACGAGCGGTCGTATGGGCGAAAATTCTTGGTCTTCAATAAGGGCTGTATAATAAAAGGCGCGAATGAGGCGACCGCGCTTTGAAAAATGGCGTAATAGTTTTTGATAATCAATATCAAACCCTAGAGAACGCGCTGCTGCGTAAAGATTTGCACCATCAATGAAGAGACATAGGCGTTCTTCAGGATAGACGAAAGACTCAGACATAATGATAACTCCATGCTACGGTTTTACGCAGTATTATTGTTTTTTGTAATTTAAATATAAAAATCACATACAAATTTGTTTATTGACTTACTATGCCGCGTTGCAACAGGGTTGTAAATGGTATTTTTTGCTTGTTTTTTGAGAGCACGTTTGCTAAACGCAAAGACTGTTGATTTTTAGAGCAAATAAAATTTTGGAAAGCAAAAAATATGGCGCGCGTTACCGTTGAAGATTGCATTCAGCTTGTCCCCAATCGTTTTGAACTTGTGACTGTTGCTGCACAACGTGCCAAAGAGCTTTCTGCTGGGGCGATGCTCACTGTTGACCGTGACCGCGATAAAAATCCTGTTGTCGCGTTGCGCGAAATTGCAGAGCAGAATATTTCTCCTGATGTGTTGCGCGAAACAATTATTCGCAATATGCAGAAAAACTTGCCTGTTGAGGACAACGAAGAAGATTTAGAGTCAATCTTGGCGCAAGATCAAGAATTGCTCACCGCAGAAGACACGGATGTGTTTATGGCTTCTATTGAAGAAGAAGCCGTGTTGGTTGAGATGGAAGAAGTTGACGGATTTTCTGCTGAGGAAATCGAGTCTGGTGAGGATGCTGCTGTTTAAATACAGGCGTTCGTTGCTCTGATGATTGCATGATTGAGCCGTCATAGCTTTCCTTTTCTTTTAACGCTTCAAAAATTAAACCAAACTTGTTGGGTTGCGGGCTTGAAAGCCTTGATTGGTATCTCTGTTAGAGGCATAAAGGGGCACATTTTTTGAGGGTAGAAAAGTGCATCCATCAATGTCGCTGTCTGTGCCCACCTTCACGCATTGGCATTTGTGATGAAAAATTCTCCTTACCCCAGAGGTTTACTATTAAAAGGAAAGAATAATGGCACAATCAATAGAGCCAAACATTGCAGATTTAGCGAATGGCTGGCTTAAATCCTACAATCTTGATTATAAATTAGAACAAGAATCGGTAAATGCCGAGATTGATAAGGCTCTTTCCGACTACTTTACTAAGAATGGTGGGGCTGGTGCCAATCGACCAGATGCCAAAATATTACTGCAAAACAAAAATCTGGATTTCTTCCCAATCCTTATCGAGTACAAGGGATACAAAGACAAACTTGTAAAACTTGACACTGATGGGCAAGTTGAAAACAGGACGGCTAAAAACGAACCTAATTTGAAAAATATCAATGCGTTTGCTGTAAACGGTGCCGTTCATTATGCGAACGCACTACTCCATCACACAAGCTATACTGATATTATTGCTATTGGGATGACGGGGTACAAAGACGAAACAGGTAAAATTCATCACGAGATAGGTGTTTACTACGTTTCTAAAAATAACTTGGGTGCAGGACAGAAAGTTGGTGACTATTCGGATTTTTCTTTTTTAGCACCGAAAAATTTTGACGCTTTTATTGAGACGGTAAAAACGCTTCAGCTTTCCCAAGAAGACATTGATAAATTAAAAGAACAACGGGAAAGAGAAATTGATCAAAGCCTTAAAAGGCTTAACAACGACATTTACCAAAATGAAAAAGGTCTGGGAGAAAATGACCGCGTTTACCTTGTTGCGGCTTCAATTATTGCAACGCTCGGCATAGCAGGAAAAGTTGCGCCACTAGAAAAAGCGGACTTAAAATCTTCAACCGAAAAAGGCAACAAAGATGGAGACATTATTGTAAGAAAAATCAAAGCCTTTTTAGATGAAAAAGACATCCCTACCGAAAAGAAAGATTTAATTCTAAGAACATTAGAAAATACGCTAACCACAGAAAACATCAACAAAGTTGAAAACGGAGAAAGCCAATTAAAAAGAGTATTTACCAAAATTGTAGACGATTTAGGTATATACTATAAAATTGGCTTAACGACCGATTTTACAGGAAAACTATTTAACGAAATGTATGGTTGGCTTGGGTTTTCTCAAGACAAATTGAATGATGTTGTCCTTACACCTTCCTATGTAGCGTCTCTGTTAGTGAAATTAGCGCGGGTGAATAAAGACTCTTATGTGTGGGATTTTGCAACAGGTTCAGCGGGTTTATTAGTTGCGGCAATGAATGAAATGCTCAATGATGCCAAGAACAATATTCAATCGCCCCAAGAGCTCACTCAAAAAGAAATCAAAATCAAAGCGGAACAGTTGCTTGGTTTGGAGCTGCTCTCAAGTGTGTATATGTTGGCTATCCTCAATATGATATTAATGGGTGATGGCAGCTCGAACATCTTGAACAAAGACTCAATAAAAGATTTTGATGGTAAATATGGCTTTGGAAAAACAGACCGTAACTTCCCTGCGGATGCTTTTATATTGAATCCGCCATATTCTGCCCTAGGCAACGGCATGAACTTCGTGGAAAAAGCATTGGGAATGATGAACAAGGGCTATGCCGCAATCATTATCCAAAACTCGGCAGGTTCAGGCAAAGCAAAAGAGTATTGCAAAAGAATTCTACAGCGCAATACCTTGTTGGCAAGCATCAAAATGCCTATTGATACTTTTATAGGAAAATCAAGCGTACAAACCAATATCTATGTGTTCAAAGTAAACGAAAAACATCATAGAGATGACATTGTAAAGTTCATTGATTTTTCCAACGATGGCTACACAAGAACCAACCGAAAAAAAGCAAGCAATAACTTAAAAGACACAGACCAAGCCAAAGAACGCTATGAAGAAGTGGTGAACTTGGTGCGTTTTGGCAAAAGCAAACTCAATATATTCACAGAACGTGAATACTATGAAGGAACGATTGATCCAAATAATGGCGCAGATTGGAATCAAACAGCTTCTATTGACACAAAACCTACCTTGAAAGATTTTAAGAAAACCGTCAGTGATTACCTTGCTTGGGAAATAAGCGATCTTCTCAAGAATCAGCGGATAAAGGAAGACAGCTTGGGAAAGTAGATACCCTGCTCAACGAACAATTAAAAACCGTTGAGTGGGGTACATTTAAAGTTGGGAGCTTATTTGAAATTGAAAATACGCTTAGTTTTAACACTAATAAATTGATTTCAGGTGAACAATTTGATTATGTAACTAGAACATCACAAAATCAAGGCGTGTTACA
>CANGXP010000010.1 GCA_947457935.1 Alphaproteobacteria bacterium | reverse complement strand
TGCCTTAGACTGCAACCCACCATCTTGAACGTATTTTACTGCTCGTTCCCGCAGATCTATGCTGTAGCTCATGAAACCATTATAACATGAGTAATTTTGTTTTGGAAGGACTATATTTGCCTGTTTTTTGCTAATGAATTATTGATGTAAACAATTGGAAAAAATCTATCATAAATGCAAAATCCTGATATTCTCTCATCTTTAAAGCTGTCTTTGAAAATAAAAAGACCATTTTGTGCAAGCGCTTCGCGCCATTTCTCTAATGCTACCTCGGAACTTCCCCACGACCGTTGTTCATTTAGGCTAATTCCTAATTGCGCACGAGTTGCTTCAGCCATCGCATCAATAGAAAGTGTTTTGAGATTTGCAAGCCATTGTAATTTTTTTTGTTGTTTCGCTAAATCTTCGTCAATAAGTTCTCGCAAACTAATCTGGAAAGCGTAGGCTTTTCTTACCAGCTTCCGCATATGAGGGCTAAGGGTTTTAACGTCTTCCTGAGAGATTGCCCGAAAAGCTTTCTCTAATTTTTCTTCTTGTGGCGGTTCAGGAAAAAAAAATACGGCAAGTGGTCGTTTGAACTTTTGAGCTAAAGATTCCAGCTTGGCATAGGTTGGGTAGTCTTCGCCTGCTTCCCATAAATAAAAATCCCTATACTCTTTTTGAAGATCAATCAATGAATACCTAGATGTTTCCCTTGCCCACTTTAGGACATTCGGATTTATAGGTATTTTACTTCCTTTAGTCATACCTGAAATTAACATCATTGAAGTGTAAAAAAAGTTTATTTTTGCCAGTCATATCATAAAAATGTTTGTAGTGACATACCCTCAACAAGTGCTTGTATTGAGATGTTGAAGATGGCAGGAATGCTAGCTGTATTCTTATGGTTCCGTAGCTCAGCTGGATAGAGCGCTCGTTTCCTAAATGAGAGGCCGCGTGTTCGAATCACGCCGGAATCACCAACCTTTTTGCTCAGGCGTGATGGGGAGCACCCTAAAAATGCACCACCTTGCCATATGCATCCAGCACACTTTCATGCATCATTTCCGATAATGTCGGATGCGGAAAAATGGTGTGCATCAGGTCAACCTCGGTTGTCTCCAAATTCATGGCGACCACATAGCCTTGAATCATCTCGGTTACTTCCGCACCGATCATATGTGCGCCAAGTAATTCGCCCGTTTTGGCATCAAAAATTGTTTTCACAAAGCCTTCTGGTTCGCCCAACGCAATCGCCTTGCCGTTGCCCATGAACGGGAAACGCCCGACTTTAATCTCATGCCCTGCGGCTTTGGCTTTGGCTTCACTTAAGCCCACGCTTGCCACTTGTGGGTGACAATACGTACATCCCGGTATCAGCTTTGTTTTCATCGGGTGTACGTCTTTGAGTCCCGCAATTTTTTCCACGCAAATAATGCCCTCGTGACTGGCTTTATGAGCCAGCCATGGTGCGCTCACCACATCACCAATGGCGTAGAGTCCTTTTTCGTCTGTTTCCAGCCACTGATTCACCACAATATGCGACTTTTCCACTTTGGCTTTGGTGTTCTCTAAGCCAATGTTTTCAACGTTCCCCACAATGCCAACGGCCATAATGACACGCTCTGCGTTCAGTTCTTGCGTTTTGCCGTTATGCTCTAGTGTTAGCGTCGCGCTGTTCGCCGCCTTTTTCAAGGCTTTCAGGGTTGTTTTCGTGAAAATTTTCATCCCCTGCTTTTCAAAAGATTTATGCGCAAAGGCAGAGATTTCCTCATCCTCAGCCGATAGAATGCGATCCACCGCTTCCACCACGGTGACGTCTGCTCCAAGGGTGCGATAAAAACTCGCGAACTCCATGCCAATCGCGCCACTGCCCACTACGATGAGTGATTTTGGCATTGTCTCGGGCACCATCGCTTCTTTGTAGCTCCACACAATTTTACCGTCTGGCTCAAAGCCAGAGAGCACCCGCGCTCGTGCGCCTGTGGCAAGCACAATGTGCGGTGCTGTCAAGGTTTCCACTACTTTGCCGCCTTTGCTGACAGACAGGCTACCCTGCCCCAGCAATTTCGCCTCGCCATCAAACACGGTGACCTTATTTTTCTTCAGCAAATGCCCGATGCCGCCTGAAAGCTGTTTAGCGACTTTGCGAGAGCGTTCCACCACTTTTTTAATATCAAACGATACGTCTTTCACGCTAAGACCAAACGAATCAGCGTGTTTGATGAGATGCATCACTTCTGCTGAACGTAACAATGCTTTGGTTGGAATGCAGCCCCAATTCAGACAAATACCCCCCAGATGTTCGCGCTCCACGAGTGCCACTTTCATTTTGAGTTGGGCTGCGCGAATCGCCGCCACATAGCCACCCGGCCCGCCACCGATGATGATGATGTCAAATGCTTGTGATGTCATGTTCTTTTATCCTACAAAACCAACGCTAACGGATCTTCCAGCAATTTCTTAAACGCGCCTAAGAACTGCGCACCTACCGCGCCATCCACCACGCGGTGGTCAACAGACAGCGTTGCGGTCATTACGGTTGCAACGGCAAGGCTACCGTTTTTCACCACAGGGCGTTCTTCGCCTGCACCCACCGCTAAAATACAGCCCTGTGGCGGGTTGATAATCGCGTTGAAGTTTTTAACCCCAAACATGCCTAAGTTTGACAAACTAAACGTGCCACCTTGGAATTCTTCTGGCTTCAGTTTTCCCGCCCGCGCCCGTGATGCTAAGTCTTTCATCTCTGACGACAACGTGGGCAAGCGCTTATCATGGGCGGCGCGAATAATGGGGGTAATGAGTCCCCCTTCAATCGCCACCGCCACCGAAATATCAGGCCATGCATATTGATGTACGCCTTCATCACTCCATGAGGCATTCGCGGCGGGCACTTCGACTAACGCCAAAGCACAGGCACGAATAATGAAATCATTCACGCTTAATTTCAGTTTTTCATCACGCGCATTGAGTTGTTTGCGTAACGCCAACAAGGCATCCAACTCAATATCCATATTCAGATAAAAATGTGGCACTTGCTGTTTGGCTTCAGTGAGGCGTTTCGCAATCACTTTACGCATGGTGGTGTGCGGGATGAGTTCAACATCAGGCAGCAAACTGAAGGTATCAGCGGATTTTTTCGCTGCTGATGACGACTTGCCGCCCGTTGCTTTGACATTTTCCACATCCGCCTTGACAATCCGCCCATTAGGGCCACTGCCTTTGATAGCAGACAAATCAACATTATTTTGCTCGGCAATGCGGCGTGCCAAAGGAGAAGCGAACGGACGGTTACCCGCAACAGGGGTAAGAGTTAAGGATTTAGGAGCAGATGCTTTTGCATCAGGGACATTCGCAGCGGTTACAGTCTTAGGCTGTTCTGCCGCTTGTGCCTTTTGGCTCGCGCTTCCCGCCTCATATTTTTCTCCCTCGCCCACCAGCACTGCAATGACTTCATTCACTTTCACGCCTTGGCTGCCCTCAGCAACAAGGATTTTCCCCAAAATACCTTCATCCACCGCTTCCACTTCCATGGTGGCTTTGTCGGTTTCAATCTCGGCAATCACATCGCCTGCACTCACCGTATCGCCTTCTTTTTTATGCCATTTAGCAAGATTGCCTTCTGTCATGGTGGGAGAAAGCGCGGGCATTAAAACTTGAATAGCCATGAAATTAATCCTTATATTTTTTGTCTCTCGTACACAAATAGTAGCTAGAAAATGCTTGCTAAGTCCTACTCCATACCGCCTTCTTTATTGAGATATCGTCGTGTCACAATACCGTTATGAATATGCCTCATGTATTCTAAAACTCTCACATCTACCCCCCCCCCCATTTTCTCTAATAAATCAATGCCTTGCACCGCATCATCTAATTCTTTAAAATCCCATCCAGTGAAGAGCCCATCTAACATTTCATTAAATTCCCCCTCTTCTCCCCGAACGCCCCCTCCAATCGCTAATCCACCTAAAATCCACGTTACTTTTTCGGCATCTTCCTGCGACAAACTTAACTTACTGACTACCATAGTCGTAAGAACTTCTGTCCTGCCTTCATAAAGCACATCGAGAGTTTCCTCGTCCACACTCAAGTCTTCTTCTTGAATCCGAACAGCCTCAAGCCATATCTCATCCATTTTTTGCTGAATATAACTATCATCCATAAATCATCCAGCCTACTTATAACAAACCGCCTTCACTGCCTCTATCACATCCGCCACTTGGGGCAGCGCAAGTTTCTCAAGGTTTGCTGCATATGGCAACGGCACGTCTTTGCCTGTAACACGCAACACAGGCGCATCGAGATAATCAAACGCATTTTCCATGATGATAGCGGCAATTTCAGACCCCATCCCCGCAACAGGCCAGCCCTCTTCCAAGGACACAACACGGTTGGTTTTTTTCACACTCGTAACAATCGTTTCGATGTCCAACGGACGCAAAGTACGCAAGTCAATCACCTCTGCCTCAATACCGATTTTCGCTAGTTCTTCCGCGGCTTCCAGTGCGTATTTCACCATGATGGAGAACGCGGTGATGGTGACATCTTTGCCTTCCCGCACAATCTTTGCCTTGCCGATAGGGAGAATAAAATTCTCATCCTCTGGCACATCAAACGTCATCCCGTAGGTGAGCTCATTTTCTAGGAAAATAATAGGGTTGTTGTCGCGAATAGCAGCCTTCAAAAGTCCTTTGCAGTCGGCTGCACTATACGGTGCAATTACTTTCAAACCAGGGCAGTGTGCATACCAGCTTGCATAGCATTGAGAGTGCTGTGCGCCCACACGGCTTGCCGCCCCATTGGGCCCTCTAAACACAATGGGGCAGCCCATTTGCCCACCACTCATATACAGTGTTTTAGCTGCAGAGTTGATGATATGATCAATAGCCTGCATCGCAAAATTGAACGTCATAAACTCGACTACAGGGCGTAAGTTCATAAACGCTGCCCCGACCGCAAGTCCCGCAAAACCATGTTCGGTAATAGGGGTGTCAATCACGCGGCGTGCACTGAATTCCTGCAACAGACCTTGGGTGATTTTATACGCCCCTTGGTATTCCGCCACTTCCTCGCCCATGACAAACACATTGTCATCACGGCGCATTTCTTCTGCCATGGCATCACGGAGGGCTTCGCGGACAGTCTGCGGGCGGGTTTTACCGTATTCGGGATCATTACCAACAGTTACGAGTGGTGCTGCAACAGTGCTTACAGACACTTTTTCTTCCTTGCTTGCACCTTGTGCCGCATGACTCGTGCCTTTATTCTCATTCGCCGCAATTGCTGCGCCCTTGTCTTCCCCTTCACCTAACAACAACGCAATAGGGGTATTCACCGCTACATTTTGCGTACCTTCTGCAATAAGAATTTTGCCCAGAATGCCTTCATCCACGGCTTCCACTTCCATGGTCGCTTTGTCCGTTTCAATCTCGGCAATCACATCGCCCGCGCTAATCTGGTCCCCCTCTTTTTTGAGCCAACGAGCAAGGTTTCCCTCTGTCATCGTAGGGGAAAGGGCGGGCATAAGAACTTGAACGGACATAGTGAATTTCCTAATAATGTAGGGTTTATGCGTAAAAGATAGATGAGGCTTTGTGATTGCTCAAGATCACGCAACCAGAATATCTGTCCACAACTCAGCGGGATCAGGCTCAGGGCTGGCTTTCGCAAATTCCACTGCCTCTTCCATGATGGCTTTAATTTCTTGCTCCACTTTTTTGAGGGCGTCTTCAGAGCCGCCTTCTTTGAGATACAGGGCTTTCACCATCAAAATCGGATCGTGTTCCGTTTTCATTTTCTCGAGTTCTTCTTTGGTGCGGTATTTAGCAGGATCTGACATGGAGTGCCCCCGATAGCGATACGTCTTCATTTCTAAAATGTAGGGGCCTTTACCGCTTTTGCACCATGCAACTGCCTTATCAGCCGCAGCTTTCACAGCTAATACATCCATGCCATCTACAGCCTCGCCTTCAATGCCGAAACCAGAACCACGCTTGTAGAGATCGGTTACCGCAGAGGCGCGCGCCACGCTGGTGCCCATGCCATACTGATTGTTTTCAATCACATAAATAACAGGCAATTTCCATAAACTAGCCATGTTGAAGGACTCATACACCTGCCCCTGATTCACCGCACCATCACCCAAATAGGTCAAACACACGCGCTTTTGATTGCGATAGTTGTAGTTAAACGCGATGCCTGTGCCAATCGGCACTTGCGCGCCTACAATACCATGTCCGCCGTAAAAATTTTTCTCGCGACTAAACATATGCATGGAGCCGCCTTTACCACGCGAATAACCACCACTACGTCCCGTGAGTTCCGCCATCACCCCGCGTGCTTCCATCCCACACGCCAACATATGGCCGTGGTCGCGATAGCTGGTGAGCACTGCATCATCAGGCGTGATTGCTGCTTGCATCCCAACCACAACGGCCTCTTGACCGATATAAAGGTGGCAGAATCCGCCAATCAGCCCCATGCCATAAAGCTGCCCTGCACGCTCTTCAAAGCGGCGGATGCTCAGCATCTCACGGTAAAAATGCAGTAACTGTTCTTTTGTGTAGGAGATCTTGGCAGATTTTTTATCGGTGTTTTTGGGGGTGGTAGTCATCGAGTACGCCCTTTTTCTCTTGGTTCTCTGTGGTTTTTCACGAGACGCAATAAAATTACTTTATGGTTGTTTAGCCGCAGTTTTTCGCTTTGACAAGCGCAAAAAATGCCCCGTTTAACAATTTCAACAGAACAGCATTTTACTACAAAAACAGACATAAGATTGTAACTTAATTATCACACTCAACGGCTTGAAATGTCGGCATTCCCGAGTGGTGTGACGCGTCATTACAACCTTGACTTTTCTGATAGCTGTGGTATATGTATGCTTAATTTCAACCTATAGGACGCTGTGCATTGCATTGGCTTACTACTGCTTTCTCCTTAGATTTTTCTAGGGAAGAGTAGAATTTCAAGAGAAGAGACAAGACTACTATGGCAAACGGAACAGTAAAATGGTTTAACGCAACCAAAGGATACGGCTTCATTCAACCTAGCGATGGCACGAAAGATATTTTTGTTCACATCAGTGCTGTTGAAAAAGCAGGTTTGAACAATTTGCGTGAAGGTCAAGCCGTGCAATACGAATTGGCAGCACAAAACGGTAAAAGCTCAGCAGTAAACCTCAAAGTTTCCTAGGATCTCCTACAGTTTAGTAAAAAACGACCGCCTTGCAAAACGCGGTCGTTTTTTATGGTTCAACAGAAATTAAATTCCGTTGAGATAATCCTCAACCGTCAGCATCAAATCATCTAGCCGCCCCGTGAAGAAGTGGTCAACGCCACTTGCCACCCGATAATCAATCTGAATATCTTTTTGCTTGGCGAGTTTTGCGGCCAGTAATTTTGTATACGGCTCTGGCGCAATATCATCTTTATCGCCTGTTAAAATAAGACCTGAAGACGGGCAAGGCGCCAAGAAACTAAAGTCATACTTATGGGCGGGAGGCGCAATCGCAATAAATCTGTCAATCTCAGGGCGGCGCATCAACAGTTGCATGCAAATCCATGCGCCAAATGAAAATCCTGCAACAAGCACTTTTGACGCATCAAGGTTATGGAGTTGCAACCAATCAAGGACTGCCGCTGCATCGGCTAATTCTCCATCGCCTTTATCATACTCGCCTTGGCTTTTGCCCACACCGCGAAAATTAAAACGTAATGTCGCATACCCTGCTTTCACCAGCGTATGATACAAAACATAAATCACTTTGGTGTTCATGCTCCCGCGATTAGCGGGGTTATCATCGGGGCGCGGATGCGGATGCAACAACAGCGCAATCGGTGCTTTTTCAGTTTTACCAGGGCTGTATCGTGCTTCTAAACGACCCACAGGGCCACTAATCATTACTTCAGGCATGACAACATTTCTATAAAAAATAGTGACAGCGGTATACTTGACTATTAAAGTAGGATATAGTAAAGTTCCACTTTGGATTGATGCTTATCATACTCGGGCAACTGATTAAAAGATTTTTTTGAGGACACCATGCCCTTTCGGCAACTTCGCGATGATATTAAGGCTATTCGGGTGCGTGACCCTGCGGCGCACTCGTTGTTGCAGGTTGTTTTGACATATCCGGGGTTTCATGCGCTCGTGTTGCATCGGGTGGCGCATTTTCTATGGCGCAATCATTTAAAACTAATAGCGCACGTTGTTGCCTATATTTCTCGTATTCTTACAGGGATTGAAATTCATCCCGCTGTTAAAATTGGCAGGCGATTTTTTATTGATCACGGCACAGGCGTTGTCATTGGCGAAACAGCGGAAATTGGCGATGACGTAACACTCTATCAAGCGGTGACGTTGGGCGGATTATCTTCTAATGCAGAAAAACGCCATCCAACCCTCAAAAATGGTGCGATTGTTGGCGCGGGGGCACAAATTTTAGGTCCCATCACGGTTGGCGAATATGCGCGAGTGGGGGCGAATGCCGTTGTTTTAATTGATGTTCCTGATAACACAACGGCGGTGGGTGTGCCCGCACGACTCGTCCAAAAAATGCCGTCTATTCCCCTCAATCAAGACTGTCAGGCATTCATGGCGTACGGCGCAGATGGTATGCGGGACGATGACCCCACAGCAAAAGCAATTGAAATATTGTGCACTGAAATGAAGGCACTCAAAAAACGTGTGGCAGAATTAGAGATGACAGACGAAACTGCTGTATCGCGTCCTAAAATAGTGGTTTCAAACGGAGGCGGAATTTAGCCTATGAAGCTTAACACCAAAGGACGTTATGCCGTGATGGCGCTGGTTGATTTGGGGCTTTATGGGCAACAAGGCAAGCCCGTTTCCTTAAGTGATATTGCCGAACGGCAAGATATTTCGCTTTCCTACCTTGAGCAGTTATTTGCAAAATTGCGCCGTGCAAACGTGGTCACCAGCGCAAGAGGGCCAGGGGGCGGCTATGTGCTTACCCACGGTGTGACGGGCACAACTATCGCTGATATTATTTTGGCCGTTGATGAGCCGCTGGATGTAACCCGCTGCAAAAATAAAGCGGGTAATGGATGCATGAAAGCAAAAAGTCAGTGCCTTACCCATGATTTGTGGTCAGCATTGGGACAACAGATGCATCGTTATTTAAGCAGTGTAAGTATTGCGGATGTTTGTGAAAAACGAGTGAGTATTCACTCGCATAGCGTTGCGGCGGAGTAGTCTATGATATATCTGGATTATAATGCTACTGCTCCTCTTCGCACCGCCGTCAAAAAAGCCTTTGTTGACGGGTTAGAGATATATGGAAACCCCTCTTCCGTGCATCAAATGGGCGTAAAAGCACGCCGTGTGGTAGAGCAAGCCCGTGAAGATTTGGCTGACTTTGTGGGCGCAAAACCGCATCAAGTTCTGTTCACCAGCGGCGGTAGTGAAGCAAACACCATGGTGCTTGCGTCGTTTGCGGGGCGAGAGATTTTAGTCTCCAGCGTGGAGCATGACTCCGTGCTGAATGTGCCTGTTACAAAAACGCTCATTCCCGTTGATGGGGAGGGCGTGGTTGACCTTCAGGCGTTGGAAGCGTTGTTGCAACGGCGCTCTGTTTCCTTGGTTTCCGTCATGGCGGTGAATAATGAAACGGGCGTGATACAGCCAGTTAAAGACATTGCAAAACTTGTCCACCAGTATGGGGCAGAATTGCATGTTGACGCGGTACAAGCATTCGGCAAAATCTCGCTTGATTTTATCAATAGCGGGATTGATTTTATGACGCTCGCTTTTCATAAAGTGGGCGGCATGAAGGGCATCGGCGCGGTGGTGGCAACAGCGCATGAACTGCTGATTCCATTGATTTATGGCGGCACACAGGAAAAACGCTTGCGGGCGGGCACGGAGAATGTGCCGCTCCTTGCCTCCCTTTCCGTATTAGTCAAAGAATTGCGTGAAAATACCGCTCAAACCCTTGAAATTCAAGGCTTACGTGACTATATCCAACAACAGCTACAAGGCGCGATTGTTTTTGGTGAAAATGCGCCGAGAGTCGCGAATACCCTGTGTGTGGCGATGCCTTTTGTTAAAGCAGAGACGCAAGTTATCGCTTTTGATTTAAGCGGCATCGCGGTAAGCAGCGGTTCTGCTTGCTCTTCAGGTAAGGTGCAATCATCCCATGTATTACGCGCCATGGGTATTCCAGAAAACATCGCGTCAAGCGCCATTCGCCTCAGTCTTGGCTGGCAAACAACAGAAAGTGACGCGCAAATTTTTATTACAACATGGAACGCCCTTTATAAGCGTCAACAACAGAAACAGGCAGCCTAAATGACGAACGTCTCTCCCCTCCACAAACGCCCTATTTACCTTGATTATCAGGCGACAACGCCCTGTGACCCTCGCGTGGTGGAGGCAATGCTGCCGTGGTTTACCGAGCATTTCGGCAACCCCCATTCGCGCAATCACCAATATGGTTGGGAAGCGGAAGAGGCGGTGGAAATAGCGCGGGAACATATCGCGAGCATCATCGGCGCAAACCCCAAGGAAATTGTATTCACGAGTGGCGCAACCGAGTCTAACAATCTTGCCATTAAAGGTGTTGCGCAATTCTACAAAGGTAAGAAAAACCATATTATCACCTGCGTAACCGAGCATAAGTGTGTGCTGGATTCCTGCCGTCACCTGCAAGAAGAAGGGTTTGAGGTGACGTATTTGCCCGTCCATGAAAACGGGTTGATTGACCTTGAACAACTCAAATCCGCGATAACCGAGCAAACCGTTCTCGTGTCCATCATGGCGGTAAACAATGAGATTGGCGTTATTCAACCACTCAAAGAAATTGGCGCAATCTGCCGCGAACGGGGCGTATTTTTTCATACCGATTGTGCGCAAGCGGTCGGCAAAATCGCCCTTGATGTGGAAGCGATGAATATTGATTTACTAAGCATCTCAGGGCACAAAATTTATGGTCCCAAAGGCATTGGGGCGCTTTATGTGCGGCGCAAGCCACGCGTTCGCTTGCAAGCGCTCATTCATGGTGGCGGGCAAGAACGCGGTATGCGTTCTGGCACACTACCAACGCCACTGTGCGTAGGCTTAGGCGAAGCGTGCCGTATTGCTAAAGCAGAAATGGCGCCCGAGACAACCCGCCTTGAAGGCTTGCGCGATAGATTCCTTAGTATCGTTAACAAACGCCTATCTGATATTTATATCAATGGCGATGTGGTGATGCGTATTCCAGGGAATCTCAACATCAGCTTTGCCTTCGTAGAAGGCGAAAGCCTGATGATGGGCATTAAGGAACTGGCGGTGTCTTCTGGCTCGGCTTGTACGTCTGCCTCACTTGAGCCGTCTTATGTGCTGCGCGCTCTTGGTGTGGAAGAAGAACTCGCGCATACCAGCCTAAGACTTGGTTTCGGACGCTTCACCACAGAACAGGAAGTAGATTACGCGGCAAACGCGATTGCTACCCAAGTGGAACGCCTCCGCGCCATGAGCCCGTTATGGGAGATGGTGAAAGAAGAAGGTATTGACTTGAAGACAATACAGTGGGCGGCGCATTAAGATGGGGCACGAGGCAGCAGGCACGAGGCACGAGGAGAAGGAAGCGGCTATTCGTCGTTTCCATGATTTGCGTGCATGGCAATTAGGAAGAGCACTTGTTAAGGAAGTTTATCTTTTGACAGCATCCTTTCCTAAAGAAGAATTATATGGACTGACAAGCCAATTACGGCGTGCGGCTGTTTCTGTTCCTGCCAATATTGCAGAGGGATATTCTCGGCGGGGTATCGCAGACTACGTTAATTTTATTAATATCGCTGTAGGTTCTCTTGCAGAAGTTGAAACGCTACTCATTTTAGCAGAAGACCTCAACTACACAGCCCCCTTTCTTCCTTTAAAACAAACATTGGATGAAGCACAAAAAGTGCTTTTTGGATTAAGAAACTCTCTCACGACACAACGCGATGCACTTCCTCGTGCCTCGCGCCTCACCCCTCGAGCCTAAGGAGCATTTATGGCATACAGCAATCAACTCATCGATCATTATGAAAATCCCCGCAACGTGGGGGCGTTGGATAAGGCAGACGCAGACGTTGGAACAGGGCTTGTGGGCGCGCCCGCCTGCGGAGACGTGATGAAACTGCAAATCCGCGTTAATGACAACGGCGTGATTGAAGAAGCCAAATTCAAAACGTTTGGCTGTGGCTCGGCGATTGCCTCAAGCTCTTTGGCAACAGAGTGGCTTAAAGGCAAAACGCTGGAAGAAGCGGGCACGCTTAAGAATACTGAAATCGCGCAAACATTGGCGTTGCCGCCCGTTAAAATTCACTGCTCTATTTTGGCAGAAGATGCGGTTAAAGCCGCCATTGAAGACTATAAACAAAAGCAGGGGCTAGCACAAAAACCCCTAGTTGCGGCGGAGTAGAAAGGTGAGCAAAGCGGAGAAGTTGCTGGAAAAGGCACAGCGTAGTCCGCAGAGTCTTAAATTTGCTGAGTTTGAGGCGCTGTTAATTGCATGTGATTGGCGTTTACGGCGGCAAACAGGAAGTCACCGTATTTGGCAATCCCCTAAAGGATACGGACTCCCTGTGCAGCCAGAAAAGAGTATGGCAAAAACGTATCAAGTACGGCAATTTTTGCAAAAACTGAAAGAAGAGGCAGATGTATGATAAAGCATAAAAGCAAACCATCCCATGATTTTAACGGATTTATGGTGACTATTTTTTATGATCAACCCGATAATGATTGGGTTGCCTATTTTGATGAAATGCCTAACATTTCCGCGTTTGGAGACACGCCTGCTCTTGCGCTTGATGAACTCCAGATTGCATGGAATTTAATGAAGGAAGTATATGAAGAGGATGGCATCGCTATTCCCAAACCCCTGATGAATTACGAAACAATGACGAAGGTTGCTGTTGATAGCAATATCCACCGCTCTTTACTCCAAGAAGCAAATGAACAACACACGAGCCTTGCTTTGCTTGTCTCCCAAAAACTATCCCAAGTCTCTTCTTTTCCCTTACACACAAACATATAGTTTATGCCTCGCCCCCTTCCTAAATCCATGTCTATAACGCCCGCTGCGGCAACCCGTGTGCAAGAAATGCTTGACGCACGCGGCAAGCCGTCTATGGGCGTACGGGTGGGCGTTAAAACCAAGGGCTGTTCGGGGTTGTCGTATTTATTAGAGTATGCGGATGCGCCGCTGCCATTTGAGGAAGTGGTTGAGGAAAATGGCGTGACCGTTCGCATTGACCCAAAAGCTGTGATGTTTTTGCTCGGCACCGAAATGGATTATGTGGAAGGCGATCTTGAAAGCGGGTTTGTGTTTCGCAACCCTAATGAGAAGGGGCGGTGTGGGTGTGGCGAGTCGTTCCACGTTTAAGCGTTATGTCACACAATCACTTCGCCCTATTAGGGCTTGAACCCTCCTTTATCATTGAAGATCAGACGCTGCACCAACGCTATGGGCAGTTGCAACGGCAGTTCCATCCCGACAGATTCATCCATGCAAGCGGCGTGGAAAAGCTCCAAGCCCAACAGCAATCGGTGGATATTAACCAAGCCTATCAAACCTTGCGCGATCCGTTAAAACGGGGATTTCATCTGGTGGAAATTTTGGGCGGCACTTTGCCTGCCTATACCACAACCGATGCAACCATTTTGATCGAGAGCATGGAACAACGGGAAGCCTTGGAAGAGGCAACAACACCCTTAGACCTCCAACACCTGTTGACAGAAAACACAACCTTGCAAAACACCGCCAAAACGGCTATTGCTCAAGCCTTTGCGGCGCATAATTTAGAGAAGGCAACAACCCACTTGTTGCGCCTGCAATACATCACCAAGTTTGCCGCCGACATTGCGCGCAAACAGGAAAGCCTTAGCCATGTTACTGCAAATTCATGAACCGAACCAATCGCCCGAACCGCACGCTAAACCAAAAGGCATTGCGGTAGGCATTGACCTTGGCACCACGCATTCGCTGATTGCCATCCATGAGAATGGCGCGGTGCGGGTGATAACAGACGCACAAGGACGGCGTTTGCATCCCTCTGCCGTCTCCTATCACGACGGCAAGGCAACAGTGGGGCATGAGGCATTTAACACAACAGAACAGGTTATTATAACGTCTGCCAAACGCCTTATGGGTCGAGGTACAACGGCGATTGACTCGGTTGCCGTCTCCGCCGATATTTTGCGGCATTTAAAAGTATTAGCTGAAACAGACCTTAAACAACCTGTCAGTCGCGCAGTGATTACCGTTCCTGCCTATTTTGATGATGCAGCGCGGTCTGCCACCAAACATGCCGCGGAACAGGCAGGCTTTGAGGTTTTGCGTTTGCTCAATGAACCCACAGCGGCGGCACTCGCATATGGCTTAGATAATAACACAGAGGGATTTTATGCCATTTACGATCTCGGCGGCGGCACGTTTGATATTTCGCTGCTTCGGTTTGAGCGGGGCGTTTTTCAGGTCATCGCCACGGGCGGCGATACGACGTTGGGCGGTGATGACCTTGATGCGGCAATTGCGGCAAGCTTCCTCGCGCACGTCCACTACACCGAAACCCTCACACAAAAAGACCATCAACGGCTCTTACAGGCGGCTCGATTAGTCAAAGAAAATTTGAGCACACAACCAAGCGCAGACATGACGCTCTATCTGCCGCCCCGTGATTGTTCGCATCGTTTTATGCGCGAAGACGTTGAAAAACTCTGTCTTCCGTTTATTGAGCGAACACTCACTCATTTAAAAAATGTACTGCAACAGGCTGGCGTTGCAAGCGTTGACGGAATAGTGCTGGTGGGCGGCTCAACGCGCATGCCCCTCGTGCGCCAAAAAGTCCAAGAATTTTTCGACAAAGCCCCGCTCGTGAATCTTAACCCTGATGAGGTTGTCGCAATCGGTGCAGCACTGCAAGCCGATGCGCTTACAAACGGCAGTGATACGCTGCTCCTTGATGTCACGCCGTTGTCCTTGGGTTTAGAGACCATGGGCGGTTTGGTGGAGAAAATTATCTATCGCAACAGTCCCATTCCGCTTGCCAAAGCCCAAGAATTTACCACCTATCAAGACGGGCAAACGGCGATGAGTATTCATGTTCTCCAAGGAGAGCGTGAGGAGGCGCGGCACTGTCGCTCTTTGGCAAAGTTTGAACTACACGATATTCCACCACTGCCTGCAGGAGCTGCCCGCATTCTCGTCACCTTCACAGTTGATGCCGATGGATTGCTCACCGTAAGTGCAAAAGAGCAAACAACGGGCAAATCGCAACGCGTGGAAGTTAAACCCACCTTTGGCATCGCCATGGAAGAGATGGCGCAGATGCTGTATGAAAGCCTTGAGCATGGGCAAGAAGATATGCGTGAACGTTTGCTCATCGAAGCACGGGTCGAAGGACAGCGCGTGCTAGAAGCCTTAAGAAGTGCGCTGTATAAAGATAGCTCCTTGCTAGAGAATAGTGAGTACTCACTCATTATTGAGCAGGAGACAGCCTTAAAGACAGCAATTGTAGGGACGTCTCGCGATGCAATTCACAACGCCATGGAAGCACTAGAAGAAGCCTGCGCGCCGTTTGTCGAGCGGCGTGTCAATACCGCTATTCAAGCGGCGTTGGCGGGGAGGAAAATTGATGATCCTGATTTAGAAAAAATGATCTCGAAAGCCCTAGGATAAGACTATGCCCACGATTACTTTCATTGACAAAGCAGGTACGGAAAAAGTTGTGGAGGCAGAGCTTGGCTTGTCGATTTTAGAAATCGCCCACCGCAACCACATTCCCTTAGAGGGCGCGTGTGAGGGGTCGCTTGCCTGCTCCACCTGTCACGTGATTGTCGATGAAAAAGACTATGCCAAACTGCCTGCTGCAAGCGATGCAGAAGAGGACATGCTTGACCTTGCGTTCGGGCTGACGCAAACCTCGCGCCTTGGCTGTCAACTCATTATGAGCAAGAATTATGATGGTATGCGCTTGCGGTTGCCGAGTAGCACGCGCAACATGCGGGTGGATAACAGGTAAAAAATTTGCTATTGTTGCTTAAGAGGATTTTTTATGCACATCACCTTACCTCAAGAGCTGGAAGCCTATCTGGCTCAACAAGCCCAGTTCGGCAAAACACCCGATGAGATCATCGCTGAAAGCCTCGCCCTCAAACAGCAGCAAGATGCGTGGTTGCGTGCCGAAATTCAAAAGGGACTTGATAGCGGGGAACCTGAAGAGTGGGATTTGGAGGCGTTCAAAACACGGTGTCGTATAAAATTTGGAGTGGGTGATGCCACGAGTTAGCGTTCGCCCCACTGCTGCTAACGACTTAGAAAACGGCTGGTATTATATTGCACAATATAGCCTCACTGCTGCCGATATGTGGCTTGATGATATTGAAGATACTTTCAAAACACTGTTGAAATCTCCCTATCTTGGCGTGGAAAGAAATGCCCTTATGGAAGGCTTAAGAATGCTTGTTGTAGGCAAATACAGCATTTTTTATTATCCTGATGATTTGGGGATTAGCGTTATCCGCGTCCTGCATAATGCCCGAGACATTACCCCTCTTTATTTTAATCAGTGATTAATTATGCCCCTAAAATGGACTGATAGCCGCGCTATCGCAATTGCCTTAACTGAAACGCACCCTGAACAGAATGTGTTGTCGGTACGTTTTACTGATTTGCACGCATGGGTGTGCGCCCTGCCTGATTTTCAGGATGATCCGCAAAAATCTAACGAGAAAATCTTAGAAGCAATTCAAATGGCGTGGCTGGATGAGGTGGAAGATTAACTATGCCGCAAGATATTTTCACCCAGCTTCGTGACGCAAACCAACAGGCATGGGATACGTATACGCGCCATCCCTTTGTGGAACAATTAGGTGCGGGCACGCTGCCAAAGCCTGCCTTTCAGCGCTATTTGATACAGGATTATCTGTTTTTAAAGCAGTTCATTCGCGCTTTTGCTTTGGGCGTGTATAAGGCAGAAACGCTGGAAGACATGCGGTTTTTTCAAAGTATGATTGATGCTATTTTGAATACAGAAATGGCACTGCATGTTGCCTATTCGAAGGAATGGGGCATTGATGCCGCCACTCTTGAAAACACTGTGGAGGCACACGCAACCATTGCCTATACGCGCTATGTGCTGGATGTAGCGATGACGGGCGATGTGCTTGACCTTATGGTTGCGCTCTCGCCCTGTATGCTCGGCTATGCAGAAATTGCAACGCGCCTTTTGCCGCTCTCTCCTGCTGATAACCCCTATCAACCGTGGATTCTCACCTATAGCGGGCAGGAATATTTGAACGTAGCAACAACCACAAAAGACTATTTGAATTCGTTATTTTTGCGGGCAGGCATACCACAACGCCTCGCGAAACTACACACTGTTTTTAGCACAGCAACCCAACTGGAAGCGGCATTTTGGCAGCAGAGCTTATGACAAAACAACGTGCTATCGTAGCCATGTCTGGCGGCGTTGACAGTTCCGTTGTCGCCGCCCTGCTGCACACCCAAGGCTATGACGTGGTGGGCATCACGCTGCAACTCTATGATCACGGGGCAGCCATTCAAAAAGCCAAAGCCTGTTGCGCGGGACAAGATATTCAAGATGCCAAGAATGTAGCGGAACGCATCGGTTTTCCCCATTATGTGCTGGATTATGAAAGTCGTTTCAAGCAATCCGTGATTGATGATTTTGCGGAAAGTTACTTAAGGGGGGAAACGCCCGTGCCCTGCATTCGCTGCAACCAAACAGTGAAATTTCGCGATTTGTTGCAAACAGCCAAAGACTTAGGCGGCGATTTCCTCGCCACAGGGCACTATGTGCAACGGCTGGAAAATAACGGCAAAGCCGAACTTCATCAAGGAGCCGATGCGGCAAAAGATCAAAGCTATTTCCTGTTCACCACCACCCAAGAACAGCTTGATTTCTTGCGCTTTCCCTTAGGCGGAAATAGCAAAGAGCAAACCCGCGCGCTCGCCGCCCAATTTGGCTTGAGCGTTGCAGAGAAACCCGATAGCCAAGACATTTGCTTTGTGCCCACGGGGCATTATTCGGATCTGGTGCAAAAACTCCGCCCCGAGGCGATTGTGGCGGGTAATATTGTGCATCTGGATGGGCGTATCCTCGGCACACACGAAGGTATCATTCATTATACAGTGGGGCAGCGCAAAGGGTTAGGTATCAGCAGCCCTGAACCGCTGTATGTTATTGCCCTCAAACCTGAAACCCGCGAGGTGGTTGTAGGCGGCGTGGAAGCCTTGGGGCAAAATTGCGTGAGCGTTCACTCAACTAACTGGTTAGGCGATACACCGCTTGATGATACAGGGCTGCGTGTTTCTGTCAAAGTGCGCTCCACAAAACCGCCCGTCCCTGCTACCGTGTTTGCGGGCGACAACAACACCGCCCGCGTTATTCTTGACGAGCCGCAACAAGGGATCTCTCCGGGGCAAGCCTGTGTGATGTATGACGAAACACGGGTGCTGGGGGGGGGGTGGATAGGGAGAGATAGGCACGAGGCACGAGGCGCGAGAGGGTAACACGTGGTTGCTATTCCCTTTCGCCTCGTGCCTATGCCCTACTTACTTTTCTCAAAAAACTTTAAGAAATCACTATCAGGCGACAACACCAACGTGGTGCTATTCCCTGTCATGGTGTTGCGATAGGCTTCTAAAGAGCGATAAAAATCATAGAACTTTGGATCAGCAGAAAACGCATCCGCATAGATTTTTGATGCCTCTGCATCTCCTAAACCGCGCAAGCCTTGCGCTTCTTTTTCTGCTTGAGCAACGGTTACAGTACGTTCTTTGTCGGCAGTTGCACGAATCTGCAACGCTTCTTGCTCCCCTTGGGCGCGGAATTCGCGGGCTTCCCGTTCCCGTTCTGATACCATACGCGCAAAAATAGATTCCCGTGTTTCAGCAGGGAGTTCCGCCCGACCAATCCGTACATCAATGAGCTGCACACCAAGCGTTGCAATATCATCATTCATATTGGTACGGATTTGCTCCATAATCACATCACGCTTGACGGACAACACATCCGCAAGCGTATATTTCCCCAACACTTCCCGCATATTTGAGTTGATACGATCGCCAAGGTTGCTACGTGCTTGCTCAATAGTGCGTAAGTTTTGGTAGAATTTCAACGGGTCAACGAGACGGAAATACGCATATGAATCAATGTTCAATCGTTTTTTATCCGCCAAAATAACCTGTTGTTCAGGCGGGGAAACATTTTGCGCTTGTTTGGGGTAATACACCACATCTTGCAAAAACGGCACTTTGACTTTTAGCCCCGGTGTGGTGTGTGCTTGTTTGAATTGTCCGAATTGGAACACCACCGCTTGCTGGCGCATGTTGACGATAAAAAATGCGTTAAACAGAAGAAAAACTACCCCTGCGCCAACACTCAACAAAATTTGTAACCGCTTACTTTCCATGATGTGCATTCCTTATTTTTTTAAATCATTGAGCGGCAAATACGGCACAACGCCTGATGCGCCTTTAGCACCATCGCTAATGATAACTTTTTTGGTGTCTTTAAGCACCGTTTCCATCGTCTCGAGATACAAACGCTTGGTGGTCACGTCCTCATTTTGCTTATAGGCATTATACACCTTGGTGAAGCGATCCGCATCCCCCTTAGCTTTATCCACAATTTGCTCGCGATAGGCTTGTGCTTCTTGAGAAATTTTTTGTGCTTGCCCTTTCGCTTGCGGAAGAACGCTATTGCGATAGGCTTCTGCTTGGTTACGCATTTTTTCTTTGTCAGCACGCGCCCGTTGCACGTCGTTAAACGAATCAACCACCTGTTCGGGAGGGCTTACATCGAGCAACTGCACGTTTTTAATTTCAATGCCTGTGCCGTATTGATCCATCATTTGCTGCAAGCGGGTAATCGTTGCTTGCTCAATATCACGGCGACGTTCTGCCAAGGCATCTAAAATCGGGCGTTCCCCAATCACACCGCGCATCACGCTTTCCGCAGAAGATTTCAACGCTTCTTCGGGGCGCGCCACGTTAAACACATAATTGCCGCCATCTTTAATGCGCCAAAACACAATAAAATCAATATCAACGATGTTTTCATCGCCTGTGAGCATCATGCTTTCTGCAGGCACATCGCGCCTGTCTGCACGCGAACGGAAGTTACCTGATGTTGCCTCAAAGCCAACCGTAATACGGTTTTCCCTTGTGACAACAGGGCGTTCCACAGCACCAATCGGCGCAGGCCAATTCCAGTGTAATCCAGGAGGTGAGGGATTTGCCGCATTCGTCCATTTTCCAAACGTCATTTCAATGCCAACGGCATCAGAATCAACGCGGTAAAACCCTGAAACACCCCATAGCCCTAGTGCACAGACAACGCCGAACAGGATAAATTTAGGGCTAAAACCATTCCCTCCGCCATTTGGCATGCTCATTTTCTTAAAGCGATCTTGGCTTTTTCTAAAAATATCTTCAAGGTTCGGCGGCTGCTGTCCGCTCCCTGTGGGGCGTTTACCTGTATTTTTATTGGCATTATTTGGCGCACCCCATGGATTGCTATTAGGCTTTTTGCCGTCTTCGTCATCACCCGTCATTGCGTGCTCCTTGTTATTTTTTGCGTTCCTATTATGTAAGGAGCATATCAGAAATTACAAGAAAGAGTTTTTATGACGGAAGCAGCATTACGCGTTTTGGCAACAATCATCAACCCCGCCACGGGGAAAAATATTGTTGAAAGCGGCATGGTTAAAGGCTTGAAGGTGACGGATGATATAGCAGGATTCGTTTTGGAAGTGCCCGCCAAACAAGGCAAGGAAGCAGAACCGCTGCGCCAAGCAGCAGAAGCCGCCCTCTTAACTGTTTCAGGGATTAACAGAGCACAAGTGTTGCTCACCGCCCATCTTGATGGTAGCCAGCCTGTACCGCCGCCTCAACAAAAGCGCGGAAACATCGGCGCGAGAATGGTGTTGCCCGAAATCCGCAATATCATTGCTGTTGCGAGTGGAAAGGGCGGCGTGGGGAAATCCACCGTTGCGGTGAACCTCGCGATTAGCCTGCAGCAGCAGGGGAAAAAAGTCGGTATTCTGGATTGTGATATTTATGGCCCTTCTCTGCCTAAAATGTTGGGGCTGACCGAACGCCCCGAATATTTAGGCAATAAACGCATGAAGCCACTAGAAAAATTCGGACTGCAATGCATGTCTATTGGGTTGTTGGTGGACGAAGATAAAGCCCTCATCTGGCGGGGGCCCATGGTGATGGGCGCGGTGGAGCAAATGCTGCGCGATGTTGCATGGCACGACCTTGATGTGCTGATTATCGACATGCCGCCGGGAACGGGCGACGCGCAACTCACCCTGTGTCAAAAAGCCCCGCTCGCGGGCGCGATTATTGTCTCAACCCCCCAAGACATCGCGCTGATTGATGCCCGCAAGGGACTCAAAATGTTCCAGCAGGTCAATGTGCCTGTGTTGGGTATTGTAGAAAACATGAGCTATTTTTGTTGCCCGAATTGTGGGCATCGCGCGGAAATTTTTGGGCATGGCGGCGCACGGCTAGAAGCCGAGAAGCTAGGCGTGCCGTTTTTAGGGGAAATCCCACTGGAAGCAACCATTCGCTTGCAGGCAGATAGCGGCGTGCCGATAGCGGTCACAGAAAACCAGTATTATGCGCCGATTGCGGCAAAATTGTTGACTTAAAGCGTGTTTCACGGCAAAACCACGCCATGACAGCACCTCAACACTCCCATTTCGGTATTTATGGCGGACAATATGTGGCGGAAACGCTCATGCCGCTGATTTTAGAAGTGGAAGCCGCCTATGCAAAATATAAAGACGATCCCGCTTTTGCCGCAGAATTTCAGCATTATGCGGAGCATTACATCGGTCGCCCCAGCCCGCTATATTACGCAGAGAAGCTAACAAAAAAACTAGGCGGTGCGAAAATTTACCTTAAGCGCGATGAACTTAACCACACAGGCGCGCACAAAATTAACAACTGTTTGGGGCAAATTTTGCTCGCAAAGCGCATGGGCAAAACCCGCATTATTGCAGAAACAGGCGCGGGGCAACACGGCGTTGCAACCGCCACCGTATGCGCGTTGTTCGGCTTTAAATGCACGGTTTACATGGGCGCACGCGATGTAGAACGGCAAAAACCGAACGTATTCCGTATGCGCCTGTTAGGCGCAGAAATTGTGCCTGTCACCAGCGGCAGGCAAACGCTGAAAGACGCGATGAACGAGGCATTGCGCGATTGGGTCGCCAATGTGGATGACACCTATTACCTGATTGGCACCGCAGCAGGCCCTCACCCTTATCCCACCATGGTGCGCGATTTTCAGTCCGTCATGGGGCATGAAGTGCGCGAGCAACTCTTTAAGGCGGAAGGCAGATTGCCCGATGTGCTGGTTGCGTGCATTGGCGGCGGTTCTAATGCGCTAGGGTTATTCGCCCCGTTTTTAAAAGACGAAACAGTGCGGATGATTGGCGTTGAAGCAGGTGGCAAAGGTATTGATACGGCGTATCATGCAGCCTCCCTTGCGGGCGGCAAAGCAGGGGTGCTCCATGGCAATCGCACCTATTTGCTGCAAGATGACAACGGGCAAATTAAAGACGCGCATTCCATTGCCGCAGGGCTTGATTATCCCGGCATTGGCCCTGAACATGCAGCATTGTTTGATGCAGGGCGTGTAGACTATGTGAGTATCACGGATAGTGAAGCCTTAGAAGGCTTCAAGCTGTGTGCGGCAACAGAGGGCATTATTCCTGCGCTTGAGCCGTCCCATGCCATCGCCTATGTTGCAAAAATTGCAGGGGATTTGCCGAAAGACACGCTGTTGGTGATGAACCTGTGTGGGCGCGGCGACAAAGATATTTTCACCATTGCTGAAGCGTTGGGAACTGAAATATGAGTGAACGCTCACGTCTGTCAAAAGCCCTGCAAAAAAAGGCATTTATCCCGTTCATTATGGCAGGAGACCCTGATTTAGCGACAACATTTGCACTCCTCAAAGCCCTCCCCGCTGCGGGAGCAGATGTGATTGAACTCGGCGTGCCGTTTTCTGACCCCACGGCAGACGGCAAAGAGATACAAGCCGCAGGTATCAGAGCGTTAAAATCAGGCACAACCTTAAACAAAATCTTCTTACTGGTTGCAGAATTCCGCCTTGAGAACACCCACACCCCGATTGTCCTTATGGGCTATTATAACCCAGTCTATGCCTATGGTATTCAAGCGTTTTGTGATGATGCGGTTAAAGCGGGGGTCGATGGCGTTATTTTGGTTGATTTGCCCCCTGAAGAAGAAGCCGAATTTGCCACCCCTGCCACCAAAGCAGGGCTAGATTTAGTGCGCCTTATCAGCCCCACAACCAACGATGCCCGCATTAAAATGATTACCACCGCTGCAACGGGCTTTGTCTATTACGTCTCCTTAAAGGGGGTCACGGGTGCAGCCGCTCTTGCAACGGAAACGGTGCAAACAGCCGTCACTCACATCAAAACGTTTTCCGCGTTGCCTGTTGGGGTGGGATTTGGTATAAGAACCCCTGAACAGGCGGAAACCGTGGCAGCCTTTGCTGATGCGGTGATTGTGGGTTCAGCGATTGTACAGAAAATTGCGGAAAATGTAGACAGCACAGGCAAGCCCTTGCCGACGTTACACAGCACGGTTGTGTCGTTTGTAACGGCGATGGCAGCGGCGGTACATGCAAAAGGTTAAAGACTTATGAGTTGGTTAGAACGCGTCGTCCGCCCGAAAATCCGTGCCATTGTGGGCAAGCCTGATGTGCCCGATCACTTGTGGCACAAGTGCACCAGCTGCGGCGAAATGATTTTTCACCGCGACTATAAAAACAATCTTGCCGTATGCCCGCATTGCAACCATCATGGGCGCGTTGAAGCGAGCGAACGCCTTGAAACACTGTTTGATGAGCGGGTGTTCACAAAAATTGAGTTGCCCAAAGCTATCACTGACCCTCTTAAATTCCGTGATCAAAAAAAATACACAGACCGCTTAAAAGAAGCCCGTAGCAAAACCGAAGAAAACGAAGCTATCGTTGTTGCCCACGGCAAAATGAGTGGACAAAACGCGGTTATTGCCGTGTTCAATTTCCAGTTTATGGGCGGCTCCATGGGGATTGCGGTGGGTGAAGCCATTGTGGCCGCCGCTGAACTCGCGGTGTTGCAGCAAGCAGCCCTCATCGTTATTCCTGCCTCTGGCGGGGCGCGTATGCAAGAGGGGATTTTGTCGCTTATGCAAATGGCGCGTTCAACCGTTGCCGTGCAACGCGTGCGCGATGCAAAACTGCCCTATATCGTTCTCCTTACAGATCCCACCATGGGCGGGGTTACTGCCTCTTTTGCGATGTTAGGCGATATTACCCTTGCCGAACCGGGAACATTGATTGGTTTTGCAGGTGCGCGAGTTATTCAAGAAACCATTCGGGAAAAATTGCCCGAGGGCTTCCAACGTGCGGAATACTTGCTGGAGCACGGCATGATTGATGCCGTTGTCGACCGAAAAAACCTCAAAAAATACATGGGGAATTTGGTCACGTTGCTATCCAGCAAAAACAAACTGGGCAAGAAAACAGCGGCGTGGCAGTATAAACTGGCGGCGCAATGAAGGCGTAAAACTTATGGTGGTAAATAGGCAACGTTTCGCGCCTATTTTGTTTTTTATGCAATACCCTCAACAGCCTTAGCATTTTTTTAATCTTAACTTGCTTAACTAGTCCTCAATAGCTGATTTTTGTTCAGCATAAAAACATTGAGCGACACTTCATGAAAACCATTATTGGTATTATCATCGTTTTTGGATCAGTTTGTGGCGGCTATATGATGGCTGGCGGCCACTTTGGTGTGTTGTGGCAACCCGCTGAATTTGTCATCATTTTGGGGGCGGCGTTGGGTGCACTAGTTATCGCTAACCCGCCAAAAGTGTTAAAAAAATTGCCGAAAGCAATCGGAAGTGCCATCAAAGGCTCTAAGCTTAAAAAAGCCGATTATATTGAGTTGCTTTGCTTGCAGTATCAAGTATTCAAGTTGATCAAGTCTAAGGGGATTTTGGCGATTGAATCGCACATTGAGAATCCCCATGAAAGCACACTTTTTCACGAATTTCCAAAATTTCACCATAATCACCATGCTGTTGAGTTTTTGTGCGATTATTTGCGCATGATCTCGCTGGGGAGCACCAATCCTTACGTCATGGAAGATTTGATGAATTTAGAGCTTGATGTGCACCATGAAGAAGATCACGCCTATGCCAGTGCGATGCAGGGTATGGCAGATGGAATGCCCGCACTCGGGATTGTTGCCGCCGTTTTGGGGGTTATTCATACCATGGGGTTCATTACAGAGCCGCCTGCGATTTTGGGGAAACTCATTGGGGCGGCGTTGGTGGGAACATTCTTCGGGGTTCTCGTTTCTTATGGACTGTTCGCGCCTCTTGCCAACGGCATTGCCGCCGCAAAAGCCGCCGATTCAAAATATAACGCCTGTTTGAAAACAGGCATTTTAGCCTATCTGCAAGGGTCTGCCCCGTCTATTTGTGCCGAGTTTGCGCGAAAATCTCTCACCTCTGATGTGCGCCCTAGCTTTAAAGAAGTAGAAGAGGCAATCGAAAAGCTGCCGTCAATAATTAAGTAGTATTTATGGCCGACGATCAACGCCCCATCATCATCATCAAACGCATAAAAAAAGGCGGACATGGGCATCATGGCGGCGCATGGAAGGTTGCCTATGCTGATTTCGTGACCGCGATGATGGCGTTCTTTTTGTTATTGTGGCTGTTGAACTCCGTGACGGTAGAACAAAAAGAAGGGATCGCGAATTATTTTGCGCCCACCTCTGTTTCCAGTTCAACCAGTGGGGCAGGGGGGATTTTAGGCGGGCAAAGCATGTCTGAAATTCAGGCAATGAAAAGTGATTCCCAACCGATTATTATGCCAACCGATACGATTGAGGGCATTGATTCAGAGGAAGCGTTAGAGGAAGAAAACACCCGGGGATCAAACGCCGAAGGGGCAGGCGTTGCTGACAAAAAATTGCAAGAATTGCAGCAAGAATTGCGTGCCAAAGAAACAAAAGATTTCGAGAATGTGCAAAAAGAAATCAAGAAAGCAATGGAGTCTGATCCTGCTCTTGCGATGTTATCGCAAAATCTCATCATGGAAATCACAAAAGAGGGTTTGCGTATCCAGCTGATTGATCAAGATAAACGTCCCATGTTTGAAACAGGCGGGATAACACCCTTGCCGCACACAAAGGCAATTTTGCAAAAAGTGAGCGAGGTTATTAGCAAGCTCCCGAACGAGATTGCGGTTGCGGGACACACGGACTCAACGCCCTACGCAGGGCAGGGCTATACAAACTGGGAGCTTTCAGCAGATCGCGCCAACGCTGTTCGCAAAGAAATTGAAGAGAACGGTGTGTCTGCAAAGCGCATTGCCTCTGTTGCAGGCAAGGCAGATAGAGAGCCATTGCTGAAGGATGCACCCGATTCCGCGCTTAATCGGCGTGTGAGTGTAACACTGCTGTATACAGACTTGATGAAAAAACGCTTGCAGCGGGAAGCACCTGCTGCGCCCATTAAAGATGGCGTGTTCAGGCAGTAGGGCATCTCTAAAAACCTCTTTTCTAGGGCGATTGGCATCGTCAGAATTTTTTTTTCGGAATCCGCACGTACGGTAGAGTACGCTTGCGTTTCCTCAAAAACTTCTTTCTCGACACTCATCCCGATAAAAGGGTTTTTAGAAGTGCCCAGTAGCGCTTTTTCCCATAAGCGTTTCTAATTCACCCCATTCCCGCTTCGTCAAACCACTGTTTTCAAAGGTGACCGTTTCTCCCGCCAAGCGACGTTGTACAATTGTCCATGCGGTGGCAGAAAGCTGTACGCTGTTGAGGCGATATTCTTTGAACGCTTCAAACGCAATCGGCACCCATTTTTCCACGGTTTTCAGCATCGCATCAGCATAGACACGAATTTCATATTGCGCGTGGGAATCAGCGCGAAGACGCAAGAAATGAAACAGGTTATGCAGATCAATTTTCCAATACCATTGCGTGTAATAATTAAGCGTTAAATTCATCCGCGCAAGTTCCCGCGCTAAGCCTGTTCTGTTCGCATCAAGTATCTCGCCCTGCTGATTTTCATTCAGCATTTCTTGGTAGTGTTCATACACTTGGCTCGCATCACTTTTGAGAAGATGCAAAACGTGCGCTGCTTGGTCAGGCGATAAAATTTCTCCCCGCCCTTGGTTGTTTATTACTGATTGCGCTGCCAAGTTTGCGGCATCGGGCGTGTAAAATTCTTTATCCAATACCGAATACCGCGCTGAATATTCATTCACGTTGGCGGTGCGGTGGCGAATCCATTGCCGTGCTACAAAAATTGGCAGTTTGACGTGGTATTTGATTTCGCACATTTCAAACGGCGTAGAGTGCCAATGGCGCATGAGGTATTTAATGAGTCCTGCATCTTGACTCACCTGTTTTGTCCCTGAACCGTAAGAAACACGGGCTGCTTGGACGATTGCCGCATCATTGCCCATGTAATCAATCACGCGAACAAAGCCATGATCCAGCACAGGTTGGGGTGTGTATAAAATATCTTCTAACGCGGGCACGGTGGCGCGACGGGTGGTAAAAGATTGCTCCCGAAGGGCAGTTATTTCAGCGGTTGACATACATTTCGTCCTTGAGTTTGGCGCGTGAGGTTACTACCATACGCAGACACTCACAAGTCCTTAAAAATTTTAATCACTGATTAATTATGACTCTCCCCCTTTCCCCGCTTGCCCCCAAAACCATCGTGACGCTCTCGCCGTTAAGTGGCGTAAACATTGGCGCAGCCGCGCTAGAGTTACGCTATAAGAACCGTCCTGATGTGATGCTGGCAACCTTTGATAAACCCGCCACCGTGGCAGGCGTGTTCACGTTGTCGCAAACAGCCGCCGTTTCTGTGGAATACGGCAGAGCTTCGCTGAAAACAGGTAAAGGTGCTCGTGCGGTGATTGTGAATGCGGGAAACGCCAATGCCTACACAGGGGCGCACGGCAAACATGCCTTAGAAGCCGTTTGTGGCGCAGTAGCACAGGAATTGGGATGTGCGGCAGATGAAGTCTATATGTCCTCGACAGGCGTGATTGGCGAGCCATTGCCGTTTGAGAAAATCCTTAGCGGATTACCACAACTTTTTGCCGCCACAAAAACACAGGACTGGCAAGCAGCAGCCCGTGCCATTTGCACTACGGACACCTTTATCAAAACGGCAACAAGGCAGGTGGACATTGACGGCAAAACCATCACCTTTAACGGCTTTGCCAAAGGTTCAGGGATGATTGCGCCCAACATGGCAACCATGCTGGGGTATATTTTTACGGATGCCACCATTCCGCAAGCAACCCTCCAAGCAATGCTTACAGAGGCAACCGATAAAAGTTTTAATGCCATTACGGTGGATAGCGATACGTCCACCAACGATACCGTGTTGTGTTTTGCCACAAACGTGCAGCAAATAGCTGTGAGTGAGCATTCACTCGCAATTTTACAGTCAACACTTAATGATATTTGCCAAGATCTTGCCCTGCAAGTTGTGAAAGACGGCGAGGGCGCGGAAAAGCTGATTACGTTGAAAATTACAGGGGCGGAAACCGATAAGGCGGCGCGGATTATCGGGCTTGCCATTGGCAATTCGCCCTTGGTGAAAACCGCCCTTGCCGCGAGTGATGCCAACTGGGGGCGGATTATTGGCGCGATTGGCAAATCGGGCGAAAAAATTAACCCTGCCGCGTTTACGCTCAAGATTGGCGGCGTACTGATTACCGCCAACGGGGCGCGTGTGCCAAATTATGATGAAACGCCTGTTGCGGCACACCTTAAAACCCGCGATGTGCTCATTGAGGTGGATGTTGCCGTGGGGCAGGGCAAGGCGACTGTGTGGACGTGTGATTTGACCCACCGCTATATTGACATTAATGCAGGATACCGTTCCTAATGCGCCTCGTCCTCGTCTCCGCTGCTGTATTGATTGACCCTGACCAAAATATCTTAGTGAGTGAACGCCCACTCACTAAGTCATGGGCGGGATATTGGGAGTTTCCCGGTGGGAAAATAGAGTTGGATGAAACACCTGAGCAAGCGCTCATCAGAGAGTTGCGGGAGGAGTTAGGTATCACCGTTAAACCGCAGCATCTTACGCCGCTTACGTTTGTGTCGTTTGATTATGCGAAATTTCATTTGCTGATGCCGCTGTATGCGGTGCGGCAATGGCAAGGGGTGGTTAACTCTAAAGAGGCGCAAGCTTTGCAATGGGTATCGTTAGAAAAGCTCAAAAAAATACAGTTGTTGCCAGCGGATTTGCCCGTTATTCCTGTTGTGGAGCGGTATTTAGCGGGAGGTTGAGTCGAATAAAGCCTCAGCAAACCAGATTTCTGCAAATGAACGTAGCATGTCCTCCCTTTGCGCCTCATCAAAGCCTAGTTCAGCTAACTGTACAAGGCGGTGTTGCCACACTTCAACAAGTTGTTTTGGCTCGGCGATAACCTGCACTGATATGCCCGTCGCCGTAGCCATAGCGGCAATGGTAGTTTCGTAAATTTGTTGCCGCAATTGAGCAGTTATGTCGTTTGTTGACGGGGTATCTTCATGTTGTTGAGTGTTATGCTCTCTGATCTGTTGCTGTAACTGTTCAACAAGCATATCCCCTGTTACTTTATTATATTCTGCAGTACTATGCGGTGTCTTCATGCTGAATACTCCCTCAAAAATAGCGTTTTGATAAAATTTAATGTACTATAAAAAATAATTTTTAGATATGAAAATCATCACAATCCCAAAAATAAAAAAGCATTGCGCCGTTATAGGTGGCGGGGTGATAGGACTTAGCATCGCATGGCGCTTATTGCAAGCGAATGTAAATGTTACAATTTTTGAGAGAAATACCCTTGCACGTGGCGCAACACACGCCGCAGCGGGCATGTTAGCACCACAAATTGAGGCTGAACCCAGTGAAGAAATCCTGTTGAATTTTTTGTTACAGTCAAAGGCGTTGTGGCAAGATTTTGCAGGGGAGCTCGAAGCGGCAAGCGGCATGTCTGTTGATTATCGCACAGAAGGCACGCTGGAAGTGGCGATGGATGGCGATCAGTTGCGCCATATCCGCGACAGATATACCTATTTGGACAGTTTAGGACTACAAATGATATGGTTGTCCGCCGCTGAATGCCGCGAGAGAGAACCCTATTTAGGTCGTAGCGTGCAGGGGGGTATTTATAGCGCGGATGATCATCAGGTGGATAATCGTAAGCTTGCAAAAGCCCTAGAAATAGCGGTGCGCAACGCTGGCGGCATTATTCGAGAGCACACAAATATTCTCAATTTTACCCAGAAAAACTCAACGGTTACAGGGGTTGAAACAACCGCAGGTATTGAAAATTTTGATACCGTCATCGTCACAACAGGCGCGTGGACAAAACAGCTATTGGGGCAAAATTTCCCGATGCCTGTGCCCGTGCGCCCTGTGAAAGGGCAAATGCTGTGTGTGCAAATGGATGCGGCACATCCGCTCATTCGGCATGTGGTGCGTAGCCCTGAGATATACATGGTGCCGCGTCTTGATGGGCGATTACTGATTGGCGCGACGCTGGAAGAAAAAGGCTTTAACACACAAATTACCTTTGGCGGGATGCGGCAACTCATTGAAGCGGCGTGGGCGGTGCTGCCTGCCCTTGATGAATATCCGATTGTTGAGACATGGGCAGGTCTTCGCCCTGGAACGCTGGATGATGCGCCGATTTTAGGCAAAACCCCGATTGAGAATTTGCTGTTGGCGGTGGGGCATTATCGGCATGGGATTTTGCTCACGCCCTTAACGGCAAAAATCCTCTCGGAAATAGTGTTGCAATGATGCTGTATTGCCTTAATGATTTTTTCAGGGTACTAAGCGCATGCTCTCAGCATAATAAAACTATAATAAGGTACAAACGATGACCAATCCCGCTGATAACAATCCTAATACCCCTGACCCCGTTGTTTTATCTCGGAAGTTGTCCGAAATCGCGGTGCATAGTCAAAAAATCGTTGCGGATTTTCTGGCGCGCCAACAGCAAGATCCCCAAGGCATGAGCACGAATGCTGATCCCCTGAACATCGCTAAAGCGTTTATGGAGATGACAACAAAGTTGATGTCAGACCCTGTAAAAGTGTATCAAGCACAGTTAGAATTGTGGCAAAATTACATAGATTTGTGGCGCAATTCCACCATGCGCTTCTTTGGCGGAGAGTCGGAACCCGTGATTGAGCCTATTAAAGGCGATAAACGCTTTAGTGACCCCGCATGGCAGGAAAGCGCGGTGTTTGATTTTATTAAACAGTCTTACTTGCTTACAGCGCGGTGGATTCGTTCAACTGTGCAAGACGTTGACGGCTTAACGGCAAAAGATGCGCAAAAAGTTGATTTTTACACACGCCAATTTATTGATGCGATGTCGCCAAGTAACTTTGTCGCAACAAACCCAGAAGTGCTTCGTCTAACCATTGAAACGGGCGGAGAAAATTTGCTGCGTGGCTTAGAAAATATGCTGGAAGATTTAGAGCGCGGCAAAGGCAAGATCGCTATCAGCATGACGGATTACGATGCGTTTGCGATGGGCAAAAACATTGCGCTCACCAAGGGAAAAGTTGTTTTCCAAAATAATTTGATGCAGCTCATTCAATATGAGCCAACAACAAAAGACGCGTTTAAACGCCCGTTGATGATTATTCCGCCATGGATTAACAAATATTACATCCTTGATTTACAAGACAAAAATTCTTTCATCAAGTGGGCAGTTGATCAAGGGCACACGGTGTTTATTCTTTCTTGGGCAAACCCCAATGAAAGCCATGCAAACATTACGTTTGAAGACTACATGACGTTGGGGCCTCTTACCGCGCTGGAACAAATTGAGAAAGCAACGGGTGAAAAAGAAGTCAACGCGATTGGCTATTGCCTTGGTGGGACACTGCTCTCTGCCATGCTTGCCTATATGACGGTGAAAAAAGATACGCGTATTAAAAGCGCGACGTATTTTACTACCTTAGTGGATTTCAGCGAACCAGGGGAATTAGGCATTTTTATTGATGACGAGCAAATTGGCGCACTCGAAGAAAAAATGAATAAGAAGGGCTACCTTGAAGGATCTGAGATGGCGAGCACGTTTAATATGCTCCGCTCTAACGATTTGATTTGGTCTTTTGTTGTCAATAATTACCTATTGGGGAATGAGCCATTCCCGTTTGACTTGCTCTATTGGAACAGCGATTCAACCCGTTTGCCCGCAAAAATGCACAGCTTCTACTTGCGGAATATGTATCAGAAGAATTTGCTGATTAAAAAGGGCGGGATTACCCTGAAAGATGTGCCGATTGATGTCTCCATCATCGAAACGCCGTCTTTCTTGCTGTCAACTATCGAGGATCATATTGCGCCGTGGAAAACCACCTATACCGCAACGCAGTTGTATAAAGGTGATGTGACATTCTGTTTGGCAGGATCGGGGCACATTGCGGGCGTTATTAACCCGCCCGCCAAGCAAAAATATTGCTATTGGAGCGGTGGCAAGCAAGAGAAAAGCCCTGATGCATGGCTTAAAACCGCCACAAAAACAGACGGCTCATGGTGGCCGCATTGGCAAAAGTGGATCGAAAAGCAAAGCAATACTAAAGTGCCCGCCCGTGAGGTTGGCAAGGGTGGCTTGAAAGCGATCGAGGCGGCACCAGGGAGTTATGTTGCGGTGAAATACTAAATTTCATTTTGTTTAGGCTGTGTTAAGATTTTCTTGATAAAGCTACATTCTATTGTGATTGCAACTATAGATGTATGCTTCCTCAGTCTTTCAAATTCATTTTTGCCCTCGCAAGCCTTGTTGCTGCCTTGCTCTTACTGTTTCAGAATGCCTTTTTACATAATGGCGTGTTGCATCATAAGGCATATGTAAACGGAATACATCATCACGCCGCTGATGCGCCCAGTGCTTCTTCTCTGAAACGCGCACGCACTCCTGTTGTTCAGCAAGATTACTCTTATTTGGCAGGAGCACAACAAACCGAGGGGCGACATCGAACACAGGAGATGGGTTTTTATGCGGTGTTGTTTGTGTTGGCGCTATTGTTGTTTCGTTTTTCACTGAAATCAAAAGAAAAACAACGTCGCTTTGCGGATGATGCCAGCAAAGCAAAATCAGATTTTCTTGCCATGATGAGCCACGAGATTCGCACGCCCATGCATGGCATTATCGGTATGACAGAATTGCTGTTAGAAACAACATTGGATCAGAAACAGCGCGATTTTGCGTTGAAAGTGTCGCAATCAGCAGATAATTTGCTTGAATTGCTGAATGATATTCTTGATTTTTCAAAAATAGAAGCGGGGAAATTAGAGCTTCACCCGATTGCGTGTGATGTGGAGCAAATTTGTAATGAGAGCATTGCGCTCTATGCCCCTAAAGCGATGCAAAAGGGGATTGTTTTAGAAAAAATGAAGGGGGCAGATTTCCCGCAATGGATTCTTGCAGACCCCGTACGCATTCGGCAGATTATCAACAACTTGGTTGGGAATGCGCTGAAATTTACCGAACAAGGGCGCATCTCCATTAACTTGGGTCACAGTTTGGAGGGAGAAAATAGGGTTATTATAAAAATTTCGGTAGAGGACACAGGTATTGGTATTCCAGAAGATAAACTGGAAGTGATTTTTAATAAATTTACGCAAGGTGATACGTCAACAACACGAAAATTTGGCGGGACGGGGCTTGGTTTGTCAATTTGCAAGCAGTTGGCAACCCTGATGGGCGGCAATATTTATGCAAAAAGTGTGTTGGGACAAGGTGCAACCTTTTCTATGCGGTTCCCTGCCGCTCTTGCAGAGGCACCCCGTTCAAAAAGCATAGTGTGCTTAGAATCTTCCCCTCTGCATTATGAAGGTATCAGCATTTTGTGCGCGGAAGACAACCGTATTAACCAAGCCTATTTGGAAGAAATTCTGAAGCAATTAGGCATGGCCGTTGATTTTGTGGAAAATGGCGCGTTGCTGTTAGACCAAGTGCATCAGAAAAACTATGATTTGGTGTTGATGGACTGCCAAATGCCCGTTTTAGATGGTTTTGAAGCAACACGACTATTGCGACAAAAAGAGGCAGAACAGGGTTTGCCTCGCTTACCGATTGTTGCGCTCACAGCCAGTGCGATGGTGGGAAACAAACAGCGATGCCTAGAAGCGGGCATGGATGATTTTCTCACGAAGCCTTATAATAAGCAGGGTTTACAGGGGGTGCTGGCGAGGTGGGTGTCTGTTGCTAATGAGGATGCGGTCATTCCAGAGAAAACGACAGAACACGCTGACAACGGAAATTTTGATAAAAACAGTATTGAGACGTTGCGTCAAGCGCTAAGCGAGGAAAAACTATCTCTCATGGTGACGTGGTTTTTTGAAGATGTCTTGCGCTCTTTGGTGATCTTAGAGGATAGTTTGGCGCAAGATGATGTGGGCATGTTCAGGCTGACGGCGCATACATTAAAATCAGCGAGCCAACAATTAGGGGCGATAGCGATGGGCGAAATTGCTGCACAATTAGAAATGCAGGCAGATGCCTTAAAGCCTTTTAATCATCAAGAATGTTCGGCTTTGATTGCAAAACTGAGTGACGAGCTTTCAAAGGTCAGACCAGAATATGAAAAAGCTTTGTCAGTGTCGTTGTAGCAACGCAAGCGTTAAATCATCATGCAGATTTGTCCCGAATTGCTCGTCGAAATGATTGAGTAAATCTTGGAATGTTTGTTTGCAGTTTTTGGTGCGCAATTCGTTTTTAAGATGCGCGATAATATCTTTTTCTTGCCACGCATTCCCTTGTGGATTGCGGCTTTCAACAAGGCTATCGCTGTAGAGTAACAGAGCATCATCGACATTAAACGGAATTTCAAATGTGGGGTATTCTGCGCTCTCAACAATACCGAGTGGAAGTCCGCTAGATTCAAGGGGCATGGCGAGATTTTTATAAAAAACAAACGGGGGGGGGCTACCTGCACTGCTGTAACGCAAGGTATCCTTTTCGGTATCAACAACAGCATAAAACATCGTGGCAAATTGCTCTAGCGGTAACAGCGCGCAAAGTTTTTTATTAAGTAAGGCAAGGTAATCGCCTGCATTACCTGTTGTATTGAGATGTTCGTGCATGAGTGTGTGAAGGCGGAAGGTATTGAGTGCGGCATCTAAGCCGTGCCCTGCAAAATCCACACAGTAAATGCTGAATGTTGAGGGGGATAGCGGCGTTATACCCCAAAAATCTCCCCCTAATTCTGAGCATGTTTGAAAATGATGTTCTAGATTAATCGCGTACCGTGTTCGCACCAATTCAAGCTCAGTGTCATTAGGCAAGAGGAATTGTTGCATGGTTTGAGCTGCCGCAAATTCTTTTGCCAAGCGTGTTTGATAGGCTTGCAGTTGTTTGATGTTGTATTGATGTTCTAGATGGACTTTTGCGCGTGCTATCAACTCGCTTGGGTCAAGCGGCTTGCTGATATAGTCTGTTGCGCCATGGGAGAAAACCATGGCTTTATGATTGCTATCTGCCAACGCTGTTTGTACTAAAATGGGCAGGTGACGGAATTTTTCTTGCTCTCTGATGTGCATACAATATTCAAGCCCGCTTACCTTGGGCATCATAATATCAAGTACCACTAAATCAGGATTATACCCTTCAGTTTTCTCAATACCTTCTTGTCCATCGGCGGCTTCAAGGATGTTAAGGAAGCCATGTTGGATGAAAATTTCTCGCAACAAAAGGCGATTGAGTCTATCATCTTCGATGAGCAAAATTGTACATCTTGTGAGATCAGGGGCGGTGTAGGGCATGGGGGGAGAATACAGCATGATATATTGAAGAAATGCTAATTTTGGTTGCATTGCAACAAATAAAAAATCTTTGCGCGAGTATTGCCTTTTTACGATAATTGTTGTACAGTTAAAATATACAAAAAATTGATATGCCTAAAAAATCTGTTGTGCAGAGCAGCAGAGGTTTGTATACGCATGTCAGAAACAGGAGCAATCATGGACAGAAACTTAGCACTTGAAACCGTACGCGTGACCGAATGGGCGGCGTTGGCATCAACCCGTTGGATGGGCAGGGGTGATGAAAAAGCGGCGGATCAAGCGGCTGTGGACGCGATGCGAACCGCGCTCAATGGCCTTGATATTCGGGGCACTGTGGTGATTGGGGAAGGCGAACGTGATGAAGCGCCGATGCTGTATATTGGTGAACAGGTGGGCACGGGTAAAGGTCCTGAGCTGGATATTGCCCTTGATCCGTTAGAGGGCACAACCATTACCGCACAGGGCGGCTATAACGCCATGACTGTTATTGCCATGACCACCAAGGGTGGGTTCTTGGCAGCGCCTGATGTGTACATGGACAAAATTGCGGTGGGTGGTGGCCTGCCTGATGATTTGGTGATGATTGATGCCTCTCCCGCAGAAAATTTGCGCAATCTTGCCAAAGCAAAAAAAGTGAGTGTGGAAGAATTGGTAGTGTGCATCCTTAATCGCACACGGCATGAAGAAATTATTGCAAAAGTGCGCGAAGTTGGCAGTCGTATTATGCTGATTCAAGATGGGGATGTAAGTGCGGTTATTGCGACAGCGCAACCTAATAGCGGTGTTGATTTATACATGGGGAGTGGCGGTGCGCCTGAAGGGGTGCTTGCAGCGGCTGCCTTGTCATGCATCGGTGGGCAAATGCAGGGGCGTTTACTGTTCCGTAATGATGATGAGAAAAAACGGGCAACGAAACAGGGCATTACAGACTTTAACCGTGTTTATAGTCACCATGATTTAGCGCACGGCGATGATATTATGTTCGCGGCAACGGGTGTAACAGATGGCCCGTTATTGCGAGGGGTGCGTCGCACGGACAACGGCATGATGACGCATTCGATTGTGATGCGATCCCTTACAGGTACAAGCCGCTTTATTGAGGCACATCATAATTTTACGCGTAAGCCGTTTCCAAAGGCTTAAGAACAGCGTATTAACAATAGTTCATTTTCATTAAGGATTTTGACCATGCCAGAAGCATTAAAAGCAACTGTTTCCAGCAACCCTAGCTACATTTACCAGCTTGGCAGTGCTGGCGTAGCGAATACAGTCGAAGCAACCCGCAATATTCTTGGCGGCAAGGGCTTTAACTTGGCGGGTATGATGAGCCTTGGTTTGCCTGTGCCTCCCGGATTTATTATTTCTACCGTGGCGTGTCATGCGTTTTATGAGCATGGTCAACAGTTGCCGCAAGCGTTGCTGAACGAATGGAAGCTGTCGCTCGCACAGTTGGAAAAAACCTTGGGCAAAAATTTCGGCGGGACGGAAAATCCGTTGTTGGTGTCGGTGCGGTCGGGTGCGCCCGTTTCTATGCCGGGGATGATGGACACTATTCTGAACGTGGGCTTGAACGATAAAACCGTTGAGGTGATGGCGAAACAGACGGGTAATGCGCGTTTTGCTTATGATAGTTACCGCCGCCTGATTCAGATGTATGGCAACGTGGTGATGGAAGTAGACGGGGCGGAATTCTCGCATCTGCTTGAAAAATATAAAGAAGCGAAAGATGTGGAGCAAGATACAGCCCTTGTTGCCGAAGATTGGCAGCAGGTTATTGTGCAATACAAAGCCCTGATTAAAAAGCAGACAGGGCAAGAGTTCCCGCAAGATGTGCATGAGCAGCTGAAAAGCGCGGTAACGGCCGTTTTTCGCAGTTGGCACAATGAACGGGCGGTGTTTTATCGCAAGCTCAATGGCATCTCTGAAACCCTCGGCACAGGTGTTGTCATTCAGGCGATGGTGTTTGGGAACTTAGGCGATGACTCGGCAACGGGCGTGACCTTTACCCGCAATCCGTCAACGGGCGAAAACGTAATGTTTGGCGAGTTTTTGCTGAACGCACAAGGGGAAGATGTGGTGGCGGGGATTCGTACGCCTGAAACCCTTGAGCAATTTGCGGTGGTGATGCCAGAGGCGCACGCCGAATTGGTGCGGATTAAGACGCTCCTTGAAGGGCACTACAAAGACATGCAGGACATTGAGTTTACGGTGGAGCGCAACAAGTTGTGGTTGTTGCAAACACGGGGCGGTAAACGCTCTGCGAAGGCGGCGATTCGCATTGCGTCGGAAATGGTGGGCGAGGGCTTAATTTCTAAAGAGCAAGCCGTCCTCAATGTAAACCCTGCCAGCATTGACCAGTTGTTGCACCCTTCCATTGACCCAAGCTTTAAGGGTGAGCCGATGGCAAAAGGCTTGCCAGCGAGCCCGGGGGCTGTGATTGGCAAACTCGCGTTTACGGCAGAAGAAGCTGTGTTGCGGGCGAATGCAGGGCATGAGGTTATTTTGGTGCGCCATGAAACCTGCCCCGATGACATTATGGGGATGCAGGCAGCGCGGGGTATTTTGACGGTGCATGGTGGCATGACCAGCCACGCGGCGGTTGTGGCGCGCGGTATGGGGGTGCCGTGTGTGACGGGCGCAAGCAAAATTGGTGTGGATACGTTGGCAAAAACCCTCAAAGTGGGCAATCAGGTGTTTGGCGAAAACGACCTTATCACCATTGATGGACACACAGGCGCGGTGTTTGCGGGAGCAGTGCCTGTGAAACAATCGGAATTGCCTGCCGAATTACAGCACATTCTTGATTGGGCAAACCAATTCAAGAAAATGGCGGTGCGTACCAATGCAGAAACAGTGCAGGATATTAAAACCGCGTTGACGCAAGGCGCAGAAGGGATTGGTCTTGCGCGTACCGAGCATATGTTCTTTGAAAAAGAGCGGTTGTTCCATATGCAGGCAATGATTGTGGCAGAGAGTGAAGAACAACGCAAACAAGCGATCGACGCGCTACTGCCGCTGCACACGGAAGATTTCGTGGAGATTTTAAAGTTGATGGACGGCTTGCCTGTGACCATTCGTTTGCTTGACCCGCCTTTGCATGAGTTCCTGCCTGAAAAAGCCGAGGATATTGCCGCTCTTGCTAAGGCATCGGGTTTAAGCGTACAGGCGATTGAAAAGCGCATTCACGGCATGGCGGAAGTGAACCCCATGTTGGGGCATCGTGGCTCTCGTTTAGGGGTAACCTATCCCGAAGTTTACGCGATGGAAGCGAAAGCCATTTTTGCCGCTGCCTTACAGGTGCAAAAAACGCAAAAAGTGCAGTTGGAAATAATGATCCCGATTGTGGCGAGTCGTCAAGAATTGCAGTTTTTCCGCGATATGATTGAAAAAATTGCGGCTGATATGAAAGTGGCAGAGCAGGGCTTACAATACACGCTTGGCGTGATGATTGAGTTGCCAGCGGCAGCCATTCGCGCAGGCGAAATTGCCGAAAGCGCGGATTTCTTCAGCTTTGGCACCAATGACTTGACGCAAACCGCGTTGGGCTTGTCTCGTGATGATGCAGGCAGTTTCTTGCCCGCTTACCAAAAGCTGGGCTTGTTAGAGCATGACCCATTTGTGACCTTGCACAAGGAAAGTGTGGGCGAATTGGTGAAAATGGCGGTGAAAGCAGGGCGGGCGACCAAGCCTAAGCTGAAAATTGGGATTTGTGGCGAGCATGGCGGTGACCCTGCCTCTATTCAGTTCTTTGCGGAGCAGGGCTTGGATTATGTGTCCTGCTCTCCGTTCCGTATTCCTGTCGCGAAATTGGCGGCGGCACAGGCGGCGATAAAAGCGGCGAAGTAGTTCTCGCTTTTTTGCAAAAAAGGAGTACCGTCCCTGACGAGTTAGTTAGGGATTTAATTGTACTATGCAAAACATCCTCCCCCAATACGCAAAACCACCCAAAGGCAGCAGTGTTTGCGAAAAGCTGATTGCGCTTAAAGATGGCTTGGCACCTTTAAAAACAGCGATTGTACACCCGACTGATGATTTCTCGCTTGGCGGGGCGATAGAGGCGGCCAAACAGGGGTTTATCATTCCTGTATTCGTCGGCAATCAGGCAAAAATTGAAGCGGTTGCAAAAGCGGGAGGCTATGACCTCTCGCCGTTTGAGATTGTGCCGTGTGAGCATAGCCATGACGCGGCAGCAAAAGCGGTGCAACTGGTGCGTTCTGGCGCGGTGGAAGCCCTGATGAAGGGTAAGCTGCATACTGATGAGTTTATGACGCCGATTGTGGCGCGGGACACGGGACTCAGAACAGGGCGGCGCATGAGCCATATTTTTGTGATGGACATTATGCCCACCTATCACAAGCCCCTGTTTATTACGGATGCCGCGCTTAATATCCGCCCAAATTTGATGGAAAAACGCGATATTGTGCAAAACGCCATTGATTTGTTTCATGCGCTCGGGTGGGGCACGCCTAAAGTGGCGATAGTCTCTGCCGTAGAGACGGTCGATGAGAAAATTCCCTCAACGTTGGACGCAACGGCGCTGTGCAAAATGGCAGACAGAGGGCAAATTGTGGGCGGTATTCTGGATGGTCCGCTTGCGTTTGACAATGCGGTGTCAGTTGAGGCTGCCAAAGCCAAGGGCATTGTTTCGCAGGTGGCGGGGGATGCGGATATTATCGTGGTGCCTGATGTGGAGTCTGGCAACATGCTCTATAAGCAAATGCGCTATTTGTTTGGGGTTGAATCGGCAGGCATTGTGCTGGGCGCAAAGGTGCCGATTATTTTAACCTCTCGTGCGGCAGATAAGGGCACAACGCGGACGGCTTCTTGCGCGCTGGCGTTGGTGTATGCACGCAAACAGGAAGAGATGCTCAAATGTCTGAAAGCTACCTCTTAGTTCTGAATGTTGGTTCGTCGACGTTGAAGTATGCGTTGTATGCGGCGGATACGCTTGCTTGTATAGAACGGGCAACGCTAGAGGGGGCAACGGGATTTTCAGAGATTGCGGCGAAATGCGCGGGAAACAACATTATTGCGGTGGGGCATCGGTTGGTGCATGGCGGGGAGGCTTATACCACGGCGACAGTCATTAATGAGCGAGCGTTCACTCATTTGAAAGGCCTTATTCCGCTTGCGCCGTTGCATTTACCCGCTGAGATTAAAGGTATTGAACAAAGCCAACAGCTGTTTCCTGATGCAGTGCAGGTGGCGGCGTTTGACACGGCGTTTCATGCGAACCAACCCAGTCTTGCCACGCAGTTTGCTCTGCCTGAGGCTATAACCGCACAAGGGGTGCGTCGCTATGGCTTCCATGGGTTGTCGTATGCCTCGATTGCACGGCAACTGAGCAAGCAAGGGCAGGGGGGCAAGGTGATTGTCGCCCATTTGGGGAGTGGTGCAAGTGTGTGTGCTCTGCAAGATGGCGTGAGCATTGCAACCAGCATGGGGTTTAGTGCGCTGGAAGGTCTGATGATGGGCACGCGCTGCGGGCGGCTGGATGCAGGCGTGTTGCTGTATTTGCTGAGCCAAGGGTATACAGAGGCACAGCTTACAGATCTGTTGTATAAACAGTCAGGATTATTGGGTGTGTCGGGCATTTCAGCTGATATGCGGGTGTTGGAGAATAGCCTCGAGCCAAAGGCGCAACAGGCAGTTGAGCTGTTTTGTTATCGGGCGGCAAGTGAGATTGGCGCACTGATACCTTTGTTGGGCGGGCTTGATGCGCTGGTGTTCACGGCGGGCATTGGTGAGCATAGCAAGCGGGTGCGGGAGAAAATAACCGCCTATTTCGGGTGGCTGCCGACTTTAAAAACATTGGTATTACAGACGGATGAAGAGGCGGAGATTGCTGTGCAGGTGAAAAATCTTGCTATTTCAGGTGTGATATACTAGTATGATTAATAGTAATATTATGGAGACACACTTTTATGCATCGTGCAACATTTACATTAGAAGATACCCCTTTTGCCTTTATGCAGCAGCATGGTGGGCGGAATAAAAGTGCTTTTATCAATGAGTTATTGAAAAAAGAGATGGAACGGCAAAAACGGGCGAAGTTTCTGCAAAGCAACTTGGAAGAAGCGGCGGACACGGCGATGTGGGAAGAGTTAGAGGCTTGGGATGTAACATTGTTAGACGGATTGTCGGACGATGATGCATAAAGCCATTAAGCAACTTGATATTTGGTGGGTTGATTTAGAACCAACACGCGGAGCAGAAACACAAAAAAATCGTCCGTGTGTTGTGTTGCAAGGAACACAAGCAAATAAAGGGTCACGCACGACTATTGTTGCGCCGTTATTGCCTGAGCACAAAAGCTGGTCTTTTGTGGTGAATGTTGCGCCTTCTACGGCAAATGGTCTTGATAAAAATCGGCATATTAACTTGAAGCAACTTCGTGTTGTAGATCTTTCTCGTGTAGGGAGGAAGCAGGGGGTGCTGGAATCGGCATATATGTCTGCTATACGAGAAGCACTCGATTTAATATTTTGGCTGGAAGAAGGGGATGTGTGAACTATGCTTAACCTAAAGGGAAAACGGGGGCTTGTGGCGGGCATCGCCAATGAACACAGTATAGCATTTGGCTGTGCGAAGGTCTTGCGAGATTGCGGGGCGGAGGTGGGGATTACTTACGGCAATGCAAAGGCATATCCATTTGTTGAGCCGTTATTGCCACAATTAACCCCTGCGTTTTGTTTGCCGTGTGATGTCACCAACGAACAAGAAATTGAGCGAGTGTTCACTCACATTAAAGAAGCATGGGGAGAACTTGATTTTCTGCTGCATTCCATTGCCTTTGCGCCAAAGGATGCCATTCTCAATCGGGTGACAGATTGCCCGAAAGCAGGATTTCTTACCGCCATGGAGGTGTCTTGTTATTCGTTCATTGAGATGTGTCGTTATGCGGAACCGCTGATGATAAAAGGTGGAAGCCTCTTAACGCTTTCTTATTACGGCAGTGAAAAGGTGGTGGAGCATTATAACATTATGGGGCCAGTCAAGGCGGCGTTGGAGTGCGCAACGCGCTATGTAGCGGTGGATTTAGGCGCAAAGAATATTCGTGTGAATGCCCTTTCTTGTGGCCCGATTATGACGCGGGCGGGTAGTGGCATCGGGCATTTTGAGGAACTCATCGTAAAATCTAAAGAAAAATCGCCGCTGCATACCTTAACAACGCTTGAAGATGTGGGGAATATGTCGGCGTTTTTGGTGAGTGACCTCTCGCAGAACATCACAGGCGGCGTGCATTATGTGGATGGGGGCTATGGGGTGGTGGATTAGAAATGGGGTCTAGGCACGAGGGTTTAGGCATTAGGGAAGAGGGTGCCTTGCTTCTCCACGAGGGAAAAGCAAGGCTGCGAATCAAAAATTACCAGATTTCGTACGCGCTATCGTGCTTTGGTTTTAACGCCTCCACACTTACAAAATAGCGGATGAAACCTGTTTCCTTGCGATGCTTCTCGATGGTGTCTCGGAATGATCGAACTTTTGTGATGATCGCTTCCCCTTCGGCAGCTTCACAGTTGCCTAATGGAATGTTGCCATTAAAAAAACTTTCATCGACTTCGATGAAATCATCAGTTTGAATTGAGCCATTTCTGACGTGAAGACGGACGATGTAAGTGTTTTCCATAATAGGAAAGCCTCGCTAAGTGTATCCCCCAAAATAAAATAAAATAAAATAAAATGATTGTTATCACAATCGGTGAAATTATTTTTGCTCCCCTCTCTTGTGGGGGAGGGTGAGGGGAATAATAGTTGAGGAATACCCTATGGACAAAGCCATCGAATACGCTCGCGCCTTGCGCAAACAGATGACTGATGCCGAGCGGCGGCTGTGCTATTATCTGCGCGGCCATCGTCTGCAAGGGCTTAAGTTTCGTCGCCAGCATCCTGTGCCGCCGTATATTGCTGATTTTTGTGCTGAAAAAATTTTGCTGATTGTGGAGTTGGATGGTGGCGGCCATAATGAAGGTGCGACACGGCGGTATGATGAAAAACGGACGGCTTATCTGCAAGCGCGGGGATATACGGTTGTGCGGTTTTGGAATACGGACGTGATGCAAAATATTGAAGTGGTGTTGGGGGAGATAGTGCGCGTGGCAACGATTCTTTGTACAAAGACACCCTCACCCCCAGCCCCTCTCCCATAGGAGAGGGGAGTTCCCTTCTCCCTGAGGGAGAAGGGCTAGGGAGGAGGGCAAATGAGGATGATAAAGAACGATGATGATAGACCTCTTCACCCACACACAACCCCTTCCTGAAACGATAGTTGTTAAACTAACACCAAAAGCAGCGTACAATCGCATTGGCGATTGGATGGAGGTGAACGGCGTGAGGATGCTGAAGGTGTATGTGACGGCGGCGCCCATTAAAGGGGCGTCCAATGCCGCAATGATTGAACTGCTTGCCAAAGAATGGGGCATTGCAAAATCCACAATAACTATCGTGGCAGGGCATACAGTGAAGGTGAAGACGCTAAAAATAACCACTGCTTGAAAATGCACCTGACTGTTTTCTTTGCGAAAAGTAAAAAAGTTCTTAAAACTGAAATTTTCCTCTTGCAAAGATATTAGGAAGCGACTAGAACGCTCTTCTCTTGACGCGGCGCCCGAAACGGCGCAGCACACAAGAAAAAGTTTTAAAGAGGCAAAATTGTCTCACGCTCTTTGACATTGTGAATTTTTAGGAAGGGATATGTTGGCGACAAGGCTTGGCAACAAGACTAATTCGCTAACGTATCTCTTGAGCAGTCACCTCATTAGGTTGATTTATCAACTGAACCACAGGGTGGCTGTCTCGAATACGTTTGTGCGAGAATAAATATGTAATATCTTTCGTGGATATTACACCTAATCAAACTTGAGAGTTTGATCCTGGCTCAGAACGAACGCTGGCGGCATGCCTAACACATGCAAGTCGAACGGATGTAGCAATACATTAGTGGCGCACGGGTGCGTAACGCGTGGGAATCTGCCTTTTAGTTTGGGATAACTACGGGAAACTGTAGCTAATACCAAATACGCCCTTCGGGGGAAAGTTTTTCGCTAAAAGATGAGCCCGCGTTGGATTAGCTAGTTGGTGAGGTAATGGCTCACCAAGGCTACGATCTATAGCTGGTCTGAGAGGATGATCAGCCACACTGGGACTGAGACACGGCCCAGACTCCTACGGGAGGCAGCAGTGGGGAATATTGGACAATGGG
>CANGXP010000009.1 GCA_947457935.1 Alphaproteobacteria bacterium | reverse complement strand
CAAGAAGCAAGTGCAACACTGATCTGTTAAAAGAAGGACAGAGGTGTTGTTATGGAACAAAGATACAATCAATTAAACGGTGAAGAGCGCGCGGCGATAATGCGGGAGCGCAAAAGCGTTTTGCTGTACATCACGCCAAGATGGTATGGGTATTTTCCAAACATCAAACCCCGCCCACACCAAAAACCCCGATGCGGTTTTCCGCTCAGGGGGAGAGTTCTTAAAAAAAGTAGGCGGCACAGAATTGTATCCGACATGATGATCGCCTGACACTCTTGTTAAAGAGTGTGTGCTTGTTGCCGAGGGAGGTGAGACGCATATAATGATGGCTCTCCTTGGTTCCCATAACGATCACGCATTTTTGATCGCCGATGCGCGGGGGATGAATAGAAATTTGGGTTTTGTCTCTTTAGCGTTATCACAAAGCTTGCGCCACGTTTTAACACTGTCGAGGCATTGCCAAACAACCATCAAACCCGTTGTTATCATCTGCCAGACAAGCACTGCTATACAGTGCGACCTTCTTCAGCCATCATGTTTTGGCATTAGCGCGTGTCTGCATCCTAGAGCGAATCGTGGGGACACGGCAAGGAAAGGGGGGTAGTTCACAGATACCATGGACTGTAAGCAAGCCAAGCCATGTTTTCTGTGCCGCCTTCGTGGTGCTCTCTTTGCTTTCAAGAGCGGTGATACGTCTATCAGGTGTAGATGTAGCACGATTTTTGTAAAAAAGTCAAGGTGGGGCGGGTGATTTTGCTTGACATGTGGTTTTTGGGTGACAGGCGTGATGATTTACCAGCCCCGTGACAATGCGTGTGAACAAAAAGAACTACAAATCCTCAATCCTGAATTCACTATACCCTTCGTAGTAATAGCTTATATCAATACCCTTCATAAAAGTTGCGCGGTCATCTATCTTGCTGGTTAACGCTTGGTGAAAAAGATGCTTGATTTCAATATCTTTAATCACACTGCGCTCCATGGCGGAAAAATACTCTGCTTTATCAACGGCGTTCCAATCAATCACCTGCCGTATTTCTTTTTTGAGAATTAAATCTAGCCATATCCTTGTAGCACGCCCATTCCCCTCGCGGAAAGGGTGCGCGATATTCATCTCCACATATTTTTCCACAATCTCGTTAAAATTACCGTGTGGCATGTTGGTAATATTTTCCAAAGATTTTTCGAGATACATTAAGGGCGCAAAGCGGAAGGTGCCTTTTGCAATATTCACATCCCGCATTTTTCCCGCAAACTCGTATATGTCGCCAAATAAATACGCATGAATCTGTGCAAGCCCTTGAAACGTGCCAACCTCCACGTGATTGATCGCCCCACCCTCAAAAAACTGCTTGGCTTTTTGTTTGCTGATTTTTTCTTCTGCTCTGTTCAATTCAAGCTGGTTTATTATTGCCTGTCGCATAAAGCTTTATCCATGGGCTGCGCCGTCTCTCTCGGTGCTCATTGACTTTACGTCAACTCCTCGCCGTTCGTTAGTCTCGCCTGCATGGTCAAAACTGTCTGCAATAGGCAATATCTGCAATTTATTGTGCAACACCATTATACACGCCTTTCTCTATACCCTCTCATCGCGTTGACTATAGCACAGCCAATACATACAAGACAAAAAAAGGGGCAGCTTACGCCACCCCTCCTCTTTAATTATAGCAAAACTCTGTTCAGACTAGAACGCGAGTGATGTCCCAAGAATAACAACAGTTGCATCGTTGTTAGACTGTACACTGCTGCTTGTACCTTTGCTGTTGAAGTTTGTCCCTTCAACGTAGGTGCTTAAGCCCGGAGCAACTTTGTATGTTACACCAACGCTGTACGCATTGTACTTGTCGTCGCCTGCAACCGCTTGATCGCCTTCGTTACGAGAGAACAAAGCATTTGTTCCAACGATGAAGGGGCCTGTTTCGTATTGCAGACCAACGTTATATGCTTCCATTTCGTCGTTTCTAGGCGAGCTTTGTTGGTAACCAGACTCACCCTGTGTTACATAACCACCCCCGAAGGTGAAGCCTTCATAACCCAACTGCAAACCAGCTTGAATGGCGTTCAAGTCTTGGTATTTATTGCCTGTTGTGTCTTCTTTAGCATCTGCACCAACGTAGCCCAAAGACGCTGCAACGCCAACGCCTTCGAATTCACCTTCGTAGTTCAACACAAGTTCTCTGTAGCTGTCAAAAGACTCAACATTCAACAAACCGTTTGTTGTACCAGTTGGAGCAGTGAATGCACCTGTACGGTTGTTTTTTGTACGGTTGTTTTTTGTAGCTGAACCATCTGGCGCAAAACTTGCACCGAATTGGAAGCCTTCATAACGAGGAGAGAAGTACGCAATTTTTGTCGCACCGTTGTCATCGAAAGCGTAAAAAGCGTTGTCGATACCAGCAACAGACAACAGACCATCATTAAGACCTGTGTTTGTTGTGAATTGTGTTGCTTTACCATTCACGCCACCTGTTCCGAAATCATCAGGAGCGGTTACTGCCAAACGCTCAGCAGGACCATCAGTTGCACCTGCTTCTAATGTACCGTACTGACCTTCAACGAAGATTACATACTCATCTGTATCATCTGAATCGTTTTGGCTTGGGAGCAACTGAATGCGCGCACCGTAATCAACAACATCGCTGTTGTTGCTTTTTACAGTCAACATCACGCTTGTGTCTGTTTTTGCTGTGTAGTCACGCTTCTGGAAGTTGTCTTTTTCACGCACAATACCTGCGAGGAAGTCAATTTGACCGCCCAAGTAAATGGTGAGAGGGGCAGTTGTTGCCGTTTGAGCAGCAGCAGCTTGGGATAACGCAAACGCGCCAACCATTGCTGTGGTGCTGAGTAAAATCTTTTTCATTCTTTGTTTCTCCATCCTTAGTGAAAAAAAACTCAATAGAGCCATTTTGTAACGCCCATAATCAAGAAATACCTGCCTAAAGCAATACTTTTACATGCCCTCTCAAGAGAGAATATAGAGTGTGTGATTTTTACGCCACAAATATTCCTAGAGACAGGACGTTGTAAAACAGTATTTTGATTAAATTTACAAGTAAAAAACAAGCCCTGCGATACGTTTTCTCAAACGTGTGTGATAAAGACGGGCAATATTTTTCGGTGTTACCCCCCCAAGAGGATAGACGGGCAGCCGTGTTTGGCGTGCAATAAGGCGGTATTGGTGTGCACCCAACGTTTTTCCATGAGGATGGCTTTGGGTAGGAAAAACGGGACTGAGCAACACAGCGTGCACCCCTGCCCGCTCGGCTCGCTTCAGGGCGGGCAAGGAGTGTACTGCTGTTGTGAGGATAAAACGTTTTTTTAAAGGTGGGAGATTGAGCGTGCCGCGCTGTTTAAGCGTTTTTTCTGGTACATGGAGATGTTTTAAGCGGTGTTTTGCCGCAAGAGCAGGGTTGGTGAAGGAGAAATGATGCGGGGTGCTAGCGTGGGGCTTTAATTGCTTGAACAGGGCTTCTTGTCCCGTTGCGTGCCAATGCCGCACAATAATAAGGAGCGGTTGCCGCCGCCAACGGTGCAGAATTTTTGCATAGTCAACATCGCGCTCAGCATCGGTGAGAAGAATTGCCCTTGGCAGCGGGGATTTACGCCCTAAAATGGAGTCTATGAACAGCATCGCGCAAAATCTTGCACAGATTACAACCCTGTTGCAACAGCATTCCCCCATGACGCAACTTGTGGCGGTGTCCAAAACCCACCCTGTTGCGACGATTGAACAGGCGATAGCGTTGGGGCAACGGGTGTTTGGGGAAAATCGGGTGCAGGAAGCGATGCTGAAGTTTCCCGCCTTGAAGGAGCACTACCCCGATATAGAGTTGCATCTCCTTGGTGCCCTGCAAACAAATAAGATTAAAGAAGCAATAGAACACTTTGATGTTATTGAGACTTTAGACAGAAAAAAACTAGCGGATGCCTTTGCTAAAGAACAAGCACGGGGCACGGTATTGCCTAAGCTTTATATTCAAGTGAACACAGGCAATGAGCCGCAAAAGGCGGGGATTTTGCCACAAGAAGCGAATGAATTTATTATATATTGCAAAGATACCCTGCACCTGCCCGTTGTTGGATTGATGTGCATTCCGCCTGTGGATGAGCCTCCTGCCCCGCATTTTACTTATTTAAAGGACTTAGCCGCCGCGCACAACTTGCCATACTTAAGCATGGGTATGAGCAACGATTGGCAAGACGCCATCAAATTCGGCGCAACACACATACGGGTGGGAACGGCGATTTTTGGCAGTCGATAAAAACCCTTGTTACAACGGGCATTCCCCCCTATTTTCATACCATGACACATTCTTTTTCTGACGAAACACTTGCCGCGCAAAGCCTTGGGCTGGGTGACCCCACAACAGGCGGCATTGTGGCGGGTATTCACCCTGCTGTAACCTATCAACGCACCGTGACGGATGACGGTTATCAAGCAGGGTTACTCTATGCCCGCGATGAAAACCCCTCGTTCCATCAAGCAGAAGCACTGCTCACCCAATTAGAACGGGGAGCAGACAGTATTGTTGTCTCTTCAGGCATGGCGGCATATTCTTTACTGTTGTTGATGATGCCGAAAGGCAGTCATATCCTTGCGCCGAAAACGGCGTTCCTCACATTTGGACGGTGGCTGCGGGAACTTGCGCCACGGTGGGGCTATACCGCTGATTTTTACGAAAACGATAGCCTTGAGGATTTACAGGCAAAAATCACTGCCCAAACCCCGCAAGCGATTTGGATTGAAACCCCCGGGAATCCACTGTGGCCTGTCACCGATATTGCCGCTGTGGTGGCAATTGCTAAACCCATTGGCGCAAAGGTGATTGTGGATAATACCGTCCCCTCCCCTGCCCTTACTAAACCGCTGACGTTGGGCGCGGATTATGTGATGCAATCTGCCACAAAATACCTCAACGGGCATCATGATGTGGTGATGGGCGCGATTACCACCGCTGCAAAAAACGACGAATGGACGCTGGTAAGACGCTTACGCAAGGATATTGGCGCAGTGCCTAGCCCGTTTGATGTGTGGCTGTTGTTACGCGGGATGCAGACGTTGCACTTGCGGGTGCGGGCTGCCTCGGCAAATGCTTTAGCATTAGCAGAATTCTTAGAGAAACACCCCGCTGTGGAAGCCGTGCAATATGTGGGATTGCCATCTGACAAAGGACACGCCATTGCGAAAAAGCAGATGACGGGCGGCTTTGGCGGCATGTTCTCGTTTCAAGTGAAAGGCGGCAGAGCCGCTGCGTTGACCGTGTGCCAACGGGTGAAGCTGTTTAAAGTTGCCACCTCCATTGGGGGGACAATCAGCCTCATTGAGCACCGCGTTTCCATTGAAGGGGAAGATGCGCCGATTCCGAAAAACCTGTTGCGGGTGTCTGTGGGGATTGAGGACAGTGCGGATTTGATTGCGGATTTGGAGCAGAGTTTGGCGGGGCTATAATTACTCCGCTAACGCATCCCCTGCACGCGGTGCTTCTCCTCCTTTACGACTTAAAAAAGCCAGTGCTTGCTCAACATCGCCCCGTGCGCGACGTTCCGCGAAAAATTTTTCGGCTGTTTGGATGGAGGCGAGTTTTTCGGCAGCCGCCATTACCAAAAACTGATTCATGCTGCTCCCATCAGCCGCCGCTATTTTTTCCAAAGCGGCTTTAAGAGAAAGCGGCAGACGTAAAGACATCGTTGCAGATTTAGTCATGGGTTCGTCCCTTTCGTAAAATATCAGCAGGCGTGAGAACAGAAATTCCGAAACGGCTTGGCGCAATGCCATAATCTTTCAGGTTAAATGTGACGATTGCTTCTGCTTGTCCATTAACCGCCGTTTCCAAAACCATTTCATCCCCTGCGTCTCTCAGTTGCGGTCGCCATTGATAGTGAATATCCACAGGAATCGCCTTTACCATCAACGCATCCAACAGGTTTGTAATATCTTCTGCTGTAGCTCCCGATGCTAAACGATGCTCTGCTAATTGGCAGATTGCTTCGTATTCCAATGCCAACGCGACACTGATAAGAGGTGTTATTTCACCCTTTAAAACACGCCGTAATAGTTCTGCTGAAGCCCCTGTTGGACTCCGCAACCCCGCAACAACAACATCCGTATCCAACACTACTCTCATGCGTATATAGTATCATACTATATATAATACCACAACCTAAATGTACTGGTATCTTCCTGCTTGTTCTTTTATGCATAATGCCTATATAGAGGGCAAAACAGGCTCTAGGGATATAGTATGACCGCCTCACACAGCACAGACCTTGGGCTTATTGAAAATCGCACGCAGTTGATTGACTATCTAGCGGCAGGGTGCAAGTCTAAAAGCCAATGGCGGCTGGGCACAGAGCATGAAAAATTCACCTATAATCTAACAACGCAACAACCCATCCCCTACGAGGGAGAAAACGGCATTGGCACATTGCTGCAACAGCTTGAGAAACGCTATGGCTGGCAGCCCGTTATTGAAGACGGTATTACCATCGCGCTGAGCAAGGACAAGGCGGCTATCTCCCTTGAACCGGGGGGACAGTTTGAGTTATCAGGCGCACCGCTGGAAACGGTGCATCAGACAGCCGCTGAAACAGCGCAACATTTTAAAGAAGTCGAGGCGATTGGTAAAGATTTAGGACTGGGGTTTTTGCCCCTAGGGTTTCACCCCTTTTGGGCACGCGAACAAATGCCGTGGATGCCAAAAGCCCGCTATCAAATCATGCGGGATTACATGCCAAAGAAGGGGAACCTTGGGCTAGACATGATGCTACGTACCTGCACCATTCAGGTGAATCTTGATTTTTCTTCCGAAGCAGACATGGTGCAGAAATTCCGTGTATCGCTGGCGTTGCAACCGATTGTCACCGCGCTGTTTGCGAATTCTTCTATGAAGGAAGGCAAGGACACAGGGTTTAAGAGCTATCGCTCGCATATCTGGACGGATACAGACAATGACCGTTGCGGCATTCTGCCTTTTGTGTTTGAGGATGGCATGGGCTTTGAGCGATATGTGGACTATATGCTTGATGTGCCGATGTATTTTGTCTATCGAAACGGGCATTATATCAATGCAGCGGGGCAATCGTTCCGTGATTTTATGGCGGGGAAATTGCCCGCTTATCCTAATCAAACCCCTAGTTTAAGCGACTGGACAGACCACCTTTCCACCGCTTTTCCTGAAGTACGCCTCAAGAAGTTTTTGGAAATGCGTGGCGCAGATGGCGGTTTGCCGCCTTTTATCAATGCGCTGCCAGCCTTGTGGGCGGGGGTTTTGTATGATCAAACCGCGCTAGATGCCGCAACAGATTTAGTGAAAAACTGGACGCAAGCGGATCACGTTTATTTACGGGAATATGCCCCTAAGCAAGGGTTTGAGGCCGTTGTTGCAGGGCAATCTGTGCGCGAATGGGCAAAGCACCTGTTGCAAATTGCAGAGGCTGGACTAAAGGCGCGGGGTTATCTGAATGAGAGTGGCGCGGATGAGACGATGTATCTACAGCCGTTGTGGGAACGGGTCGCCCAATACCAACCCCATTAAATCTCTGCAATTTTGTTGCGCCACATCTTCGGCTTCAGTCATTGGCGTTGAGCCAACTCCGTTCAGCCTCGATTCGCTCACAAAAATTTCAGAAATTTTCTGGGGTTGGTATAACCACCTAACCTAGCTTATTCTTGAGAACCTCATTCACCAGCGCAGGGTTAGCTTTGCCGCCTGTGAGTTTCATCACCTGCCCAACAAAAAAGCCAAACAGCTTATCTTTACCCGAACGGTATTCCGCCACCTTATCAGGATTTTCCTCAAGCACTTGGGCAATGGCGGTCTCAATCGCGCCTGTGTCTGTCACTTGGCGGAGGCCTTGCTCATCCACAATCACGGCGGCGGCTTTGCCTGTTTCTAACATCGCGGCGAACACTTCCTTCGCCAGCCGTCCTGACAGCGTGTTGTCCTCGATAAGGTCAATCAATTCGCCCAAGGCATCCGCGCCGATTGGGGAATTCTCAATGCTTTGTCCATTTTTATTGAGGCTGGCGAAAAGCTCACCTACCACCCAACTTGCCACCAACTTAGGGTTCCGTTTGCCATTCAGCACCGCCTCATAGAACGTGGCATTTTCTTTTTCTTCTGACAGCAAATTGGCTTCAAACTCATTAAGACCATAGTCATTTTTGAAACGGTTTTTCTTGGCATCGGGCAATTCGGGCAGGCTTGCCTTAATGTTTTCCACCCATGCGGTATCCAGCACTAAGGGCAGCAAATCAGGGTCGGGAAAATAGCGGTAATCGTGGGCATCTTCCTTATCGCGCATGGAGCGCGTCACGCCTTTTGCCGAATCAAACAAACGCGTTTCTTGGCGAATCACGCCGCCCTCCTCTATCACTTCAATTTGGCGGCGGGCTTCATACTCAATCGCTTGCATCACAAAACGCACGGAGTTGACGTTTTTAATCTCACAACGTGTGCCGAACGGGTCGTTGCTGGTGCGGCGCACCGACACGTTGACATCACAGCGGAGTGATCCTTCTTCCATGTTGCCATCGCAGGTGCCGAGCGTGCGAACAATGGCGCGGATTTTCTTCACATACGCCCCTGCTTCTTCAGGCGTACGCATATCGGGCTTCGAGACAATTTCCATGAGCGCAACGCCCGAACGATTGAGGTCTACAAAGCTCTTGGTGGGGTGTTGGTCATGGAGGCTTTTGCCTGCGTCTTGCTCAAGATGCAGGCGTTCAATGCCAATGGTGCGGGTTGTCCCATCGCTGAGGTCAATGGTAACAGCCCCCTCGCCCACAATCGGTTGCTTGTATTGGGAGATTTGATAGCCCTGCGGCAAGTCTGCATAAAAATAATTCTTGCGGTCAAAAATAGAAAAGTGGTTTATTTCCGCATTCAACCCAAACCCTGTGCGCACAGCTTGCTCAATGCATTTTTCGTTGATGACGGGGAGCATCCCTGGAAAGGCAGCATCCACAAACGACACTTGCGTGTTTGGGTCTGCCCCGAAGGTTGCATCAGAGCCTGAAAAAAGTTTGGCGTTGGAGGTTACTTGCGCGTGGATTTCTAAGCCCAGCACAATTTCCCATGTGCCTGTTTTGCCTTGGATTGTGTAGGGGGTAGTCATAATACTCAAATCTCTACTAATTGATTATATTTACTAAATACACGCCGTAATTGTATGCCAATTTCACGGCATTGCGCTTCATCATTAGGCATCGGTTGTATCAATGTATGTCCTTCAAATCCATCATCATCGCGTATTACATCAAGCCTAAAAATATCATCGGGAATTTCATGTCGCAAATTAGCTATTGATTGAATATCTGCCTTAGCTAATAAGACTGTTTTCGGATTAATTTTTTCGCGTGCAATTTCAGAGATTATGCTTTTTTCTCTTTTATCTTCATGAATAACAGATAGCCCATTTTCAAAAATACCTTCTTTTCTTCTAGGGATGAAACTTTTTATCGATGCACTTGTGTTTTTTAGTGTTAAGGGATTATATGAATAAGTCCTATTATCGGCAATAGCCCTGATAACAATTTCGCTACTCTCGCAAACACCCTCATCATGGTGTAAAAGTTTACGCAATGCACTTCCAGTACCAGCAAGCATTAGAAACCTAACTCTGCTATGAACTTATGCGCCATTCGGGAATCATCTGTTTTCTTCGAAAAATGGCGTATTTTTTTATTATAGCCGAGCACATGATAAACTTTGTCGGTCTGAAACGCTATTGCAGCTAACGCGGCGTTGCCATACCATTCTGCCATAACACAGCCGAAAGGGTCGCAAGAGATATGAGGGAGCGAGCCCTCTATAAATGTCGAAAAATACTGCAGGGCAAACTCAACAGAGTCTTTATTTACAGCCAGACTCCCTTCTTCATCCCAATCATCTTCAGCACATTCACGCATTACTTCTTCTATGCTGTTCTTGAGGTCTGTATAACGAGCTGATACATACTGCTGAACATTAATTTTTGTTTGGCGCGGTGTCTCAACCCGCTTAAAGACTAAATTATCTGGAGTACTTCCCCAACGTGAAGACATTGGAGTTCCAAGAAAATCCTGTGTTGCGATACTATACATTATTTAAAACGCTCCTGTGCATCAGGAATATTTGCAAAAAAGATGTCGTTTTTGAGTTCACTCAATCGCTTTAAGTATTGCTCTACAGAATTAAAATCGAAAAACTTTTCTTTTTCAACAAAGGTATCTATATCAAAGGTTATTTCTAAAATTTCTCCTTCTATAGGCAAGATTCGTGCGCGAACATCAGCGTAGGCAGCACGAAATTCAGACCGTAATCTCGTCTCAATAGCAGAGTACCCAAAAACACACTCTTGAGGCTCTCGCTCCCTAATGACGGGATAAAACGTGAAGTTCCGCCCTAAGTCAGAAATGAGAATCGTAAATTTGTTGATAACGCGAAATCTGAGCATCTCAATCTCGTTGAGATACTCACCAAAACCTATTGTATCCCATAGTGCTTTTAAATTAGTTACAAGCGTTGGAAGGTCTTTATATCGTTTGCCTTCCCGATAAATGATATAGTCCTTAGCAAGGATGACTTCTTGCCGTGTTTGAGCATTATTAAACACAGCAATAATATACCCATCGGATATTTTTTTGAGGGGATTATTTTCTTCAATCACAAAATGGGGAGAGAGTTTCTCTTGGAGAGTTTGCGTATACGTTGCTGAAAAATCTTTTTCTACTGCAATGAGAACGCTTGCCTCGATAATAGGAGGGTGTTCAACTTTCCTGACGGCATCTGTGTTTTTATTAATCTCCATGCTCTCATCCTAACATCTGTAACGCCAAAGACAAGCGGCGTTTTCAGTCACTGTACGGTAAATAGTAATAAGGCAAAGATCTTAACAATTACTAAATTTTCCCCTCCAACACCGCGCCAACCTTCAGCACGGTTTCTTCGTCAAACATTCTGCCAATTACTTGTAGCCCCAGCGGCAAGCCTTGCGCCGATAACCCTGCGGGGACGGACATAGCGGGAACACCTGCAAGGCTGGCAGGCACGGTGAACACATCGTTCAAATACATGGTGATGGGGTCATCTTGTTTTTCGCCCAATTTGAAGGCATCCGAGGGGGCGGTGGGGGTGAGAATCGCATCAACTTTTTGGAACGCCTCGGCAAAATCCCGCGCAATCAGCGCACGAACTTTTTGGGCGCGGAGGTAATACGCATCGTAGTATCCAGCGGAGAGAACATAGGTGCCAATCAGAATGCGGCGTTGCACTTCTGCGCCGAAGCCTTGGGCGCGGGTGGCGCAATACATGTCGTCTAACGTGCCGCCGTTATCCACCCGCACACCATAGCGCACGCCATCATACCGCGCCAAATTGCTGGAGGCTTCCGCAGGGGCAATGATGTAATAACAGGCAAGGGCATATTGTGTATGCGGCAGAGAAATATTGACGATTTCCGCGCCTGCGTCTTTGAGTTGTTGAATGCCTTTGTCCCATGTTGCGGCAATTTCAGGGGAGAGTCCGTCTGGGCGATACTCTTTCGGAATGCCAATTTTTAAGCCCTTCACGCTTTGCCCCACAGCGGCGCGGAAATTGGGCACAGCATGACGGGCAGAGGTGGAATCCTTCGCATCAAACCCTGCCATGGCTTCTAGCATTAACGCCGCGTCTGCTACCGTTTTCGTCATGGGTCCTGCTTGGTCAAGCGAAGACGCAAACGCGACAATCCCCCACCGCGAGCACCGCCCATATGTGGGCTTAATCCCCACAATACCACAAAACGCAGCGGGTTGACGGATAGAACCGCCTGTGTCTGTGCCTGTGGCAGCAAGGCAAAGGTTAGCGGCAAGTGCCGCAGCAGAGCCGCCCGAAGAACCACCCGGAACGCGGCAGAGTTCTGTATCGCCTGTTGCTTTAAGGGGGCTTTTCACCACGCCGTAAGCACTCGTGATATTCGCCGACCCCATCGCAAATTCATCGAGATTGAGTTTGCCAAGGAAAATCGCCCCGTGGTTCAACAGGTTTTGCGTGACGGTTGATTCGTATTGGGGCACGTAGTTTTCTAAGATTTTTGAGGCAGCCGTGGTGCGGATGTCTTTGGTGCAGAACAGGTCTTTAATGCCGAGTGGCAAGCCGTGCAGCAAGCGTCCCTCGCTTGAGGTTTTATCTGCCTCAGCGGCAGCAGAAAGTGCCTGCTCTGCTGCAACCGTGATGTAGGCATTAAGGGCAGGATTATGCTGTTCAATCGCATCAAGATGCGCCTGTGTTATCTCCACACTAGAGAATTTTTTGGTAGCGATGCCTGCTGCGGCTTCGGTGAGGGTGAGGGTTGTTAAATTAGTCATAATCAGCGTCCTATCCCACCACTTTCGGCACAACAAAAAAGCCTTGTTTTTTGTCTGGTGCGTTCTTTAAAATTGCATCCACATAGTTACCATCTGTCACCACATCGGCACGGCGCGGCAAGGTTGCTTGACTAACGCTTAACAGTGGCTCAACGCCCGTTACATCGACCGCTTGGAGTTGCTCGACAAAGCCCATGATGGTGGACAACTCGGCACTCATGGCTTCGGCGCGTGCCTCTTCAATATCAAGACGGGCAAGCCGCGCAATTTTCTTTACAGTGGTGGTATCGATGGACATAGATTGTTCTAGGGTTTAGTGTTTATGGGTATTTCCCTGCTTACCCCACTTAAACGGTTGTTGCAAGATGCCTGTTGTCCTTCCCGCTGAACTTCGCGCCGCTATCCCCATAGGCAAACGCCTGTTTGGCGTGGATGTGGGCAGCAAAACGTTAGGCTTAGCGTTAAGTGACATCGGCTGGCGCATTGCTTCTCCTTATAAAACCCTTGCGCGTAAAAAGTTTAGCGTTGATGCAGCAGAGCTTTTTCGACTGATTGCCCAAGAAAATGTGGGGGGGTTGGTGGTAGGGTTGCCTGTGAGCATGGCGGGGGGCAAAAGCTCCTCCACCCAATCTGTGCAAGAGTTTGTGAAGAATCTGTTGCGCCTCCAAGATATGCCCGTGGCGTTTTGGGATGAGCGACTCTCCACCATGGCGGTTTCCCGCATGATGATTGACGAGATGGATTTATCGCGCAAACGGCAAGGTCTACTGGTGGATAAGCTGGCGGCGAGTTATATTTTGCAGGGGTGCCTAGACAGTCTCCCTCAGCAACAATGATGCTTTTTCAGCGCTATTACCATCGACGTTCACTAGCACCAATAACATTAAGGACTGTTTGTAACATAGGGATCTTTCTCAAATCAAGAGGATCAGCATTGCCATATACATTGCCTAGCAGGTCGCTCTCGGTAATAATTATCTCGCCTTGTTCTAATTGAGGAGAAATCTTTGTTTTCACACCTTTTCGACTAGGAAAAACATCGAAGGCTTGTAGTTGATAGTCTGTACGCCGATCTACATGTCTTACAACTCGATCGCCTACCACAGATTCTATAACATCGCCTTTCGCAACATCCCCATCTCTAGCATACATGCTTAGATCTGTGTCAGATGGTAATGAAGCTATTTCTTGTATTCGCGGAATGTATTTCGCAGCAATCTTTTTTAACTCTCCTGAAGACATCTGGGCAGTCAAAAATAAAAGCATTTGTATTTTGTGTCGCAAGGCAATTTCTACATTCTTTCGCTGTTCTTCTATGGTGCCATCTGCGAATTCCGGTCTTTTTGATTTGGCAAGAGTTTTTGCAGAACGCTGTCTTATTGTTTCTAGCTCTTCTGAAGTCAGAGAATCTACAGCACTTAATGCAACCACGCTGTACGCCGTTGTGCCGTAAATCATGGCAAGTGCTTTATCAGTGTCTTGTGGGCGTTGATGTTCTAAAAAAAGCTTCAAGATTGCTATATCAAAAATTGGTACTGGGTTTCTATCGCTCCCTGTTAAAGTTATTGCTGCTGCTGCATGCCCCATTGCGATATGAAATAAAATCACCTCCAAAGACTGCCTATCATAAAGATTTAATAAATTACCTGACTGCCTTTTACTTACCAAGCCCTGCTTTTTTCTTCCAAAACCAAAACGTTGTCTTGTTTTTTCGCTTTCTAGACCATCAATAAGCCCTTGCACTAAAGCCAAAGGAGGGTAAGAAGATGAAGACGTTAGCTCTAGTATACTCCGAATATTTTTCTGAAAAAAATCAGGTTCGTAATTTTTAAGTGTGTGCAATAAAGACATAATGGGGTTCTCATTTTAATTAAATAAATTTATCACAAAAAAATAAATTTACAATAATAAAATAATGCTTTTTATATTATTTAAGAGTGGTGCTTTCCCGCTGCACTATTTCATAAAAATAGGCATTTTTTTCCGTTTTGTAATAGACTGTTAACCCTTTCTATGCTGCAATGCAGCATCGGAGAACTTTGCATGCACGCCACCGCCACCAATACTGCCCCCTCTACTGCCGCTTACAGCGATATTCTAACCCCCGAAGCAATCGCCTTCCTTCATGCGTTACAGCAAAAATTTGGCGCAACACGGCAGAGCTTGCTTGCGCGGCGTATCGAGGTGCAGCAAAAAATTAATACTGGCTGGTTGCCTGACTTTCTGCCTGAAACACAGCACATCCGAGAAGGTGTGTGGCAAGTTGCGCCGATTCCAACAGACTTGCAAAATCGCCGCGTGGAAATTACTGGCCCTGTGGAACGCAAGATGATTATCAACGCGCTTAATTCTGGCGCGAACTGCTTTATGGCTGATTTTGAAGACTCCAGCAGCCCCACGTTTGAGAATATGCTCGAGGGGCAACGCAACTTGCGCGATGCCGTGCGTAAAACCATCAGCTACACTGACCCTACAAGCGGCAAGCAGTATGCTTTAAATCCACAAACCGCCGTGCTGATTGTCCGCCCCCGTGGCTGGCACTTGGAGGAGGCGCATTTCCTTGTTGATGGCAAGCCGATGAGCGGCAGTCTGTTTGATTTTGGGCTGTATCTGTTTCATAATGCCAAGGAACTTTTACAGCGTGGCACAGCCCCCTATTTCTACCTGCCTAAGTTAGAAAATCACCTTGAAGCCCGTCTGTGGAATGAGGTGATTGTGTATGCACAGCAACAACTCGGGCTGCCGCAAGGCACAGTGAAAGCAACGGTGCTGATTGAGACGATTCTTGCGCCATTTGAAGCGGAAGAAATTTTATTTGAGCTTAAAGAGCATATTGTTGCGCTGAACTGTGGGCGGTGGGATTATATTTTCAGCTATATCAAAAAATTCGCTAATGACCCCACACGCTTATTGCCTGATAGAGCGCAAGTGACGATGACCGTGCCGTTTATGCGGAATTACACGCAACATATTATTAAGATATGCCATAAGCGCGGCGCGTTTGCCATGGGCGGGATGGCGGCACAAATACCCATTAAAAATGACGAGGCGGCGAACGAGGCAGCAATGGCGCGAGTGCGTGCGGATAAGGAACGGGAAGTGACCGACGGACACGATGGAACATGGGTTGCCCACCCTGCGCTGGTGCCGATTGCCAAAGCGATTTTCGATAAACATATGCCCACGCCTAACCAAGTTTTTAAACAACGCGATGATGTGCATGTGGTGGCGACGGATTTGTTAACTGCTTCACAAGGCACGATTACCGAACAGGGCTTGCGGATGAATATCCGTGTGGGCTTAGGCTATTTGACCGCATGGCTGGGCGGCAATGGCTGTGTGCCGCTCTATAACCTCATGGAAGATGCCGCAACGGCAGAAATTTCCCGGGCGCAAGTGTGGCAATGGGTGAAGCATAACGCCAAATTGGATGACGGGCGCACCATTGATAAAAAATTATTTGGGGTGTTTTTTGCAGAAGAAGTGGCGGGCTTGCAGGGAAACTACAAGGATTCCAAGCATTTCAAAGAAGCCTGCGTGATATTTGAAGATTTGTGCACCCGAGAAACGTTTACCGAATTTTTAACATTACCTGCGTATAGGGTGTTGGTGAAGGATGAAAACTAATACCAAGACCATTAAATTTCTAAAAAACTTCTGGATACCAGCTTTCGCTGGTAATTCGCACCGCAGGCAGTCGTTGCGGGAGTGGCGAATCACCAGCAAAAGCTGGTGTCCAGTTACTTGATTTACAAGGGATTCCTTTAGAAATTTAAGCGGATTGGTATAAGTTAGCAATGAACAGCAGGGGGAGCGAATTACCAGCGAAAGCTGGTATCCAGTCTTAAAAAATGACGGCTTTTGTTTATATCTTGGCAAGCAAACGAAATGGCACTCTTTATGTAGGCAGCACGACAAGTTTAGCACGACGCATTTTTGAGCACAAAACGGAAGCAGTAAAAGGATTTACACAAAAATACAACGTTAAGATACTTGTTCACGTCGAAATATTTCCCTCTCTTGAAGAGGCACTACAACGAGAAAAGAACCTTAAAGACTGGCAACGAAACTGGAAATTAGAATTAATAGAGAAAGATAACCCCACTTGGAGAGACCTATACGATGATATTGTTTAGACTGGACACCAGCTTCCCGCTGCGCAAGCGCCTGCGCGGCGAGTCGCTGGTGATTCGCTACTCACGCAGATGCCAGCCTGTGGTGCGTTTGCCAGCCCCGTATCAAGTACGGGGTAAACTCCAGCTGGTATCCAGACTTTTTCAAAATCCTACAACAACCAATAAAAACCCAAGGAGAACACCATGACAACTTTTGAACAGCTCGTCCCCGCCCCGACAGGTCGCTTTAAGGGCATTGAGCGTAACTATACTGTAGAGGACGTAAAAAAGTTGCGTGGCTCGCTGCCTATCGAATACACGCTGGCAAAAACCACGGCGAATCGCCTGTGGGAACTGTTGCACACAGACCCTTATATCAACGCCCTTGGCTCTATCACAGGGAACCAAGCGATGCAGATGGTGAAAGCAGGATTGAAAGCCATTTATCTGTCTGGCTGGCAAGTTGCCGCCGACAATAACACCGCAGGCGCGATGTATCCTGACCAATCACTCTACCCTGCCAACAGTGCCCCTGAATTGGTGAAAAAAATCTACCGCACGCTGCAACGTGCTGACCAAATTCAAACCATGGAAGGCAAAGGGGATATCTTCTGGTATGCGCCCATCGTTGCGGATGCAGAAGCAGGTTTCGGGGGGCCTCTCAACAGCTTTGAAATTATGAAAGCGTTTATTGAGGCAGGTGCAGCAGGCGTTCACTTTGAAGACCAATTGGCTTCTGAGAAAAAATGTGGACACTTGGGCGGCAAGGTTCTTATCCCCACCCAAGCGCATATTCGCAATCTCAATGCCGCCCGTTTTGCGGCAGACATTATGGGCGTGCCAACCCTCATTGTTGCCCGTACCGATGCGGAAAGCGCAACCCTCATCACCTCTGACATTGACGAACGCGACCACGAGTTCATCAGCAAAGACCGCACCCCTGAAGGCTTCTTCCGCTTAAAGCCAAACATGGGCTTGCAGCATTGCATCAAGCGTGGCTTGTCTTACGCACCATATGCAGATTTATTGTGGTGGGAAACATCGAAACCCAACCTTGATGAAGCGCGCGAGTTTGCTGAAGCGGTTCACAAACAATACCCCGGAAAATTACTGGCGTACAACTGTTCGCCATCCTTTAACTGGAAAGCCAACTTGGATGATGCCACCATCGCTAAATACCAGCGTGAACTCGGCGCGATGGGCTATAAATTCCAGTTCGTCACCTTGGCGGGCTTCCACTCGCTTAACTACGGCATGTTTGAGTTGGCACGCGGCTATAAAGACCGTGGCATGGCGGCTTACTCAGAATTACAACAAGCCGAATTTGCCGCCGAGAAAAACGGCTACACTGCCACAAAACACCAACGCGAAGTGGGAACAAGCTACTTTGACGCGGTGGCGGTTGCTATCTCTGGTGGGCAGTCGTCTACCACGGCATATGGCGAGTCTACAGAAAAAGCACAGTTTGGTCACTAGACGGTGTTCGGGTATCGTTAATATCGGGTTTCGGGTATGGGGTTTCGTTAGTATCTTCTATCCGAAACCCGTTACGCGTCACCCGATACCCGCTCTACCAATAGAACTAGCTATTTTGTGAAATATATTATAAAGTATGCAGACTTTTCCATAAACTCCACCTGTATACATGTCTGAAACACCACCCCCGCCCTCCTCTGAAGCTGAAACACTGGCAAGCCTGCGTGCGGCACTGAAGAACCGTCGGCAGGATGGGGGGCAGCAAGCGGAAAAGAGCGCACCACCAACGGCAGAACCAGAACAAGCGAAAACACCGCTTCCAGAAACACCTGTAGCAGCAGCGCCACCAGCACAAGCCCCGAAAATGGTGGAAACACCTGTTCCTGCGAAGCCAGAACAACAGCCCACTCCCGCGCAACAAAACCCGCGCCCTCCCAAAGACAATTGGGAGCCAACGCCGCCGAAACCACAACATCAGCAGCAACAACAAAAGAAAAAACAGCCGCACCAACAAGAACAGCGTAAAAATCCGCCACGTCCCCCGCAGCAGCAAGATCAACAACGCAAACAACAGCCACAGCAACAAACACCCCCATCTCAACCCGCGCCAAAGTCTGAGGCAGAGGAAGAATCTCCTGCTGATCGCTTGAAACGCTTACTTGATAGCCATCGGCAAAAGGCATCGCAGGATTCTGAAAAACCGTCGGAAAAAGCACCCACGCCGCCTGCTTCCGCTGCCCCCAAAGAACCAGAAAAAAAGCCAGAAAAAAAAGAAGAGCCTGCTGCGTCTCCTGTTGATGCGTTACGCAAACAAATGGAAGAAAAACGGCTTGCGCGTCAAAACACCCCACCGATTTCTCTCGAAAAAACCCCCTCGTCTCCCGCACCTGACGTTGTGCAACCCGCCCCGCCCAAAATATCCTTAGAAAAAGCCCCGCTCACCGTGCCAACACCCCAAGTATTTATGCCGCCCCCGCCTGAGGCGATGCCTAATTTTGTCTATCAAGATCCCTTACAAAAACGCAACGCCAATCCGTTTGCAGGGGTTATTGCTCAATTTGACAAACTCAAGCGCACTGCCCTCGGTCGCTTCTTGAAAAGCCTCATAAAATTCACGCAAAACACCCTTGCCGTACTCACTTGGACAATCCTGTTTGCCATTCCCTGCAACCTCGGGTTTCTCGCTATTATTAATTTTGATGCGTTTGATGCACGGTATTGGAACGCGTTGAATATTCTTTATACTACCTCTAAAGTACCGTGGATTTATGTTCTCACGCTATTAGGCGCAGCCGTTTTTTGGCTACTGGGGGCAATTCTCGCGTGGTATAAAGGCTGGAGATACTGTGGGCGCGTCTACGGCGTGGTATTAAAAATTTCCCTCCTGCCATTAGGGTTTTTGCTCCTGATCGTGTATGGCATTTGCAGGCTTATTCAGGAAATTATCAATAGACGGTAGGCATTCCTCCCCCCTCTCTTTTAAGTCCTGCCTTGCCAACGCTACACTTTTGGAGTAGATACACCCCGTATTTAAAAATTTTAGGAGTTCTCAAATGAAAGTCACCCAACGCGTTCGCAAAATTCTTCAAAACTATGAAAGCGATAACGCTGGCACAAAAGCCAATCTTGCCCGCATTTTGATGCAAGGACGTTTAGCGGGCAGTGGCAAACTCATTATTCTTCCTGTTGACCAAGGGTTTGAGCACGGCCCCGCGCGCAGCTTTGCGCCCAATCCTGCCGCCTACGACCCTCACTATCATTTCCAACTGGCGATTGATGCGGGATTATCCGCCTATGCGGCTCCCTTAGGGATGATTGAAGCGGGTGCAGACACCTTTGCGGGCTCAATCCCGCTCATCCTCAAGATGAACAGCGCGAACAGCCTAACCCGTGGTGACGCTGAACCTGATCAAGCCGTTACCGCAAGCATTAGCGATGCCTTGCGTCTTGGCTGTTCTGCCGTGGGCTTTACCATCTATCCGGGGTCTAACCAGTGTTATGACATGATGGAAGAAATCCGCGATTTAGCCGCTGAAGCAAAAGCGTGTGGCTTGGCGGTTGTTGTGTGGTCATATGCACGTGGGAGCATGAGCAAAGACGGCGAAACAGCGGCAGATATTATCGCCTATGCTGCACATATGGCAACTTTAATGGGCGCACATATCATTAAGATAAAAATTCCTACCGCCCATCTGGAACTGGCGGCCGCGAAAAAATCGTACGAAGCCAACAAAATTGCTATTGCAACCAAGGCAGACCGTGTCGCTGACGTGATTAAATCCTGCTTCAATGGTCGCCGTATTGTGGTGTTCTCTGGTGGGGAAGCAAAATCCTTAAACGATGTATACGACGATGTACGCGCCATTCGGGATGGGGGCGGCAATGGCTCTATCATCGGGCGCAACGCGTTCCAACGCCCCAAAGCTGAAGCAATGGCGATGTTTGACGAGATGATTAAGATTCTCCTCGGCAAAGTGGCGTAATATTTACATCCTATATTATTGTTTATTCTGTAAAGCAGCCACCGAATGTTCGAGTGGCTGCTTTTTTAAGTACGGCGAACAGCACAAAACTATTGTTGAGAATATCCAATTTTTGTGCTATGGTTCGCGGAATTAATGAAGAAGACTGTTGTAAAACAACAGAACCGTTACACAAATTTGTGCAGCAGGTGAGCGCGATTCTTAAACTTAAAAAAAATTTTCTCGCGACAGACCCTAGCGTTTTGTCTTGAGAGTATTGATAAAAATATAAAAGGATCAACCATGAGCGATAAACTAAGCTTCAAAGAAGGCGATTTTGTTGTGTACCCTACACATGGCGTAGGCTGTGTAAAAGGCATTGAAACACAAGAAGTAGCAGGACATTCCCTTAAACTCATTGTGATTAATTTTGAACAAGAGCGGATGACGCTGCGCTTGCCTGTTGCCAAAGCCAGTGCGTCTGGCCTCCGTGCTGTTTCTAATAAAGCGCAAATGGAACAGGCGCTGAAAAAGCTCACAGGAAAATCGCGGGTGCGTAAAACGATGTGGAGCCGCCGCGCGCAAGAATATGAAGCAAAAATCAATTCAGGTGATCCTGTTGCGATTGCGGAAGTGGTGCGGGATTTACACAAAAACGCGCAACAGCCTGACCAGTCATACAGCGAGCGGCAGATTTATCAGTCTGCTTTAGACAGACTAGCACGGGAATTTGCAGCGATTGAGCAAATTGACACGCCCAGCGCACAACAAAAATTAGAAGAAATTATGATGGCAGCGTAAACTGCTTTCATCCCGTTAAAATCGTCGTATAAAAGAGCATGCTGATCACGATTGGTATGCTCTTTTTTTGTGCCCTTACCCCCTAACCCTTAAAACTCAACCCTTATGCGTATTCTGTTTGCCTGCCACTTTAAATACAACATGCACTACGGTATTATGCATAAATTGGTGCATGGCCTCACCCGCCAAGGGCATAACGTCATGCTGTTTGATGACAGGCGGGTTGCCCGTGCTGCTACCATTTTTAACTCCCGCAAATGGGGCATCGGCAGTGCCAACAAACGGCTTTATGAAGCCTGTGCGCAATTCCAACCTGAACTGTTGGTGTTGGGGCACTGTGAGATGATTCAAAACATCACGCTGGATCTGATTCGCAAAGCCGTTCCCAACTTACGCATTGTCTATCGCAATGATGATCCCCTGATGCATACACAAAATGTGAAAGATATTCATAATCGGGCGAAAAGTGTGGACTGGATTTTCATCACCACCGCAGGCAAAGATCTGCAACAATTTGCAGGGCAACGCGCGAAAATTACGCATGTTCCCAACCCCACCGATCGCATAATTGATGCAGGCAAAAACTTTGAACACAGCAACCAGCCACACGATGTTTTTTATGGCATCGGGGGTGTGTATAAAGATGACCCTCGCCCCGCTTTCATGGAAAACATTCGCAACGCTTGCCCTGAAACACGCTTTGATATTCGTGGTATGCTAGGCAAACCAAACGTTTTTGGTGTTGGGTATTATGCAACGCTATCCCAAGCCAAAATGGGCTTAAATTATAGCCGCGAGAACAACGTATATTTGTACTCTTCCGACCGCATGGCGCAATATATGGGTAATGGGCTACTCACCTTTATTGATCGCGCAACAGGCTTTCCCGAACTCTTCACCGAAGAGCAAGTAGGATTTTACAACACCCCTGAAGAACTCGCCGAAAAAATCCGCTTTTACACAGCAAACGATACTGCACGCAAAGCCATTGCTTATCAAGGATGGCAGCGCATCCATGATATTTTTGCCAGCGAAAAGGTGGGGCAATATATGGTGGATTGTGCGTTGGAACAAAAACACAGCTTTAGCTATGCGTGGCCAACGACGGTGTATTAGGCTCTGTTGACAATTAAACACGAAAGATTTGCTAGGATTTTTGTGTTTTGGCAAGGAAAAAGGCGCATGTCGCTATGTCAATAGCGACAAGACTTTTAACACAGTCAAAACGCAATAAAGACAGCATAAGGTCTCGTGCGGCGATTTGAGTTGCGTGCTTTTCTGCCTGAAACAGTTTTTGCAGCGTTAAAGCCCCTAAAAATTTTTCGGCCAATATCTCGATATTGACGGCGGTCTTTGCCTTGCAGAAACTGTTTCATCCAAAAAATCATCGCCAGTTTAATTGTCAACAGAGCCTAAAAAGCGACTCCCACTTACTTGCCACCACGTCCCAAGGACAATACCGAGTCCTGCTAGCAATCGCCCCTAGATGCAGACGCCTCCATAGCACGTCATCAAACAATACTTGCTCAAGAAAATCTTTAAATTGTTGCGGCGTGTTCGCCACCATACCATTGGTGCCGTGTTGTACGCGCTCAGCAATCGCCCCTGTGTTCATTGTTAAAATTGGAACGCCCATTGCCTGTGCTTCGGCGGCGGCCAGACAAAACGTCTCAGGCTTATCCCACGGAAAAACGGCAACGCGCAATGTTTTCAAAAAATCTGCAAGCCGCGTCCACGGCAAAGACTCACACACCTCTATTTTCTTCGCTGCTAATCTTTCCGCATCTGCATCTACACCAAACAGGGCGGTGAGTCTTGCCTTGGGCGCAAAAGCATCCCACATATTCTCAAGCCGTTCAAAACCCCGATAGCGTTGCGTTAGAAATGCTGCATGCGGTGGGGGAGGAACAGTATGCACAATGGTATTTTTTAAAAATACTTCTGGAATGCCAAGAGGAATAGTCTGTTTACCGAACGGGGCGACCAAACGAGATTTTTTTGCTGCGTGATACTCGCTGCTCACTATTGTTAGGGGCTTAAACCGATAACAGGGCGCGATAAATCCTTTGCGGACAAATTTTTCAAACGGCAGCATATTATGCAGCCACATAATCCGTTGCGTGGCATTAGTTTGCCTTAATAATACATGATCATTAATGACAATACTCACATCGGCTGGTGGCAATATTGTCTTGGTGTCAAAGGGTTGCCATTCTACGCCCGTATCATTTTCGGGCACACTATGGGCATTATAGACCGTCACTTGATGCCTACGCTGCTGCAATGCCCTAGAGAGTTGTATCATCGCGGTTTCAATGCCGCGAATTTCAGGATTGCCTAGCTGCTGGGGCGAAAAAACTAATTTACCTGCGCGAACAATTTGAATGCTTGCCATCTATCATGCTTCCATCTTTGCGATTTGAAAGTGATCTGACTGTAAAAGACTTCTTACTTGCATCCTAGCAAAATTTCTTATAGAAGAATGACACAGCGGCATTCATTTTGCCGCTTTTTGTGCTTGTTACGAGGAATAAAAACATTATGGCCACTCCCCTTCTGCCAAAAGCAACCGCCATGTGGCTGCTTGAAAATACGACCCTTACTTTTAAGCAAATCGGTGCGTTTTGTGGCTTGCATGAACTAGAAATTCAAACACTGGCAGATGCAGAGACGCTCACCTCCATGCGTCCGCTTGACCCTATTGCCAATCATCAACTCACCGAGGCGGAAATAAAGCGTTGCGAGACAGATCCCGCTTCCACCCTTAAGCTATTAACAACCAACCTGCCTAAGCCAAAGTCTCGCACTAAAGGCCCTCGCTATACGCCACTCAACAAACGCAGTGAAAAACCCGATGCGATTGCATGGATTGTTAAAAATCATCCTGAAGTTTCCGATGCACAAATTTCTAAGGTTATTGGAACGACGAAGCCGACCATCGGCAAAATCCGCGATAAGTCACACTGGAATATCCAAAACATTAAGCCCCGTCACCCTGTGGAACTGGGGCTATGCAGCTCTTTCGAGTTAGATCAGATTGTCAAAAAAGCACAAAGCAAATTGCCGCCTTCTGCTGCAATCGTTGAAGAACAAGAAGGAATCATTGAAACACTGTCGTAAGATTTATTTTTTCTGCACTAAAGTGTTGTTAAGAAAAATTTAATCTGTCATTTGTAATCTTTAAAAAAATTCATTAGGAGAACCACATTATTCGTCCGCCTCTTCATTCTTCTGGTAAAGATACCCGTCTTAACGATGCTATTTTTGCTGATCCCGTCCGCCTTGTTGATGTTGGTGGCGAACCACTCGGTATTGTGTCTCTTGAAGAAGCCCGCGCCAAAGCACTGTCTGTGGGCTTAGACTTGGTGGAAATTGTTCCCGCCGCCACACCACCTGTATGCAAAATCCTTGACTACGGCAAATTCCGCTATGAAGAACAACGCAAAAAAGCGGATGCACGCAAAAAGCAACGCACTGTTGAAGTGAAAGAAATTAAGCTCCGCCCAGGGATTGGCGATAATGACTTCCTCATTAAAATGAATAACGTCAAACGCTTCCTCAAGGAGGGTGACAAGGTTAAAATCACCCTGATGTTTCGCGGGCGCGAAATGAGCCACCAAGAATATGGTATGAAGGTTCTTGAGCGTGCCAAGGCAGAGATTGCTGAATTTTGCCGCGTGGAATATGAACCCCGCATGGAAGGCAGACAGGTTATTATGATTGTTGCGCCGAAATAAAATCGCTCCTAAATCATTATAAAATTACTATTTTCTGCATCAAAAAGTAACTTTATAAAAATCACACCTGTTTATGGCTTGCATTCGCCCTATTTAAAATATATTCACCTTTTTCTAGTATAAAAGGACTCGAAATTTTCGAGGAGTAATTCATGCGCGTTTTACAGGTTATGCTTGGCGACGAACACGGTGGTGCTGAAACGCATTTCATTAATGTGGTTGAGGGACTGCAACACGGCGGCATAGAGCAGCGCGTTGTTGTGCGCGATAATCAAGCGCGCATTAGTCTGTTGCGCGATGCTGGCATCCCCACTATTGAACTGAGCAAGGCAGACGTATCAAGCAGCACCGCTACTGCAATCTTACGCAAAGAACTGGAAAATTTTAAACCCGATATTGTTCAAACGTGGATGTATCAAGCAACCCGTGCGATGCCGAGCGGTGATTTTGTCCATGTTGGCTGGTTGCGGGGGTATCAGAACCTGAAAGAGTATCGCCGTTGTGATTATCTTGTTGGGATGACAACGGGGATTGTAAGCTCCGTAACAGAGCAACGCTGGCCTGCTGAACGCATTTACCATATTCGCCCGTTTGCAGACATCCGCACCGCCTCCCCCGCCCCTCGTGCAGAGTTCGGCACGCCTGAAGGAGTGCCCCTATTAGTAGCCTTGGGGCGGCTGCATTGGCACAAGGGGTATGACACGCTGTTGATGGCACTGGCGCTTATCCCCAATGCCTATTTATGGATTGCTGGCGATGGAGAGATTTTGGCGGATTTGCAAAAATTTGCTACGGAAATTAATGTGATTGATCGGGTTCGCTTTCTGGGCTGGCAAGAGGATAATGCGCGGCTTTATGCCGCTGCGGATGTTATTGTGCTTCCCTCACGCTATGAACCGTTTGGACTTGTCATGCCAGAAGCATGGGCGCATAAAAAACCACTCGTTGCAACGAAAGCAGCAGGCCCTCGCGCCACGGCGCAACATGAAGTTGACGCATTGTTGGTTGCTATTGATGATGTCGATGGTCTTGCCTCTAACATTAAACGCCTTCTAACCGATGGTGAACTCCGTCAACGCCTTATCCAACAAGGCTACACCCACTATCTTCAGGATTACACTCTGCAATCAACCGTAAACCAATATAAGCAATTTTATGCAGAGGTGCTGCAAAAAGGACAGGTTGCAAACAAAAGTGTTTCTGCTAGTTTCTTAGATAAGGTGAAGTCGCTGTTTGGGAAGTAGCCTTAGAACCTGTTCACGTTCTCTACTATACCTTGCTGCAAATGCGTGTTTTCTGCGCTTCCAGTGCTCATGTATGAAAAATACACTGCGCGCTGGTTCTCAACAACACGCATTTTCGCTCGCGGTCTAGCGAGATCGTGAACAGGTTCTTACAAGGCACATTTAATAAACTTTCGCGACTTAGTGCTTAGTAAGGTCTAAACGCACCACGCCTTAGCCGCTCATTAATCGCGACACCAATACCCTGCTCAGGTATCGGCATCACCGCAATTCTCTTTGCGTCTGTTTTATCTAAAAGATGCAAATAGGCAAACAGCCGCGAAGCCGCTTCCTCTAGATTACTTTCAGGACTTAAATTTAAGGTGTGGCGTGGCGCAGGGTGCGGCGCAACACCAAAAACCAACAAGGCATCTTCTGGTAACGGCTCTGTCACATCCAGCACAAGATCCTTATGTGTTGTGTAATGGCGCAATAACTGCCCCGGAGAGCGGATTTTTTCATCCTTTGGGAAGGGTGGCATTTTTAAAACTGCCTCAATGCCTTCTTGTGAAATTGCGCCTTGACGCAGCAATTCCCACCCTGAGCCACGCATACTAATGTCAACTATCGTTGATTCCAGCCCGATACGGCACGGATTAGGGGCTTCTAAAATAACATCCACCACATCCCCTAAATGTTGGCGAACGTGCTCTGCCCGTGTGGGGCTAAGCATACCAGACGGGTTTGCACTCGGGGCTGCAATCGGTTTGCCATACTTCTGAATTAGTTCTAGCGCAACAGGATGATCAGGCATTCTTAAAGCAATCGTCGGCAGTTTTGCACAGGCTTCTTCTGAAACACTCGGTGCATCAGGTTCAGGAAATTTTCCCCACGGCCACCGCTGCACAATAATGGTCAACGGGCCAGGCATAAAAGCGTTTGCCAAGGCTTCTGCACGGTCATCCCACGCGCAATACTCGCGCATTTGTTCAACACTAGCACAATGCACAATCAGCGGATTAAACGCAGGGCGGTTTTTCGCGGCATAGAGCTTCATCACCGCGTGTTTATTGGCTGCATCAGCACCGAGACCATAAACCGTTTCAGTCGGGAAGGCAACAAGCCCTCCATTTTTTAAAGCAACAAGAGCGTCTTCAATCATAATACACTTTTAACTAGAATGAGCGTGTGTATTTATACAAAGAGTATAGTTTTTGCAAGAACGAAAAACAATAAATAATATACTCTATAGTTTCTAAAAAACGGTTACCATGCTACTTTTTGTGTATTTTAGAACCCTAACGTATCCCACAGCGTTTTCTGCTTCGGTTCAGCTTGTTTCACGTCGCCCTTGGTTACAGGCGCACCTGCCTTCTGATTATCGCGAATGCGTTTTGCTTCTGCCGCAGGCTCTACCAACGGATCTTGCTTTTTCACCGCACTAAAATCTTCCAGTGTTTCAATAACACCTTTATCGCTTGCAGGTTTTTTGGCTGTTTCTTTATCAAGCACTGCACGAATATTAGGATTTGCTGCTGTTACGCCTGCTTTGGTAAGGAATCCTTGTTCAGCAATGCTGGCAGAACGCGTGATTTTAACAGGGACATTCCCCTGCCCTGTTTGCACCGTGCTACCCCCTGTATTAGGCCGCCCAAAAAGAGTTTGCTCTGCTTGCTCTGTGGTTGTCTGTTCTTGCGGACGCGGCGCACCTGCACGCGGCGGACGCAAATCATAGCTCGGCGGCAAACTTAAGGGGGCGCGTGTCACTACCGCAAATTCATCGGGGGAAGAGCGTTCCAAGCCTAAATTAGCGCGAATATCCGTGCAGCCGCTTAACATCACAACGCTTAAAAGGGAGAGGAAACGATGAGAATTACGCATTATTTTTTCCGTTTTCAACAATATCCGCTGTACTATGCTTTTTTCCCCGTAGTTGTTCAAGCAGAATTAGAAACACGCCCACGCAAATTGCACTATCTGCAATGTTAAATACAGGATAATAAAAACTTTTATAGTGGAAATCGAGGAAATCGAACACCGCACCAAACCGCAAGCGATCAATCACGTTGCCGATTGCCCCGCCGATAATCAGCCCATACATCACCGCTTGGAGCGTGGTTGTCGCCCGCCACAACCAATACCCAACCACGCTTGTAATGAGGGTGGACACTGCCACCAACAAATAAACGCCTTTCGCGTCCCCTGCCTTAAACATGCCAAAACTCACGCCATAGTTCCACACAGGGGTGAACGCAAAAAACGACGTGATTTCTATGGAGCGTTGCGGCTCAAGCAACAGCCCCATCATGTATTCTTTACTTAATTGATCACTGATTAATATTATCAGCAATACAAGAATACCGCGTAATACCAGCGTTTTATTATCGTTGAAAACTGTCATAGAGAAGCCCCGTTTGTGCCGTCATCTGTGCGAGGGAAAATTGCGCCCGCACCCTTTCTATAGCAGTATTCTTCAGTGTCACAAGCTGTTCAGGGGACATTGCTAAAATCTCCTGAATTTTAGCAGCAAGCGCATTTTCCATGTTTTCCAGCGGAATATGAAAACCTGTCACGCCATCCTCAATGGTTTCTGCTGCCCCGCCATGATTAGTGGCAATCACCACCGCGCCCATAGCTTGCGCCTCTGTCACCGTGCGTCCGAACGCTTCAGGCTTTAAAGAGGGACATAGCACCACATCTGCAGCACTATAGGCGGCTGGCATGACATCACACCGCCCGACAAAGCGGATGTTTTCTGCACAGTGTAGCGATTTTGCATAGTCCAGCAGTTCTTGTTGGTAAGACTCCTGCCCTGTTGTCTCGCCAAGGAAGACCAACACGCTGTTTGACACATTCTTGAGTGCCGTAATCGCCTCCTTATGCCCCTTCCAACGGCTGATCCGTGCGGGAAACAGCAGAATTTTCTGCCCCTCCGCTATGTTCCATGAGGCTTTCAAAGCGGAAATATCTTCAGGTGAAACCGTTGCGGGGTCAAACTGTGTGACATCTGCGCCGCGATAAATAACGTGGATTTTATCGGGGTTTACGTGTGGGTGATGCTGCAAAATATACTGTTTGATGAAGTGCGACGGCGCAATCACCACCGCGCCCCGTGTCATAATGCTGTTATACCAGCGTTTCAGCGCGTTGCCTTGGGGCACTTCTAAAAACCCTTTTATCGGGATGAGTGGCGAGAAAGGAGGTTGAGCTGAAACGCAAGCGTACTCTTCCGTACGTGCGGATTCAGAGCAACCTGCTGACGCGGCCAATCGCCCTAGAAAAGAGGTTTTTAGAGATGCCCCCTGCCCGTACGCCCCGTGATAAGTGGTGATAAACGGCACATTTGCCCGTTTTGCGGCAAAATAGGCACTCCATGCAGGCGCACGACTCCGCGCATGGACAATATCAATAGAGTATTGTTTAATAATTTTTTCTAGCGCACTGATATTATTATAAATTATAACAGGATTTTTGCCCTTTAAGGGCAGCGTCAGATGCGTTGCACCGCTCTGCTCTAATTCTGCCACTAATCTGCCACCATTTGAGGCAACAAACGCGCCATCGCCCCGTGCAGCAAGGAAAGCCGCGATTTGCAGCGTGCCGCGCTCCACTCCGCCAAGGTTTAGGGAAGGTAATACTTGCAGGATGTTATACATACCGACCACAATAAGCATCCGAAGTTTTTGCGAGCGAGCCGAGGCTGAACGGAGTTGGCTCAATGCCAATGACTGAGCGAGGAGACAAAAAGCAAATGCTTTTTGACCCGCAAGCCAGTGAAGCCTTGCTTTCTGCAAGCCCGAAGGGCACGGCGGAAAGTTTAGGCAAACTGGATGGCGTGGCGCAGCTAAACTGCGGGTGTTTAGTGTAGTCGGTATTAAGCATCCGCCGCCACGCCCACCAAATGCCGCGCAAAATCCGCCGCCAGAAACGGTTTCAGGTCATCAATCTGCTCACCCACACCGAGGGCATGAATCGGCAGCCCAAACTTTTGCGCGAGTGCTACCACAATGCCGCCCCGCGCCGTGCCGTCTAATTTCGTGACAATCAGCCCCGTAACCCCCGCTGCCTTGCCAAACACCTCCACCTGATTGATCGCTGCCTGCCCAGTTGTGGCATCCAACACCAGCACCACATCATGCGGCGCGGTGGCATCCGCCTTTTGCAATACACGCCTGATTTTGCTGAGTTCTGCCATCAGATTATCTTTATTCTGCAAGCGTCCTGCCGTGTCCATCAACACCACGTCAATGTTGTCGCGCTTGGCTTGCTCAAGTGCATCAAACACAAGAGCCGCCGCATCACTGCCCGTTTCTCTTGCAAGCACAGGCACGTTCGCCCGTGTGCCCCAGATTTTCAACTGTTCCACGGCAGCGGCACGGAATGTGTCACCCGCCACCAGCAACACCGATTTTCCCTGTTCTTTGAATTGTGCCGCCAGCTTGCCGATGGTGGTGGTTTTACCGCTACCATTCACGCCAATCATCAAAATAACATGGGGTTGTTTGGCTTTGTTAATGTTTAATGGCAATACGAGGGGTTCAAGAATTGGGGTGATGTGCTCGGCTAAAAATTCTTTCACCTCTTCAGGCGATACTTCCTTGCCAAACCGCACCCGCGCCAATTCTTTCGTGAGATTCGCCGCTGTTGCCGACCCAAAATCCGCCAGTAACAACGTGTCTTCCAGTTCTTCAAGCGCTGCATCATCCAGCTTGCGCTTGGTGAAAATCCCCACCAACCCTTCTGAGAGTTTAGAGGACGACTTTTGCAACCCTTGCTTTAGTTTTGTGAGCCAGCTCATACCGTCACCAGAAAGTTTCTGAAATTTTTGCGAGCGAGCCGAGGCTGAACGGAGTTGGCTAAAGCCAATGACTGAAGCCAATGGCGTGGCGCAGCTAAATTTCGGGAAGTTAATGATGATGGTATCACGCAAACACCCTTCCTGCTTCATACCCCTTAATCTGCACGGTCTGCACTGACCCCTGCGGAAAATCTGCCGTTAAATAGACAGGTATAAAATGCTCTGACCTGCCAATATTACCTTGCTCAACAATAACTTGCGCATTTTTATTAATGCTCTTGCTGAAAAAAATATCCTCTTGTTGCTTGCCCAAATCGCGCAAGCGTGCCGCTCGTTCTTTGCGTAGTGGCTTTGCAACACTCGGCATCTTGGCAGCGGGCGTGCCTTCCCGCTCTGAATAGGGAAAAACATGCAAATACGTCAACCCGCATTCTTCCACCAAACGCAAGGTGTTTTGAAACATCTCTTCTGTTTCGGTGGGAAAGCCTGTGATAAAATCCGCGCCAAACACAATATCAGGGCGCAACGACCGCGCCGTTTTGCAAAATTCAATCGCTTGGGTGCGGGAATGCCGCCGCTTCATGCGCTTTAAAATTAAATCATCTCCTGCTTGAAGACTTAAGTGTAAGTGCGGCATAAACCTACTGTTTTTTTCTAACAGCGCGAGAATATCCACATCAATTTCTTCAACATCAACGGAAGATAACCGCAAGCGTGGCAAGTCTGGCACCTCCCGCAAAATAGCTTGGCAGAGTGCGCCCAATGTCTCCGCTTCCGCTGTTTTATAGGACGTGATATCAACCCCCGTCAGCACCACCTCATTATAGCCATTTTCTACTAATACTTGAATTTGCGTCATCACTTGCTGGAGCGGCACACTGCGGCTGTTGCCTCGCCCAAACGGGATAATGCAAAACGTGCAGCGATGGTCACACCCCTGTTGAATCTCCACAAAAGCCCGAGCGTGCCCTTGAAATTCCGTCACCAAATGCGCCGCCGTTTCGGTGATGCTCATAATGTCATTCACTTTAACGGTGGCAACGTCTTCATAGCTTGCTTGTTGCAGCTTCTCCACATTGCCTAAAACGCGGTCAACCTCTGCCATTGCGGCATATTTTTCAGGGGAAATTTGCGCGGCACAGCCCGTCACAATAATTTTAGCGTTCGGATTTTCGCGTCGTGCGCGGCGAATAGCTTGGCGTGCTTGGCGTTCCGCCTCAGTTGTCACCGCGCAGGTATTGAACACGATTGTATTTTCAACACGCGCATTCTCTGCTACGTTTTTGATTGTTTGTGATTCTGCGCTGTTAAGACGACAACCAAAAGTGTGAACAAGGAGGGACATAACTTAAATATTTAATCTGTAGAATCGAAATCAAAAGAATCGTTAGTTGAATGATTAGTTTTTGAATGAGAAGAAGAATGTGGGCTAATATGATCATAACAATCACCATAATCTAAAGGATTATCCTTTTTCTTAGCCTTTCGCGCACTTAAAACATACAATACAACAGCTGTAACGAACGTACATATTATCACAAGAATACTGGTATCGTTCATTCACTCATTCTTTCTTATTCATGAATAATTTTTAATATCTCTTTCAGGGCTTTAAGTCCAGAAATTTCCCTATTGCCACGCCCTATTCGTTAATTTTACCCACCCCTACTCAACTAAAAACATCTTATATTGTAATTATGTTTCACGTGAAACATTGTTTTCACGGCAGAATAGAGCCAAATTTTCCAAAATCGGCGAAAATGAATTTTTGGTTAATCGACTGTTTTACAAAGCAAATAGTTAATTCATACCTCCCTTAGCCTCCAAATTGTTAGAAAAATTCATTTAATATCTCCGCTAGTAAAGAATTTATTTACTATCTTGTTGTTATGCCTATAGTTGGGTATCGATGAAGGACACAACAAACAATGGCAACAAACCACATCGTTAAATCTTATGATCAAGAACTTGCGCAACTCGTGAGTTATGCGGCGCAAATGGGCAGCCTTGTAGAACAACAACTTGCCGCCGCCATTCAAGCCATTCATGCCCGTGATAATGAAATTGCAGGCCGCACTTTTGCCTCTGATACCGCAATCGATACCTTAGAAAATGATCTCAACGAGCTTGCCTTAAGAATATTGGCACTCAGACAGCCGATGGCGAGTGACTTGCGGCTGATTATTGGTAGCATGAAAATTGCGCGTGACCTTGAACGTATTGGCGATTATGCGGCAAGCCTTGCAAAACGCTCACGCAACTTGAATGCTGTTGAGAAAATAAGCCCCACCATGACGCTGGTGCGCATGGCAAACCAAGTTGCCCCTATTTTGAAGCAGATTGTTGATGCCTACACAAATAGTGACATTGACAAGGCAACCGCCGCCTACGAACAAGATGATATTATTGATGATTCCTATCATAAACTCATCACGGAATTGATGCAGTATATGCAAAAACACCCTGAAAGCATTAAAGAGTGTACACATTTGCTGTTCATGGCAAAAAATTTAGAGCGTATTGGCGATCGTGCCACCAACATTGCAGAAACGGTGCATTTCATTGTAAAAGGCAGCATGCCGTTTATTCGCAAACCAAAAGTATTGCCCGATTTAAATAAATAACTGCCATGACCTACAAACCCCTTATTCTTGTTGCAGAAGACGAAAAACCCATCGGGACATTGTTAAAATACAATCTCGAACAAGCAGATTTCCGCGTTGTTATTGCAACAGACGGGCAACAAGCACTTAAATTCGCCGCCCAAGAAAAACCTGACTTAGTGTTGTTAGATTGGATGTTGCCGATTGTGACAGGCATTGAAGTGTGCAGACAGCTTCGCGCCCAAACCACCACTGCCCTCACGCCGATTATTATGGTGACAGCACGCGGTGAAGAAGCAGAGCGCATCAGGGGTTTAGACACAGGGGCAGATGATTACGTCGTTAAACCATTCTCTCCCGCTGAACTCATTGCCCGCATCAAAGCCTTGTTACGGCGCAGCCAACCTGAAGCCTCGCTTGAGAAAATAACCCTCCGCGATGTGGAAATGGATTTAACCGCCCATAAAGTTATTCGTGCAGGATCGGAAGTCCATTTAGGCCCCACAGAATTTAAATTACTTCGCCATTTCATGCAAAACCCTGAAAAAGTTTTTGCGCGGGAAGATTTACTCAAAGCCGTGTGGGGCGAGAATATTTATGTGGAAATTCGCACGGTAGATGTGCATATCCGCCGCTTGCGCTCTGCTCTCCACGAGTTTGGCAGTGATGATTTGATTCGCACCGTGCGCTCTGCGGGGTATGCGTTTAATGCGAATGCAAACTAATACCAAGCCCCGCCTTGCTTGGATTTTCTTTGGTGCCATCATGGTGCTCAGTGTGTGGCAAAATGCCCGAATGCCCCTGCATATGGACTGCAACTGGATTTTAACCGTTGCAAAGCGCATGATAGAAGGTCAGCAGCTCTATGGTGCCGCAGGTGTTGATATAAATCCGCCGCTTATTTTCCATCTCATGCAATTACCCGTGCTGTTATCCCAAACACTCGATGTTTCCTATAAGACAGGGTTTTTATTATTTGTATACGCTGTTGCAGGCATCAGCCTTACAATCGCCTATTCTCTGCTACCGCACTATCAGGGGCGCGCAAAAGCTTTTGTCTTTGGAATACTGATGTATGGCGTGCTGGTGTTTTGTGGCTACCAATTCGGGCAACGCGAGCACTTGCTTTTTTTGTTTGCTCTCCCCTATCTCTTCTTAGCGGCGCAACGCCTTGATGGCATAAAAGTTTCTCCCCTAAAGCGTATTCTTTTCTCTATTGTTGCAGCAATAGGCTTTTGCCTGAAACCACATATTTTTTTGCTTCCTGCTGTTTTAGAATGCTTCCTTGCCTATCGCACACGCCAGTTTTCAAAACTCTTCAGTTTCGAGGCAATCAGCATGGCGATTGTTATCATCGGATACGGTGCATTTGCAGCACTTGTATATCCTGACTATATCAATTTTCACGCACGCACACTCACGGAATTATATGCGGGTTTTGGCAGCTTTGAGAAGTTTTTAGAAAATCCACAGCTTGGATACATGCTCCTTATTTTCGTGTTGTTGCTCCTATTTATAAGCGGCGCGAAGCCCTTATTTGCCGTTGCTACGCCCCAGCAAAAAAACTTGCTCTCTATCAGCCTCATCAGCGCGTGTGTGTTTTATATCGGGGCGGCTATGCAGTGCCGTTTTTATGCCTATCACCTGATTCCTGCTTTTGTTATGGTGCTGCTTTGCTTTGCGCAGGGGATGGTATTAACCCGTTTCAAAAACAAAATTCATAGCATCTGCCTCGTTTCAGGCATACTGATTGGTATAGCATATTACCAAAACATTGTGTATGCGGTTTTCTATCCTTCATATGCGGAAAAAAACCTCGTGAGCCTTGAGCTACAACAACTTGCTCCCACCGCAAAAAGCGCAACGGTGATGGTAGGCGGGTTAAATCCACAATTTCCGTTCCGTATTGAAAGCGATCTCACTTGGGCTTCCCGTTTCCCCGGTTTTTACCTGATTGATGGTTTAAGCACGCCCGCACGCGTGGCACGCCTTGAACCTGCTTTTCAAAAACAAATTACAGCATATGTAACGTCCGCTGTAATTGAGGATTTTCAACACTATCAGCCTGATTTAGTAGTTGTGGTTAAGGCTGCAAAAGTGGATTATCTCGCATTTCTAAAACAAAATGCTGTCTTTGCGGAAATGTGGCGCAGTTACTCGTTACTACAGGAAACACAAGAGCATATAGTTTATAAACGGATGCGCAAATTATAATTTTAGGGCTTACGAGAAAAGATTACTCCGCATTTCATCCCATCCCCCGCCTTCGCGAGGGTAAACTCCAGAGGGGATCCACAAGTCTTTTAAAAGAGTGGATTCCCGTTGGAATTTATCCTCACGAAAGTGGGGACGGGAATGACACACACGGCACAGTTTTGGCGTTCCGCCTAAATCTTAAATTTACTACCCCACCTTCTTCCACATCGGATCTTTAATTTTCTGCAAAAATGCCGCGTGTGCCAGCTTTTCTGCCTCAGACACGGCAAACGTTCTTACAGGGTAGATTTTAGCGGGTGTTCCTTGCTGGATTACTGTCCCGTTACATATGCTGCCGCTTGTGTTATCGCCCAAGCCAAAATCGGGCTGTCTGCCGCCGCACATTTCAAGATACACATCTGCTAGTAATTCTGCATCCAGCAACGCGCCATGTTTAACACGATTGCTGTTATCCACGCCTAAGCGTTGGCACAGCGCATCAAGGCTATATCGCCCGCCTTTGTATTTTTGCCGTGCTAATTTTAGCGTATCAATCGTGCGTGTCATCGGAATTTGTGGCAGTTCCAGACATTCCAACTGATAGTTGATAAATTTCATATCAAACGGCGCATTATGGATAATGAGCGGATGCTCTCCCACAAATTCCAAAAAGTCTTTTGCTATCTTATCAAAGGTGGGGTGACTTTGCAGAAACTCTGTTGACAGCCCGTGAACGCGAAACGCATCTTCAGGCACGTCCCGTTCAGGGTTGATATATTGATGAAATACGCGCCCAGTAGGAACGTGATTTTTTAGCTCAAGGCAACCAATTTCCACCAACCGATGCCCAAAGGCGGGGTCAAGCCCTGTTGTTTCCGTGTCTAAAACAATTTCAATCGTCGCTAGCATTTTTGGCAGTGTTCCTATAGAATTTTATATGTGATTTCCGTGAAGTGCTAGCACAGTGCGTCATCCCCTCGCCCACTTTCGTGAGCGTAAACTCCAGAGGGGATCCACTCTTTGATTAGTGTAAGAGTGGATTCCCGTTTTCACGGGAATGACACGAACAACATAGCTTTAAACTTTTCGCGAAAGGCATTAGTGTCTATACGTTAAGAATTTAGGAAAAACTCCCCTCCCTTATGCCTCTTTATTTTAATCGCCGCAACGCTCTTGCAACACTGGCTAATACAACGCCGCAAAAACTGCTTAAAACCATGCTTGCAGAAGCACAATCCCGTATTGAGCAAGATTTCTGGCAGCATCGCAAGGGCTATACCACCGCAACGGATATTGCGAAACTAAGCGATCAACTTATCCGCACGTTGGGTGATACGTTGCTGGAACATATGCCCGATGCTGCAACCCTCGCGATTGTAGCAACGGGGGGATATGGTCGGGGATTACTTGCACCCCACTCTGATATTGATTTACTCTTTCTTGTGGAAGATAAAACGCCCCACGCGCCGTTTATCGAAAATATGCTCACCGCCTTATGGGACTTAGGTTTTAAGGTGGGGCACGCCGTACGCACCCCGCAAGAACTCCGCAGCATCGCAGCGCAAGAAGGCACGGTTGCAACAGCCTTGCTTGATGCGCGTTTTTTATGGGGCAATCAGAAATTTTTTGCCAAAAGCTGGCATACGTTTTTTAAGAAGAATATTGCGAATGATCCCCCTGCGTTTATTGCGCTGAAAACAGCAGAGCAAGCCGAACGCCATCGCAAATTTGGCGATGCTGCCGCCCTTGTTGAACCCCAAGTAAAGGAAGCAAAAGGGGCGTTGCGCGATATTCACACCATACAATGGTTGATGCGCGCTGTTTCCCCGCGTGGCAACGTGAGCGAGGCGGTGCTGCTGGGCTATCTCACCGCCAAAGAATTGCAGGATTTAGAACGGGCGGAAAAATTTTTCTTGTCCGTACGCTGTGCCCTCCATTATTTGCAAAAAAAGCCGCAAGAAACACTCGTTTTTGCCCTGCAACCTGATATTGCCGCCCGTTTTGGCTATCTGCAAAAAGGCACGCAAAAACCCGTTGATCGGTTGATGAAACACTATCATCTGCAAGCGCAACGGGTGATTGCCATTGCACAAGCGGTGACAGCGCGTATTTCTTTAAGCAAAAATGCCCCCGAAAAACCGCACAGAAGTTTTTCTTTCTCGCCTTTTTCCAGCACCCCAAAATTGCCTGAACCCTTCCAGCAAACAGGAAATTACATCACCATCGGTGACACCAAAAAGGCAATGGAAAATCTTTCGTGTTTGGCAAACAGCTTTCTTGTTGCCGCAAATAAAGAGTTGTTGCTCCATCCGCACATCCTCACTTTTATTAAGAAAAATGCGCGTCTTGTGGCAGCGTCTCCCGCCGTTCTCCAGCAATCCCATGCGTATTTCCTAGAATTATTACAACATCCGCAAGCAGAAACGTATCTTAGGCAAATGCGCGAAAGCAATTTGTTGAGTGTATTAGTGCCTGCCTTCAAAACCCTCATCGGATTGATGCAATATGATATGTATCATGTTTATACAGCCGATGAGCATACCCTGTTTGCGGTGGGTTTGCTGCAAAAATTGTTGCATGGGGGGCTGAAGGATCAATTCCCGATTGCCTCTTCTCTGACCGACAAAATCCATCTCAAACGGGCGTTATGTGCGGCGGTGTTTTTGCATGACATTGCCAAAGGCAGGGGGGGTGACCACTCCCTCTTAGGGGCGGCACTCGCGCTGGAATATTGCCCGAAATGGGGGATGACACCGCAAGAAACAGAGATGACAGGGTGGCTGGTTGCGAACCATCTGTTGATGAGCACCTTTGCGCTCAAACGCGATTGTAATGACCCTGATACCGTACAAACCTTTGCGAAAACCGTGCAATCCTTGGAAAAGTTGCGTCTGTTACTGATGCTCACGGTGGTAGATATTAAAGCCACTAACCCCAAATTGTTGAATACATGGAAAATATCGCTGTTACGCGATCTCTATTTTGCCGCAGAAGATGTGCTGAGCGCGGGCATGTTGACGGTGGGGCGAGAAAAACGGCTGTTATCGGCGAAAACCGCGCTACAAAACAGCCTTGCAGAATGGCGGGATGAAGACAAACGCTATTGGGTTGCCGCCATGCCCGATGCCTATTGGCTCACCTTCACGTTTGAGCAACAACAACGGCATTTTGACTTGCTTCGCTATAAACGTATCCCCCTCTCTCAACCCGTGTTGGCGTTTAGCAATAACGATGCGCGGTCGGTGACAGAAATTACCGTCTGCACAGAAGATAGACCGGGGTTATTTGCGTTTTTGGCGGGGAATTTTGCGCTCAACCAAATGAATATTGTGGATGCCCAAATTCTAACGCTCGCCAACGATTTAGTGTTGGATACGTTTTACATTCAAGGGCAAAACAGAACTGTTTTATATGAAGACCAAGCAGGGCGATTATTAGAGAAAATTCGTGCCATGCTGGGCAGTTCCCTTGCCACCCAACGCACGATGATGCAAAGTTTTGAGCGCAGGAATACGGACAATGTTCCCCTCCAAGTGCTGTTTGACAATGCAACCAGCAGCACCCACACGATTATTGAAATCACCACCACCGACCAAACGGGCTTATTATATACCCTTGCAACCTGTTTGTGGGATCAAAAAGTGCAGATTGTTCGGGCGAAAATCTCCACCTTTGGGCAAACCGCGATTGATACGTTTTATGTGCGGGACTCGTACGGGATGCAAATCACTAACAAGGAAAAGCAGGAGTTGCTGACTATTGCACTGGAAAAAGCGTTGCGCGGATAACAGCCCTTGCCATAGTTCCAAAAAATCATTAGAAACTGCTTTTTTAAATTATGTAAGAAATTACGCTAATGATTGCTCTGCGTGTCATCCCCTTGAAAAAGGGGATCCACATTTTAAGGTTAAGAGTGGATTCCCGTCTGCACGGGAATGACACACACGGCTTACTTTAATAATTTCGCTTAAATTCTACAGGTCTCCAATCAATGTCCACTTTCAAAACCCTAGACGATATTACCGTTAGCAATAAAAAAATTCTGGTGCGCGTTGATCTCAATGTGCCGCTGAAAAATGGTGTGGTGGCAGATAGCACCCGCATTGAAAAAGTGCTGCCGACCATCACCGAACTGAGTGATAAAGGCGCGAAAGTTATTTTACTCGCACATTTGGGACGACCTAACGGCAAGGATGAAAGCCTGTCGCTTAAACCGATTGCAGACAGCATTCAGAAAATTCTTGCCGATAAGCGCGTAACTTTCGCCGCTGATTGCATTGGTGAGACAGCACAACACGCGGTGGATGCGCTGCAACAGGGCGATATTTTATTGCTGGAAAACGTGCGGTTTTATCCGCAAGAAGAAAAAAATGACCCTGCTTTCACCGCACAACTGGCTGCCTTAGGCGATATATACGTTAATGATGCGTTTTCCGCCGCCCATCGGGCGCATAGCTCCACAGAAGGGTTAGCAAAAGTCTTACCCTGTGCAGCAGGGCGGTTGATGCAAGCAGAATTAGAGGCGCTTGAACATGCGCTCACTACGCCTGAACGCCCCGTAATGGCGATTGTCGGCGGCGCGAAAATCTCTACCAAGCTTGATTTGCTGCATAATTTGGTAAGCAAAGTAGACATTCTTGCCATTGGTGGCGGCATGGCAAACACGTTTTTGTATGCACAAGGCGTGAACGTGGGGAAATCGCTGTGCGAAAAAGATGCCGCAGAAACGGCACGCGCCATTTTACAAGAAGCTGCCGCACAAAATTGCACCATTTTGTTACCCACCGATGTTGTCGCGGCAGATGGTTTTGCCGCAAACAGCCCTTCTGAGGTATATGATTTACAGAGCGTACCTGAGGGGCGAATGATTTTGGATATGGGCGATGCGTCTATTGCGGCATGGTGTAATGCGCTTGAAACCGCGAAAACAGTGGTGTGGAATGGTCCTGTTGGCGCATTTGAATTAGAGCCGTTTGACAAGGGGACGTTGGCATTAGCCGCTAAAATCGTTGCGCTTACCAAGGCTGGCAAGATTTTGTCGGTTGCTGGTGGGGGTGACACCATCGCCGCCCTCGTGAAAGCACAGAGCCTTGATAAACTCTCCTACGTTTCCACAGCGGGGGGTGCGTTCCTTGAGTGGTTAGAGGGCAAAAAATTGGCGGGGGTTGCGGCGTTGATGGGGGATAGAGGGTAGGGTATGGGTTATAGGCATTAGGGATTAGGGGGTATGACTTTCAAATCCCTAATCCCTAATCCCTCACAACGAAAGCCTTAATCATGCGTCACAATAATCGTCTTGCAACCCAACTGCGCCCCATAAAATTCACGATTGGGTATGCCAAACATGCCGAAGGGTCTTGCCTTGTGCAGTGTGGGGATACATATGTTTTATGCACAGCCTCTGTCGATAATAAAGTGCCACCGTTTTTACGAAACACAGGCAAAGGGTGGGTAACAGCGGAATATGGGATGTTGCCGCGCTCCACAAACGAGCGGATGGACAGGGAAGCCGCCAAAGGCAAGCAATCAGGCAGAACACAAGAGATTCAGCGGCTTATTGGCAGAAGTTTACGCGCTGTGGTAGATTTTCCTAAGCTAGGCGAGCGGCAAATCAAGATTGATTGTGATGTGCTGCAAGCAGACGGCGGCACCCGCACGGCGGCTATTACGGGCGGCTTCCTTGCGCTGCATCATGCTTGCAAAAAACTGATGGCGGAGGGCGTGCTGTCCACTTATCCGTTGTTAGAGCCTGTTGCCGCAATTTCTTGCGGTATTATCAAGGACATCGGGGCAGTGCTTGATTTAGATTATAGCGAGGACAGCACCGCCATTGCCGATGCAAATTTTGTGATGACGGCATCAGGCGGTTTGGTGGAAGTGCAGGCAACAGCGGAAGACACGGCGATTTCGCCCGCTGATTTCAGCGCGTTACTGGAATTAGGACAGGCGGGGATTAGAGAGTTGATTGAACTGCAGAAGGCGCATTTCTAAGCTAAAACATCCACTAATTCGCCTCGCGTGCCCTTGCTATCCTCTCTTGCCGCTTGTTGTTGCGGTTTTTCAACAGCAGGAGCGGCTTTCACCGCCTCAGGTATAGACGATTTTGCAACAGGGCGGGCATCAAGCGCACGCGGAGAATAGGCAATCGGCGTGGGCTGTTGCATCGCCGCAGGATTCATATCAAACATAACTACCTCATGTTCACTGTACTCTTACGTTACAGCTGTATTATTATCAATCATGCTACACAAAATTTATTAACAAATGGTTAATTCGCATGTCAATTTCATTTTTATTCCCGTTTTACGTTTGTTTTGCGGATACCGATAGCGGCGGCGTTGTTTATCACAGTCGGTATTTAGAATTTGCCGAACGGGCGCGCGCTGCCATGTTACGCACCCAAGGACTTAGCAATACTGTATTAAGCCAACAGGGCATTGTGTTTGCGGTGCAAGACTGCCACATCCATTATCATAAACCCGCCCGCTTAGATGATGTTTTGTCTATTGAAACACTCCCACAAGAGATTAAAGGCGCACGATTCACCCTCACCCAAAAAATCTGGCGCGAAGACACGCTTTTAGCAACCCTGCACTTGACACTGGCGTGCCTTAATGACAAAGGAAAGCCTATACGCATCCCGCGAAATGTGTTAGAGGCATTTGCTGAATACAGGACGCAATAAAAATAAGAATATTAGGAGCACTCGTTACTATGGAACCCGTTCAAGCTGTCGAAATTGCAGGATCTGTCGCCGCACATGCAGGGCACTTATCGATTGTAGGGCTATTTTTACAAGCAGATATTGTCGTTAAATCTGTGATGTTAATGCTGGTGGGCGCGTCTGTGTGGAGTTGGGCGATTATGTTCAACAAGGTATCGCTGTTACGCGGTATTTTCAAACGCTCAGAAAAATTCGAAGATGCGTTTTGGTCAACAAGTTCCGTGGATGACCTCTACACCAAGATTGGACAACAACCTAAAGACCCTAAAGCCGCTATTTTCTGCGCCGCTATGCGCGAATGGGAGCATTCCTCTCACCTCCTTAAAGACGGCGACGATAGCATCAAAGACAACCTGCACCAACGCATTGACCGCGTGATGCGCGTGACGATGACACGCGAGCTGGAATTTATTGAACGCTCTATCCCCTACCTTGCTTCTGTTGGTTCTATCTCTCCGTTTGTGGGGCTGTTTGGTACAGTGTGGGGGATTATGAACAGCTTTGCAGGGATTGCCGCTTCCAAAAACACCTCGCTTGCCGTGGTGGCTCCGGGGATTGCAGAGGCTCTGTTTGCAACCGCACTCGGGCTGGTTGCCGCTATTCCCGCCGTTCTTGCCTACAACAAACTCTCGAATGATATTGACCGTTTTGCAGGACAGCTTGAGACATTCTCTGATGAATTATCGGCTATTCTTGCCCGTCGTCTTGAAACTCACAAATAATAAGGAGTTCAGACCATGGGTGCAGGTGTATCAAAAAAAGGCGGACGGCGCAGGAAACGTCATACAGCGATGAGTGAAATTAACGTCACGCCGTTTGTGGACGTGATGCTGGTATTACTCATCGTGTTCATGGTGGCAGCCCCCATGATGACAGCGGGTGTGCCTGTGGAGTTGCCCGATTCCGCCGCAAAAACCGTGACCAACAATGAAGAGCCGTTGGTTGTTTCTGTGAACAGCAAGGGCGAGGTTTACTTGCAAGAAACAAAGGTTGAAGGCAATGACCTTGGGGCGCGTCTTGCAGCCATTATTGGCGAGAAAAAAGACACGGTGATTTATATTCGCGGCGATAAAGCTGTAACGTACGGTGACATGATGCGGGTGATGGGACTTATCAATCAAGCGGGTTTTAGTAAAGTTTCCTTGGTAAGCCAGAACCCTAATTTATAGGCTTGCAGACTGTATGCAAAAGTCGTTTCTCATTTCGTTGGTTTTGCATGGGGTTATTATTCTCCTCGTGATTTTTGGCTTGCCTTTTATAAGCAAGCCCAAACCGCCGTTACTGGAACAGCCGTTGGTTGTTTCCATCGCCAATATCAGCGATATGAGCAGTGCGCCCAAACAAAAAGTGCAGCGCAAGCCCGTTGTTGAAAAACCCACGCCGCCCAAAACTGCCCCAAAACCACAAACAGAGGCAGCAGCACCACCGAAACCTTTTGAAAAGCCTGAGCCGCCTAAGGAAGAACCGAAGCCAGAGCAGAAGAAACCTGAACCTAAAAAAGAAGAACCCAAACCTGAGCCCAAGCCAGAACCTAAAAAGGTTGAGCCTAAGCCTGAGCCGAAGAAGCCAGAACCCAAGAAAGAAGAACCAAAACCTGAGCCTAAGAAGATTGAGTCTAAGCCTGCTCCTAAAGTAGAAGAAAAAAAGGTAGAAAAACCAAAGACTGAACCGAAAAAAGAAACGCCAAAACCCTCTCCTAGACCCACCAAAACGCCTGTAAAAGAGAGCCCTAAAAAGGAGAGTAAGGATGATTTTGCGGATAGCATCCTCAAAAGCATTAAGCCTTCTGAACAAGCAGAAGAATCCCCTGATATTTTTGATGCGCCCCCCTCGCCTTCCAGCAACAGCGAGAGTATTAGTGATAAAATTTCCGCCAGCGAAATGGATTTGTTGCGGCAGCAAATCGCGCAATGCTGGAACGTCCCCGCAGGTGCGCCAGACCCTGAAAGTCTGATTGTCACCCTTCGCCTCACCATGAATGCAGACCGCACCGTGCGGGATGCTGAAGTGATAAAACAAGTGGCAGGACGCTATGGCGACGTGGCAGCGGAAAGTGCGTTACGCGCCATCTACAGCCCGCAATGTAACCCGCTCGCGCTCCCTGCTAATAAGTTCCATGAATGGAAAACGTTTACCATTCGGTTTGATCCACGGCAGATGGTAGGGTTTTAAGAAATAGGACTTACGGGAAATAATGACTCCTAGCGTCATTCCCGCGACTCGCCGCGCAGGCGCTTGCGTAGCGGGACGCGGGAATCCACATTTCTTAATGTAAGAGTGGATTCCCCTTTGCAGGGGAATGACAGACAGAGCATATTTCAGACGTTTCGCGTAAGTCCAAAGAAAGAGATTTTGTTAACCTTTTCTAGATATTTAAGCGTGTACAAAAACTTGTATTAACGAAGAGGTCAACCAATGCCCCGTCTGCAAACACGCGTCTTCACGCTTGCCATCTTTGTTTCGGCATTCTTACTATTTCTCATTCAACCGTTGTTCGCAAAGATGATTCTGCCCGTGTTGGGCGGCTCGTCTGCTGTGTGGACAACCTGTATGTTGTTTTTCCAAGCTAGTTTGCTGGCAGGATATTTTTACGCGCATCTGTTGACAAAATATCTGCCGCTTCGCGCACAAGTGGGCGTACATTTAGTTTTAACGCTGCTCGCTTTTTCTTTGCTTCCCTTTCATCTGCCTGAAAATCTTCAAGTATCACAACAACCCGTTAGTTGGGTGCTGTTGCTTGCGGTGCAAACAATCGGGCTACCGTTCCTCGTCCTCTCCGCCACTGCCCCGTTGTTGCAACGCTGGTTCTCGTTTACCAAACATCCTCATCGCGCTAATCCGTATTTTCTGTATGCCGCCAGCAATATTGGCAGCATGATTGCCCTGTTAAGTTATCCATTCGGCATTGAAGCCGCATTTGGGTTGAAACAACAACAGCTTGCATGGGTATGGGGGTATGCAACATTAGGTATTTGTGTGCTCTCTGCCGCACTTGTTGCATTAAAACACTATGCCCCCGCAACACCAGAAACAGTTGCACCCTCTACCGCTACCCATAAATGGGCAGAGCGTTTTAGTTGGCTTATTCTTGCTGCTATTCCTTCCAGCCTTATGCTCGGCTTAACCTCCTATGTTACAACGGATATTGCCGCAATTTCCTTATTCTGGATTGTGCCTCTTGCCCTGTATTTACTCACCTTCATCATTGTGTTTGGAGCGGCGCGGCACATTCCGTTAAAAGGTGTGGGCTTTAGTGTTTTTATTGTGGCATCAGGGTTGTGTTTTTATCTAGGCATGGTGGATACTGCCAACCATCTCGTATTGATTTTCGGTAATACGGCGTTCTTTTTCTTGGTTGCATGGTTTTTCCACGGACACCTTGCCGCCACAAAACCAACAACAGATCGTTTAACCGAGTTTTATTTGTGGATGTCTCTTGGCGGCATGGTGGGCGGACTGTTTAACGCCATTGTTGCCCCCTTCTTGTTCATGCAAGCCTTTGAATATATTATGGTGGCGATTGCCAGCATCGGACTTATTGCAGGCATTATTTCACAAAAACAATTCATCTCCACATTTTTTCTTGTTCGTGCGGCTAACATGCTCGGGCTAGCCCTTGGGGCTACATGGTTTATTGATTGGGTATCCAGAAAACCCGTTACAGACTCAGTGTTGTGGCAGTTTTATGCGGGTGTTGGTGTGTTGTTTGTGCTTTGTCTGGGACTCACAATCGCAAAGAAAATGCCGCGTCGAGAACTGGGCATGGCAAGTGCCCTGTTGCTTATCGTCAGTATCGGTATAGGGCAATTTGAACACGATGCCCTCATTCGGGATAGAAGTTTCTATGGCAGGCTGCAAGTTACGACTTTCCTAGATAAAGATAACCAAACAATTCACTCTTTTGGTCATGGTAGCGCGATACATGGTTTGCAAATTATGAAACCTGTTGCAGCGCAAAAACTTCCTTTAAGTTATTACCACCAAGGGGGGCTGTTTGAAGAAGTGATAAAAGGCTATGTGCGCGGCAAAGAAGAGCCTACTCATTTTGCCCTCATTGGTCTGGGAACGGGCGCATTAACAGCATATGCGCAACAGGGCGACACTCTTAGCATCTATGAAATTGACCAGAAGGTTGTTGATATTGCGCAAAACCCTGCCTATTTTACGTACCTGAAAAATTCCCCTGCCACACAAACAATTCTGTTGGGGGATGCACGCCTTAAACTGAAAGAGGCCGCTAATCAGCAATACGATGCCTTGTTTATTGATGCGTTCTCCAGTGATGCGATTCCTGTGCATTTGCTCACCCAAGAAGCGATAGAGTTGTATCTACAAAAAGTGAAAAGAACAGGGTTTGTCGCGATACACATTAGTAATCGCTATCTTGATTTATCAAAGGTAATTGCCAACTACCGCTTGCCTGAAGGCTATGGTGCCTATTGTGGGAATAGTAAGGATTCGACAAAGCACACGTCACTCCATAACGCCCATATACTCTGTATTGTTGCGCTTGATGCAACCATTCCTGCCGCAATGAAGCAGGGGAAAACATGGAAAAAACTTGAAACTAACCCTGATTTTACGCCGTGGACAGATGACTTCTCTAATATCTTCAGTGTGTTTAATGGCTTTGTTGCACAAATAAGAGTTATGCAAGAGGTGTTATCCCTGATAAGGCTTAATTAACAATAAGAAGCCGGATCAGTGCCATGAATGATAATAATAAGCCGAAGTCAAAGTACAAAATAAAGAATTGGCCTGAGTATAACGGT
>CANGXP010000008.1 GCA_947457935.1 Alphaproteobacteria bacterium | reverse complement strand
AGCCAGTCCAGTACCGCCTCCGCACCATCAAGCCCCCGTAAGGCTCGGTGATTGTATATCTCGTTGCTGATGAAAAGGGCGGGTTGCGTGCTGAATGATTTTTGCATACATCCTTATGGCATGCTTGCAAAAGTTATGCGAGGGTCTCAACATATGCGCTGCTATAAATATTACCTTCGGGCTCATCCACAAGAGCGACATCTCCTTCAATATAATTCATCCATCGTGGTATTTGCTTTCCACCTATGGTAATTATACTTTGTTCTTTGTGGATTTTCGCTACAGCTGCACGCACATCTGCAACAAGACCTTGCACACTCGTATCTACAAGCGCACTCCGAATATGGATGCCTTCTTCTTGCATAGTTTTGACTTCCTGTTCTTGCTATAGTAAAAGCACTATAGCACCTAGAAAATTACGTCAACAAATAAATAATATTATCTTTTATTAGAAACATCTTGTATGGTCTTGGATTTAAAACGCAAAGAAATCGCTGTATTGCGCGGGGGCTGGTCTGCCGAACGCCCTGTGTCCCTTATCAGCGGACAGGCGGTTCTGGATGCCCTCAATACTGCTGGCTACAAAACCCGCGATGTGATTGTGGAACACGATGCCCCCGCCTTGCTTGCCGCACTCACCCCCAAGCCCGATATTATTTTTAACGCACTGCATGGCAATGGCGGTGAAGATGGCGTAATTCAAGGATTTTTAGAGATTCTCGGCGTGCCCTATACGCATTCAGGGGTTGCTGCCTCTGCCATGGCGATGGATAAAGCGATTACCAAGGGTGTTGTTCAGCAACACGGCGTGTATTGTGCGAAAAGCGTGGTTGTCACCGCAACGCCTACGGAGATTCTGCACAATCCCCCACTGCCCTATCCGTTTGTGATAAAGCCTGTGAGCGAAGGCTCGAGTGTCGATGTATTTATCATCCACAATAAACAGAGCTACCATAACAGCAGCGTACTTTCCAACCAGCAACAACAGCGCGTGTATCTTGTAGAAGCATACATTGCAGGGCGCGAGCTCACCGTGCCTGTGTTGGGCAACCGCCCACTTACTGTCATTGAAATTACCCCGCAACAGGGTTTTTACGACTACACCTCTAAATACGACGCCAAACAGCACGCCGATTTCACGCTGCCCGCCCCTATCCCCCAAGAAATCTACGCAACAGCACAAGATTTCGCCCTACGCGCCCATCATGCGTTGGGGTGCAAGGGTGTGAGCCGTTCTGATTTTCGCTATAATTCCGATGCGCCACAAGGCGAACAGCTTGTTTTTCTGGAAATTAACACACAACCCGGCATGACCTCGCTCTCTTTAACCCCCACCAGCGCAAAACATGAGGGGATTTCGTTTCTAGAACTCATTGAAACCTTGCTGAAAGACGCACTCACAAAATGAAAGCAGCCGTTCAGCAAAAACCTTTTCCGCTTAAGCCTGCGCGCAAAAAGAAAAAATCGCGCCGCAAGGGGCATATTCTTGCGTGGCTTACGCCGCGTCTCTTAAAAAGGCTTGTTGTTTTTTCTATTATTTTTAGTTGTGTGCTGTGGTTGCTGAAAGATGATGGCATTGCACGCCTTCAGACGGGCTTTTATGCATTTACCGCGAATCACAATCTTGCAATTGCGGATATTCAAATCGAAGGGCGGCATCGCACCTCGGCTGAGGAAATTTTAAGCACGCTGAACGTAAACATTGGCGATTCGCTGTTTCAGTTTGATACAGAGAGTGCCCATACCAAGATTCTTGAACTACCGTGGGTGAATAGCGTGCTTGTGCAACGCCAATTTCCCAACCGTATTCGGATTGTGCTGAATGAACGCGTTCCTCTCGCCATTTGGCAAAACCAAGGAAACTTTTATGTCATTGATAAATTGGGAAAAAAAATTGAAAAAACCAGCGCACAAGACTTTCCAGACTTTTTGATTGTTGTGGGGGATAACGCCCCCGCCCAAGCACTCACGCTGATGACATTACTTGCAGAGTATCCAGAGGTAAGAAAAGCGGTTGTGTCCGCATCGTGGATTGGCAACAGGCGATGGAATCTTTATCTCAGCAACGGCGTGGAAGTGCGCCTGCCCGATGATGACCCGCTAAAAGCCCTAAAAACACTGGAACAAGCCGAAAAACAATATGGCTTGCTCCAAAAAAATATCGTGCGGATTGATTTACGCATGGCCGATCGTATGATAGTAAAGCCGAAGGACGACACGTCTAGTGCCGCTGCATCTCAAAACATTCCTTAAGTTCTGTAGACAGTATTGCTATTGCAGAAAGATTTGACCATGCAGGCGAGACTAACGAACGGCGCACAGTTGACTTTACTGTCAATGAGCACCGAGAGAGACGGCGCAGCCCGTGGACGAAGCTTTATGCAATAGGCAATACATGGCAAAACAAAAAAGTAACATCATTGCCGCCCTCGATATTGGAGGCTCAAAAATCTGCTGTTTTATTGCAGAGTCTACGGCTGCGGGGATGCTGGAAATTTTAGGGGTAGGCTATTGCAGCGCGGGCGGCATTAAAAGCGGTCGTATTGTTGACATGGAAGCAGCCGAACACGCTATTGCCAGTGCGGTGCAAATGGCGGAAGAAGAAGCGGGCATTCGGGTAGAGAACGCCTATGTTAGCCTGTGTGGGGGCGATCCCTCGTCTGAAACACATGCGGTAACGCTCAACATTGGCGGAACGGAAATTGTTGGCGGGGATATTCGGAAACTTTTAAGCATCGCAAAACCACAACGGCGCGAAAACCGCACGATTATTCATAAAATCCCCTTAGGATACCAACTGGATACCACACCTGATATTGAAGATCCGCGCGGGATGTATGGACAACAGCTTTCCGCCCTTGTGCATATCGCAACGGCAGAATCCGCGATTGTACGGACATTAGGGCTTTGTGTAAAACGCTGTCATATCACTGTAAAAGCGTTTGTTGCCGCTCCTTACGCCTCTGCCCTTGCGTGCTTAACAGAGGATGAAATGCAACGCGGCAGTGTGCTGATTGATTTAGGCAGCCACTCAACGTCTCTTGCGATTTTTCATGGCGGCAGAGTGCAGCATATCAGTATGCTTCCCCTTGGCGGGGCGCACATTACCCAAGATCTTGCACAGGGCTTGTCCACCAGCAGTCACGACGCAGAAAGAATAAAAACATTGCATGGCTCTGCCTCGGCGCGTGCCGTCACCAACAAAGAACTTGTTGATGTGCCCGTGATGGGCGAGCTTGATCAAGTGGTGATGCACACGATTCCTAAAGGGCAAATCGCCCGTATTATTCAACCGCGCGTAGAAGAAATTTTTGAGATGTTACGCAAACACCTTGAAAAAATTGGGATGCAGATGCCGAATGAGTATACAATCGTGCTAACAGGCGGTAGCAGCCTTTTGCCTGCCTTGCGGGATATTGCGATGCCTTTTTTGGGTAATAAAATTCGCCTTGCCAAACCGAATGATTTTTTGGGCAACCTTCCCCTAGATTACCAGTCTCCCGTGTTTGCCACAACGGCAGGATTGCTTCGGTATAGCCAGCTTCCGCTCGCATGGATTCCTGCATATGATTATTATTTGCGCAAAGACGGCGATAGTTGGTGGCGCAATACCGTAAATTGGGTTAAAGACAATTTTTGAGGCTTGAGATTTGTTGTTTTCCATGCAACTATTGTAAAGAATTTTTCAGGAGTATACCATTATGGCAATAAACATCAGCGTCCCGCCCAGTGAGTTTGAACTAAAACCCCGCATCACCGTTGTGGGCACAGGGGGTGCTGGTGGGAATGCCGTGAACAATATGATTCGCGCCAATCTGGAAGGCGTTGAATTTGTTATTGCCAATACCGATTCGCAAGCGCTCAACCAAGCACTTTGCCAAAATCGTATTCAACTCGGCACGAACATCACCCGTGGGTTGGGCGCAGGATCACGCCCTGAAATCGGGAGAGCGGCCGCAGAAGAAGCGTTAGAAGAAATTATGAACCACCTGCACGGTAGCAACATGGTGTTTGTTACAGCAGGGATGGGCGGCGGCACAGGCACAGGGGCAGCCCCCGTTATTGCCCGTGCAGCACGCGAGGCAGGTATCCTCACTGTGGGTGTAGTTACAAAGCCCTTCCATTTTGAAGGGGCACACCGTATGCGCCTTGCAGAAAGCGGCTTAGAAGAACTGCAACAGGTTGTTGATACCTTAATTGTCATCCCTAACCAAAACCTGTTCCGCATTGCTAATGAAAAAACCACCTTTGCCGATGCCTTTAAAATGGCGGATGACGTGTTGCACGCAGGCGTGCGCGGCATTACCGATCTGATGATCATGCCGGGGCTTATTAACCTTGACTTTGCCGATATTCGCACCGTGATGATGGAAATGGGCAAAGCGATGATGGGCACGGGCGAAGGCGAAGGCGAAGGCCGTGCTGTTGCTGCTGCTGAAGCCGCGATTTCTAACCCGCTCCTCGATGATGTCTCCATGAAGGGCGCAAAAGGGGTACTTATTAACATCACAGGCGGCTATGACATGACGCTGTTTGAGATTGACGAAGCCGCTAACCGTATTCGCGAAGAAGTTGATCCCAACGCCAACATTATTTTCGGATCGACTTTTGATCAAAGCCTTGAAGGTAAAATGCGCCTCTCTATCGTTGCAACGGGGATTGATAACGAAAACATCCAACGCCAACCGCTTTCTGCTGAAGGGCAGCAGAACCAATCGCCTTACGGTTTTTATCAACCGCAACAACGCCGCACCATGCCTGCTTTTGGTGCTCCCGTCCGCCCCACGTTGCGTCAACCACAACAGCAACAACAGCCTGTGCAACAGCAAGCCTATCGCCAAACACCGCAGCAAGCCCCTGTGATGCAACAACACACTGTTGATACGATGGCGCACGAGCATGATAGTGTAGACGATGTTCCAGCGCTTCATGCAGATGCACCGTCTATCCCTGCAACGGCGCGTGTGTCTCCTGTTACGCCTTTTGTTCCTGCTCAACCCGTTGAAGTGGCGGTTATGGAACAAGATGTACCGCAACAGCCTGTTTTTACCGCACCTAAGCACACGCGTCCCTCGCTGATTGACAGGATTACGGGAAATAATACCCCGCAGCGCCCTGAACAAAACGCGCAAAAATCGCTTGAAACGACTGGAAATTCAACAGAAGAAAATCTCAATATCCCTGCATTTTTGCGGCGGCAGGGTAACTAAGAATCTTACAGCCGCAACCACGTCTATTTTATAGTTGCGCCTTGTGAATTCCGTTGCCCCATCCCCCTCGCTCCTCCATGGTTATATTTGCGCCTTCTTTGCCATGTCTATTTGGACAGGGTTTATGCTGGTATCCCGCATTGGCGGGCTAAGCAGTCTCACACCATATGACATCATCGCCATTCGCTATGCCGTGGCAGGTATTATTTTCTTAGGCGTGTGGCTGTATCACCGCTTTCCGTTATTTACCAAGCAGAACATCGCGCTGACGCTTTCAGGCGGATTGTTTTACACGCTGTTTGTATTTGTGGGCTTTACGTTTTCCCCTGTCAGCCATGCCGCTATCCTGCTCCCTGGGAGCATTCCCTTTATGACCGCGCTGTTTGCGTATTTTTTGCTGGGGGAAGTGCCCTCTAAACGTCGGCGTATTGGTCTTGTTATTATTGCCGTCGGCATTTCATTTTTAGGTTTTGAGAACTTACACTTACAAGGCGTTACGTTGCAGGGCGATATATTATTGTTGCTAGGGGCTGCTTCGTGGTGTCTTTATAGCGTATTGCTGAAGAAATGGAATGTTGCGCCCTTGAAAGCCGCAACGGGGCTAACCATTCTAACCGCCTTATGTTTTTTACCTGTGTATATTGTATTCCTGCCTAAGAATATTGCTCAAGCCCCGTTGAAGGACATTCTATTACCCGCTGTATACCAAGGTATTCTGGTCTCCTGCGTTCAAATGCTGTTATACATCCGCACCATCAGTATTCTTGGCCCTTCACGGTTAGGGATGCTCATGGCATGCGTTCCTGCATTTGCGAGCATTCTTGCCGTACCTTTGTTGGACGAACAGCTCTCTTATAGCATTGTTATTGGGCTTATTTTCGTGAGTTTCGGGGCGTATTGGGGCAATAGGCGGACAAAATCAGGCAATCATCAGCATCTTTGAAAAAGCACTATTATGAGGCTTTTTTCTTAACTTCAGGGGCAACGGATTGATTCGTTTCTTTGCGCAAATACTGTTGATGGAGATCAACAGTAGATTTCTTGCCAATATTATGGCTACATGATTGCAGCCAGTCAGCGGCTGCTGCTCTCCCCCGATCACGCAGCATGGTTAAAAAAGTCCAGTCACTAGAAAATTTTGTCGCCGTTGAAAGATCTGCTAACACTGTATCTGCACGAATAGCGTGTATATTTATACTACGCAATCGGTTGCGATACTCCTCTTTAATCCAGCCCTCATCAATCAGTTTTTGCACAAAATTAATTGCCCGCAATTCATGAATCAAAGAGGAATTGAAGGAAATTTCCGTCACACGATTGTTAATCTCATGTGCTAACGTGGGAACACTTGACCTCACTATGGGGTTGATATGCACAATCAACAAATCATCACTTTTTGTGTGATAATGGAACGGATAGAGTGTGGGGTTACCCATGTATCCCCCATCCTAATAAGACTCACCGTCAATTGTCACCGCTTTAAAAAGCTGTGGAAGACAGGCAGATGCAAGCACTGCATCAGCCGTCACTTCTCCTGTATGAAATACGCGCACTTTTCCTGAACGAACATTCGTTGCAGAGATAAAAAGCTTAGTATGCTGGCATTGCTGCAACCTGTCAAAATCAACTCTATCAACCAAAACATCCCGTAGGGGGTTCACATCCATAGCATTGAATTGATACGGCGATAAAAAACGCGTGATATTACTAAAAAATTGGTACGTGGGCGAGTATTCAGGATCTAAACCTAAGAATTCTTCCCACGGCATACGCTGCCCCATACCCATTTTTTGTCCCGCATCGGAGATGGCTTTCCAAAAATCATGTAAATGTTGGCGTCCACCCTCTGCCCCATCACACAATAATCCGTAAGCTAACACAACTGCGTTCATCGAGCCCGCACTGGTGCCACTTATTCCCTCAAAATGCACTGTCCCTTCTTCCAAAAGACGTTCCAGAACCCCCCCAAGCAAACGCACCATGCGCCCCACCGCCCTGCAATGCTATATTTACTGCTTTAGTACCTGTGTAATTGTAATAAGGAACAGGACAAACATCGTTCCCCATATCAATCACAGGGAAATTAGTTTTATTCATACTGCGTATCTTTCAGGGAACGTGGTGAGTTAGTTATAGGCTATTTTTTATAATCGAACAAAACCCGTCCATAAGGCAATGTCAAATCGGCAATAAAGTGCAGCCCTCCCAACACACGGCGCACGGGTAAATCAGCCACAGGCGCGTTGACATGCGGCACGAGGTGGAGACGGGCATCACCATGCCACGCCCCTTTCAGGGCAATGTCACTTAAATTATACCCTACCAGTTGCGCAATCGCGAGCGATCCATCTACATCGGGTATGAGCTTGAGATTAACTTGCGTTTTGCCCAATTTTTTTAACAGACCACTGCTATCTTTTGGTTTCGCTGCCGCCACATCATAAAGAAGATTTTCTGTTTTATACGCCATTGTACCCGTTGCAACGGTAATGCCGCCATAAACAAGCGTGCCCACCACTGTATCTTGTATTTCATTTAGCGTAGGCAGGGCATATTTTTTGGGAAATCCCCAAATTTCCCTTCCCCCTGAAATCGGGGCTTCATCGTCAAGATACATTTGTGCAGTAAAATTAACGGCCTCTCCCTGAAACAACGAGGGAATCACCACGCCGCTTTCAACGTAATGACCAAACCCCGCACTATCAGGCATTTTGATAAACTCATAGAGCACTGTATTGCTGCCATCTGGCTCAAGCGGTTCGGGCAGCGCTTCGCGAATTGCCGCCGCGTCAGATTCATATGTAATAATCAGATACTCACGGTTCAAAAACCGATACGGCCCCCGTGGATAGGTTGGCGACGCTGCAGGCATGGACGACAAGGCGAGAATATCGCTTTTTTTTCATAGGGGTGCTCTTTCGCTGGAGTCAAAAATTAGTGGGCAGTCCAACCGCCATCAACCGCTATTGCTGTCCCTGTGATGGAGGCAGCACCATTGCTACACAAGAATGCTGTCGTTGCCGCAACTTCTTCAATGGTAACAAATTTTTTGGTTGGTTGCGCGGCAAGAAGCACGTTCTTCACAACGTCATCTTCCGAAATACCCCGTGCCTTTGCCGTCTCGGGAATCTGCTTTTGCAAAAGTGGGGTCAACACATATCCAGGGCACACCGCATTAACCGTAACACCAAATTCTGCCGCCTCAAGAGCTATCGTTTTTGTAAAACCGTAAATCCCGTGTTTGGCGGCAACATAGGCAGATTTATAAGGGGATGCCACTAATGCATGGGCGGAAGCAATATTGACAATCCGTCCCCAGCCGCGCTGCTTCATACCTTGCAAGACGTTACGAGTCGTGTGGAAAGCAGCGGAAAGATCAATCGCCAAAATCGCATCTCATTTCTCAAGAGGAAACTCTTCCAACGGGCTGACAAACTGAATCCCTGCGTTGTTAATAAGAATATCTACTGCTCCAAAGGCAGCGTCTGCATCACGCATCATCGTGGCTATCTCATCGCTTTTGCTCATGTCCGCATTGCTGTAAAGAACTTTTACACCTGTGGAGGCAGCAAGATCACTGCGGACTTTCTCAATGTCCGCGGTGCCTCCAAACCCATTGAGCATGATATTCACGCCAAGCCCTGCAAGCGTGTGGGCAATACCCAAACCGATACCGCTGGTTGAGCCCGTGATAATCGCATTTTTATTTTTTAATTCTGTATAGTGCGCCATGACTCCAACATCCTTTTGTAAAAAATATATCAGCACTAAAGTTTTTGCAACCACGCACACCGTCACGCCGTCAACAGAATCAGCCCCACCATCGCTATAACCACCACAAACTCTGCCCGCCAATTTGCGGCATCCGCTATGCCGCGCCCCCTATTAAACAGGTAAATCCATACCGTGCTTAAGGAAGCAACCGCCACCACATAAGACGGACTTTCTGCCTTGGCCATAGCGTACGTTTTGTTGGTTGAATTCCAAATATACACCAGCAAAAAAATCCCCGCCACTTTCAGCAACGGCTGTTGCCAGAGGGTTGCAAGGTGAAAGTCGTTATCCTCGCGGTAACAACGCCAAAGCGAAATCACCCCTGCAACAAAACTATTCAAAATAGGGTATAAAAGCAAGCCCTCAGGCGGCGGGGCAATGCCAATCGCAATCTTATTGCACACATCAATCACTGCCAACACACACACCATCGGCAGCATAAACAACAGGACTTCGCGGGAAATCGGGTTGCGCCGCACAGACATTAACGCAAGCATCCCTATCAATAAACAAAGGAGCACCCCGCAAATTTTATATACCTCCAACCCCAGAAAATGCACGCGATAGGGCGTTGAAATCATAAACCACAGCACGAACGTTAGCAAAATACCTAAAGGTTGTAGGCGAGACAAACTCCCTGCGCCATACTGCCGCGCTCCCGCAAATAGCTTGTAATCATACACACTAATACACAGCCCTGAAATAACAGAAACGATGTAAAACAGTGGATCTGTAGGCAATGGCACAAGAAAAGCAAACGGCGCATAGAGCAGCGCAACCCCTAAGCCGCGCCATACCATCAAGTGCGTGGGCGACACTTTTCCCTGCTGGTTCACCAAAAAATAGGCAGCCCCGCCGAGACTCGTGCAAAACGCCGCCACCCACCACGGGAAGGTTAGTAGATTATCCATCGCATTCTTCCATACAGAATGACACCGTATAGAAAATTGCGTCTGGATCAACGGATTTTAAGAAAAAAGAAGCCCTGTTTCCCCCGCCGTCACCGTAACCATCGTGCCCTCTTTAAGCTCCCCGCGCAAAATCTTCTCTGCTAATGGATCTTGCAAATATTTTTGTATCACCCGCTTTAACGGTCGCGCCCCGTAGGTCGGATCATACCCTTGACGCGCTAGCCAATCCCGCGCTTCTTCTGCTACACTTAACGTGAGTGAGCGTTCGCTCATTAGCGTTTCCAGCCTTTTAAGTTGAATCGTGACAATACCCGCCATTTGCGCTTGGGTTAAGCGATTGAACAATAAAATCTCATCTAATCGATTAATAAACTCAGGGCGGAAGTGTTGCCGCACTTTGTCCATCACGAGGGGGCGTAAAATTTCCTCTGGTGTATCGTACGGTTGTTCATTTAGAATCTCACTCCCTAAATTGGAGGTGAGAATAATCAGCGTATTGCGAAAATCTACCGTCCGCCCGTGGCTATCCGTCAACCGCCCTTCATCAAGCACTTGCAGCAAGATGTTAAAAACATCCGCATGCGCCTTTTCCACTTCATCAAACAACACGACCTGATAGGGGCGACGGCGCACCGCTTCTGTCAACACACCCCCTTGCTCATACCCCACATAACCGGGAGGGGCGCCCACCAGCCGCGCCACCGCGTGCTTTTCCATGTATTCGGACATATCAATCCGCACCATCGCTGTCTCGTCATCAAACAGAAACTGCGCAATAGCTTTGCTGAGTTCGGTTTTGCCCACCCCTGTGGGGCCTAAAAATAAAAATGAACCAATCGGGCGATTTTTATCCTGCAGGCCTGCCCGCGCCCGCCGCACTGCCTTACTAATCGCCGTCACAGCGGCATCTTGCCCCACCACCTTTTGTGTGAGCGCGGCCTCCATGGTGAGCAGTTTTTCGCGCTCCCCTTCTAACATTTTCTCTACAGGAATGCCCGTCCACCGCGCCACAATCCCTGCAATGGTTTGCTCTGTCACCACTTCATCGGCAAATTGCCCCACATCGGCCGTTGTCATCGCCTCAAGTTGTTTTTGCAAGACAGGCAGTTGCCCATAGGCAATTTCTCCCGCACGCGCTAAATCCCCTGTGCGCTGCGCTACTTCCAATGCACTTTTCAGCGCATCGATTTTTTCTTTCACCTGCTGCACATCGGTGTGTTTCGCTTTTTCACGCTGCCAATCCGCTGTTAGCGTTGCAGATTCTTCTTCTAACTCCGCTAACTCTTTTTCTAAAATGAGTAAGCGTTCACTCGATGCCTTGTCCCCTTCTTTTTGCAAGGCTTGCTGCTCAATTTTCAACTGAATAATCGCACGATCTAAATCTTCAATCTCCTCAGGTTTTGAGTCCACTTGCATCCGCAAGCGTGCCGCCGCCTCATCCACCAAATCAATCGCTTTGTCTGGCAAAAATCTGTCGGTAATGTATCTGTCAGACAAGGTTGCTGCGGCAATCAACGCATTGTCCGCAATGCGAATCCCGTGGTGTACTTCATATTTTTCTTTTATGCCGCGCAAAATAGAAATAGTTTCCGCGACGGTTGGTTGCGCCACAAAGACTTGCTGGAAACGCCGTGCTAGGGCTGCATCTTTTTCGATATATTTGCGATATTCATCCAGTGTCGTTGCACCCACACAGTGCAATTCTCCCCGTGCAAGCGCGGGTTTCAGCATGTTTGAGGCATCCATGGAGCCTTCTGCCGCCCCTGCCCCCACCAGCGTGTGGAGTTCATCAATAAACAAAATCACTTGTCCCGCCGCACTGTGAATCTCCTGCAACACGGCTTTCAGACGCTCTTCAAACTCGCCGCGAAACTTTGCTCCCGCAACAAGCGAGCCTAAATCAAGCGCAAGCAGTTGCTTATCTTTTAAGCTATCAGGCACATCGCAATTCACAATCCGTAAGGCAAGCCCTTCGATAATCGCTGTTTTCCCCACGCCCGGTTCGCCAATCAGCACAGGATTGTTTTTCGTGCGGCGGGAGAGCACTTGAATAGTGCGGCGAATTTCTTCATCGCGCCCAATCACGGGGTCTAGCTTGCCGCTCCGCGCTTTTTCCGTAAAATCCAGCGTATATTTCTTCAGCGCCTCATAGTTGTTCTCTGCCGCCGCACTATCAGCCGTTCTGCCTTGTCTTAAAGACTCAATCGCTTTGTTGAGTGATTGTTCACTCACAGCATTATTCTTTAAAATGGTCGCCGCTTCCTCTTTGCCCATCGTGATTGCTTGCAATAACCGCTCAACGGTCACAAACTTATCACCTGTCTTTTGGGCGAGTTGCTCCGCTGCTGCAAATAAATCGGCGATCGAGGCATGAGCATACAGCCCTCCTGCCCCTTGTCCTTCCACACGGGGTAACTTTTCTAGGGCAGTTTCTACATCAACACGGATTTTTTCAGGGTTCGCGCCAATATTCCGCAAAATTCCCGCACAAAAACCTGCCTCATCCGCCATCAAGGCAGCGAGGATATGGAGGGGCAAGAATTGCTGGTGGCGGCGACGCATCGCAAGGGCTTGCGCCTCTTGCAAGAAACCACGGCTCTTGTCGGTATATTTTTCAAGGTTCATCTCTTTTACTCCACAGGGCAACTCTAGAAACTCTTTTTTAGGGCGATTGGCGTCGTCAGCGCAATACTCGGAATCCGCACGTACCTTTGTACGCTTACGCTTCCTCGTATCGCCCTTTCTAGCCACTCATCCCGATAAAAGAGTTCTTAGAAGTGCCCTCAATTGTAAAAGATATGCGCTTGAAAAACGAAAATTTAAAGAGCGTCTGTTGCAGAATCTTCTATTTTTGCGCGTGGCGGTCGTCCGCGACGCTTGGGGGCAGTCACAATGCAGCCCTCTGCGGCAAACGCCGCAACAGGGGCTGGTGTTGCAACAACAGCAGGAACAGGCGCAACAGGCAACGCTCCAAACAAGAATGCGGCATCAATTTTTTCAGCAGGTTGCGTCGCAACACGCGGCTGTGACTCCCCGTCACGCGGTTGGAACGATCGATTTCCGCCCTGTTGAGGACGGCGATTATTGTACGGGCGAAACCGCTGTTGCCCATTATTATCGCGATTTTCACGCGGCGCACGGTCTTCACGTGGTGCATCGCCTTCTTGCTCTACATGACGCGCAGGAAAATGCGCATCAGGTTGCTGTTGATAGCGTTGTCTATTTTGCTCTCGCGGCTCAAACGATCGGTGATTATCCCGCTGAAAACGCTCTTGTGGACGATCATCTTCCGCCGCATAGACAGGCGCGTTTGCAGCGTCTCCGTCAAGCGGCACGCCGTTATTCACCACGGCATCATGCGTATTTTCTGTTTCGCCTGCGAAGCTTTGCGTTTGTGGAATATCCCCAAACGAGGCAGCAACACGGTAATAGTGATCTCCATATTGATAATAATGCTCTGCTAAAACGTAATCGCCGTTTGACAGCGCATCCCGCGCCATTTGTGCGTACTTATCAATATTTTGCAGGGCTTTTGCTCGCATACGACGATCGTACTGAGGGTCACTCTGACTCCCGAGGTTGCCGCCAAAATAACCACGTTTTGTATTGTTATTTCCAGAACGCGATCTGTTATTATTGTCGCGATCACGACGACGCCCATTGCCGCCTTGCATCCGTTTCATCATAGAATAGCTATACCTTGTTAAATAAAAACTTCCCCACACTTAAGAATTTCTTGCTAGGGAATATACGGAACACTGCCGCTACTGTGCTATAATAAAAAATAAAGCAAAAGGCGGAAAAGCATTGATTGTCATTACAAACAATAATCCCATTATACTTAAAAACTTCAACAAAGCAAGGATTTTCTTTGACAGGATTTTCTTGCCACTATACACCGCGGATTCCCTGCCAAATCTTGCTTACACACAATCACCTCTAAACCTGCTTCTACTGCCAATGCTGTAACATCTGCTTGTTGCGTATAGCCAATTTCTAAAAACACATAGCCTTGTGGCTGCAAAACAGCCCCTAATAACGGCATAAGCTGGCGATAGGCCTCCAACCCATCGTCCCCTCCATCCAGTGCCAACATCGGATCAAACTCTTTCACCTCGGGTGCCAGTGTCGCGATTTCCGCTGTTGCGATATAGGGCGGATTACTCAAAATCACATCAAACACGCCCGCAACAGGCGTGGTCCAACTCCCTTCTAGAAATGTTGTGCGCGCTGTCATTCCCAACGCTACTGCGTTATACTTCGCTATTTTTAGTGCGTCAGCAGAAATATCCACGCCCACGCCCGTGCTGTTCGGAAACTCTTGTAACGCTGCCAGCAACAAACAGCCACTGCCTGTGCCTATATCTAAAAAACGGAGATTTGCCAGATGGTCAGGGAAGTACTCTAATACTGCCTCAATCAGCGTTTCACTATCAGGGCGCGGGTCAAGCGTTGCCTTGGAGACCTTAAACGGCAAACTCCAAAACTCTTTTTCGCCGATAATTTTTGACAACGGCTCGCGTTTGCAGCGCCGCTCCACATAATGCTCAATGTCCATGCCTTGACGAAAAGAAAGATGTTCAGGGGCGTCTACATATAAAGTTGCAGACGGCAAGCCCAGCGCATACGCCACCAGCACCCGCGCTTCATAGTCTTCATTCTCGATACCCACCTGCCACAGGCGTTTCGCCACACGGCTTACAATGTCTTGCACATTAAACCTCTTGCAAAAGTCGCTAGGACGCTAGCGAAAATGGCTGTTTCTCGAGAATCGTAGCGGAGTTGACTTCCTTCGTCAATGAGCAACGAAGCGCAGGAAAATCAGCCATTTGCAGCAAGTCATAGTAGACTTTGGTGAGAGGTTTACTATTCATCGACATTCGACAACTTAGCCGCCTGATCCTCGGCAATCAACGCCTCAATCAATTCATCTAATTCGCCTTCTAACACGCGGTCAAGCTTATATAATGTCAGGTTAATACGGTGATCGGTAATCCGTCCTTGTGGATAGTTGAAAGTACGAATGCGCTCAGAACGATCGCCCGTCCCCACTTGCCCGCGTCTGTCTGCAGAGCGTGCAGCATCAATCGCCGCCAATTTTTGATCATACAACCGTGCGCGCAAGACGCGTAATGCCTTGGCTTTATTTTTGTGCTGTGATTTTTCATCTTGTTGCTGCACCACAAGCCCTGAAGGAATGTGGGTAATCCGCACCGCACTATCAGTGGTGTTCACTGATTGCCCGCCGGGTCCGCCTGAACGAAACACATCAATGCGCAAATCTTTTTCCAATATTTCAATGTCCACTTCTTCCGCTTCGGGAAGCACCGCAACGGTTGCTGTTGAGGTGTGAATACGACCGTTTGCCTCCGTATCAGGCACGCGCTGCACACGATGCACGCCCGACTCAAACTTTAATTTTGCGAAAACACTTTTGCCGTTAATTTGTGCGCTTGCATCTCTTAAGCCGCCAATCCCTGTGTCTGTATAGTTGAGAATCTCAAACTTCCAGCCCTGCCGTTCTGCATAGCGTTGATACATCCGAAACAAGTTTGCAGCAAATAACGCCGCCTCATCGCCGCCTGCCCCTGCACGAAATTCAATAATCGCGTTTCTATCATCCGCTTCATCTTTGGGCAGTAGCATCACCCGAATAGCGTGGTCTTGCTGCGGAATGAGTTCTTTTAACGCATACATTTCTTCTTCTGCCATCGCCCGCATTTCTGTATCGAGACTTGTGTCCGCCAACATGGCTTCTGCCTCTGCCAAATTCCTGACAGATTTTTGATTTTCTTCAATTTTTTCAGCTATTGCTGTTAAATCAGCATATTCTTTTGAGAGTTTGACAAACTCAGGCGATGCGGCAGAAATCTCCCCGTCTGACAACAGACGTTTGAGTTCTTCATAGCGTTCCAGCACTTTTTCTAATTTTCGTTGCCACGACATGGCGCATATCCCTTATAATTAAGGGTTGTTATACAACGCTTACCAAGAATAGCAATCTATTCGAATAGGATGTCGCGCCCCGTCCCCATCGTCAACACAGGCGCAATCATTTGTGTGAGATCATCATTGGCGGGACGTTGTGTCGCAGGCGGCAGGCTCACCCCCTTAGGCTGGTTCTGCAAATACATAATGGCATTCTCCAGCATACCTTGATGGAGCGTGTCCATCTCATCCAGCGCCTCAACGTTTATTTTAACAACGTCATTGTCAAATTGCATAAATTTGCCATAGCCTCTGTTTTGTTGCCCAGAAAGACGGGCGATCTGGTAAGCATAGTGATTAATATCGTGGAGTGTTTGGTGCATTTTGGGCAGACCTCTTTTTTATTATCCTGCCCCATATTGGTTAATAAATGCTTAAAGCGATAAACCTTTTTTTATTTCCTCTATGGCGATTTTCTGCTGCTCTCCACTATCTAAATTTTTTACCGTAAGTCTACCTGTTGCGGCTTCTTCTTCGCCCAATAACACCGCATAGAGGGCATTAATTTTATTGGCTTTTTTGAATTTTTTTGCCACGTTGCCGCTGGTGATAAGCTCTGCCATGATGCCTTGCCCACGCAAATTCTGCACCACTGTGAACGCATACTGTTCTTGCGCGTCCGCCATGGCAATGACTGCAACAGGGCGCGGCAACGCCTCTAATGGCGGCAATAGCAGCGCAAGGCGTTCAATCCCCGCGGCCCAACCAATCCCTGCCGTGGGTTTACCGCCCATCATTTCAATGAGTCCGTCATATCGCCCGCCCGCCAGCACCGTTGCCTGTGCGCCTAACCCATCCGAAATGATTTCAAACGCGGTGTGCGAATAATAATCCAAACCCCGCACCAAACGCGAATTCACCACAACGGGAATATTAATCAGTGATAAATATTCCTGCACTGCCGCAAAATACGCTGTTGCCTCATCGCTCATGCTGTCTTTTAAAGACGGCGCGCCCGTTATAATCTCTTGATCTCCTGCATCTTTTGAATCCAAAATCCGCAACGGATTGCGCAGCAATCGCTCTTGGCTATCTGCCGACAAACTGGTTTTATAGCGTTCTAAATAGGCAACGAGTGCCGTGCGATACACCGTGCGGCTCGCCTCATCCCCCAATGAGTTGATTTCCAACCGTAAATTGCCTTCTAACTGCAACTGCTGTAGAAAATGCCACCCTAGCGCAATCGTTTCTGCATCCGCAAGCGGCGTACTCACCCCTAAAAATTCCACACCCACTTGATGAAATTGCCGCTGTCTGCCCTTTTGCGGGCGTTCATAGCGAAACATCGCGCCCGTATACCAATATTTCAGCGGCAGAAAATCATAGAGTTTATTGCTGATGACCGACCGCGCAACCCCCGCCGTGCCTTCAGGGCGCAAGGTGAGCGACTCACCGCCCCTGTCGCTAAACGAATACATTTCTTTGGAGACAACATCGGAAGTCTCGCCCAAGGTGCGGGCAAACACCTCTGTAAATTCAAACATCGGCGTGGCTATTTCTTGATAGCCATAATTCTTCGTCACCGTTTGCAGCGTGTGCACAACATGCCGCTGCACCCGCGCTGCTTCGGGGAGAAGATCGTGTGTACCGCGCACGGGTTGGAGATTTTTACTATCGCTCATTGTAGAGTCACCATAAATAAAGGGCGACTGCCCAGACAATCGCCCTTATCGTTTTTCGTTTATAAAAGCTACTTCTGTTGTGTTTCAACAGGCTTCGCATCATTTCCTTGCAACTGTAATTGCAAATCTTGGGCTGCATCTTTCAAAGAATCTGCGGCTTCGCTGGCTTTTTTCGCTGCCGCATCTGCTGCTTCCCCTACACTGCTTTTAATAGAACCAAACGTTGTTTGGTCAGCAGGTTGTGCTGCAGCCGTTGCATTAATAATATCATTTGATTGTTGCAGCGCAAATTCTTCTGTTTGTGCTTGAATTTTCGCACTGTTTTGAATGAATTTCTTGCCTGTATCCGTGCCCAAAAATTGGCTGATTTGTGTTAATTCTTGCTCACTGAAATTTTCCTGCAGCAATGTTTTTTGATAGTCAGCCACTTTTTGATAGGTTGCTTTGAATGCATCAAGTTGCTTTGTCGCTGTTTCTTTGTTTGCATCCCCTGCATTCAATGCTTGCGATTCAAATAAAGGCGTTACGCGCTCAACCACACGATCAAACGTCCCTTGCGTGTCCATTGCGCTTGAAATAATGGAGGTTGCATCATTAGCAACGCTGTTGGTTACTTGCTGTTCTGTAACGCCTTGCTCGGTTGTTACAGAAGAAACAGTGGTAGAGGTTTCTTGCTTTTCACACGCTGCTACCATTGTTAAAAGCGCAAGGGTAGAAAGACGCAATGTTTTAGAAAAAGATGTCATAAGGAGGCTCCTGAAATGTAACTGTTATGCAGCGGATTCACTCGCTGCTTCAATTTGTGCTGCCCTTTTTTCAATAAGGTCAACCAAATGGTCTACGATGTTTATATCTTTAATGCGGTGGTCTTGCAAGCCATTTACATACATTTGATGCGTATGATTGCCGCCGCCTGCCAACCCAATATCCGTCATTAATGCCTCACCAGGGCCATTGACCACACAGCCAATCACGGAAACGGTTATCGGCGTTTTAATGTGCGCCACCCGCTTTTCCAGATCTTCCACCGTCTTAATCACCTGAAATTGCTGGCGTGCACAAGACGGGCAAGAAATTACCGTCACGCCTCTGCGCCGCAAATCAAGGCTTTTCAATATCTCCCACCCCACTTTAATTTCTTCCGCAGGGTCTGCAGACAGCGACACACGAATAGTATCGCCAATCCCTTCCCACAACAATGTGCCCAACCCCAAGGCAGATTTCACCGTGCCTGTCGTAAGCCCCCCTGCCTCTGTAATGCCAAGGTGCAGCGGATAATCACATTTTGCCGCAAGCCCGCGATACGCAGCCACCGCCAAGAAAATATTCGATGCCTTCACGCTGATTTTAAAGTTAAAAAAATCATTGTCTTCGAGAATTTTTGCGTGTTCCAGCGCACTTTCCACCATCGCTTCAGGGCATGGCTCTTTGTATTTTTCCAACAAGTGCTTTTCAAGACTCCCCGCATTCACCCCAATGCGCATCGAGCAACCATAATCTTTGGCGGCCTGTATCACCTCGCGCACCCGCGCCTCTGAACCAATATTCCCAGGGTTAATGCGCAAACAGGCTGCGCCATTTTTTGCCGCCTCAATACCGCGCTGATAATGAAAATGAATGTCCGCCACAATCGGCACAGATACAGCAGGGATGATATATTTTAATGCCGCGCTCGATTCTTCATCAGGCACCGAAACCCGCACAATATCCGCCCCCGCCTCTTCCAAGGCTTTAATTTGCGCAATAGTGGCATCAATATCAGTGGTCAGTGTGTTTGTCATTGACTGAACGGCGATAGGCGCATCACCGCCCACCAAAACAGAACCAACGGTAATTTGCCGACTTTTACGGCGCGTAATTTTATAAGAAGGGTGATCATGCATAATGATACCATTCTACAACAACCCGCATCGCCTGCAATAGAAAAACCCCTCTATTGCTAGCGGGGTTTTCCTTGACCAAAAAATAATAAAAAATGTTATTGACGAATAAGCTGTAATAATTCTCTAGGCATCTGGTTTGCTTGTCCTAACATCGCAACCCCTGCCTGCATTAAGGTTTGATTCTTTGTGAATTCGGTCATTTCTTTTGACATATCCACGTCTAAGAAGATGCCCTTTGCCGCAGAAAGGTTCTCAACAATGGTGGAAATGTTGCTTTGTACATATTCCATCCGCGATTGAATTGCACCTAGCTGTGCTTGAGCGTTGTTCACTTTGGCGATTGCGTCAGTCACAACCGTTGATGCAGCTTGCCCCCCCGCCTGTGTCTCAATATTAAGGCTTGAAAGCCCCAATGTCGTGGAGGTCATTGCCACAAAACTAATTTGCAGCAAATCTGTTGCCAACGCGCCGACTTGGAAATCCATGGTTGTTGCTTGACCTGCTGTCACCTCAAAGCGGATACCATTCAAATTTGTAACCGCGAGTGCTTCAATTTGCGCTTCTGCAAAGTTTAGTTGCAATCCGTTACTAAAGATAACAGCCTGACCTGCTGTAGCAGCAGCAGGGTCGTTAATCACGGAATCTAGAACTTCCCCTGTTGTTGCATTGTGCAAGCGTACTGTTGCTTTCAACGTCGTGCTATCATAGCGCGATGTGACCGTGTAAACCCCATCAGGTGTCGCCCCGTTTGCCACAACAACATCCGCTAGTTCAGGTGTTGCCGCGTTTGCATCGATCAGAATTGCCGCGTTTGCCTCTGATAAAGCAGCAGACTGAAAGCTTGCAGCGGGTGCTGTGGAACTATTTAACTCAACGGCCTCTCGCAAATCTGCCTGTAAGTTTGCAGCACTCACGCCCAATGCACCACCGTTGTTAATGAGACGGAACGTATTGTGATTATTCAGCGTACTGGTCATTGTAATACTGCCACCACTGGGTTGTGAATAGGCTGCATATCCAACAAATTCTTGCCCCCCAATTGTCATTTCAATTTTAAATTGGTTAGCTGTGCCGTTTTGCGTCACAACGACGCTTTTCACAGCCCCTTCAACTTGTCCTGTAAATGCTGTAAACGTGTTTGCAGGGGTTGTGGGGTTAAAAAAGCCGTTGGTTGTTACACTGGCGCGTGCACCACTCACGCCTGCTACAATATTTGCTGCAGGGCTAATCGTGTTCGTGTTGTCAACACCTTTGTCTCCACCATTTAACATGGAAACGTTGTTCCAGCGTGTTTGCTCAGAGATTTGATCAAGCTGCGTAACCAGCTGACTAAATTCTTGTTGCGCAAATTGACGCTCAGACGTACTCAGCGTGCCGTTCACAACCTGTGTAGACAGTGTTTTCAGACGCGTTAGAATATCGCCGATACGATCAATCGCCCCATTTGCCACCTGTAAGAGCGATGCCCCTTGCGAAGCGTTCCTGCCTGCCTGCTGTAATGCAGCAATATCAGCGCGCAGCTTGTTCCCAATCGCGAGGGAAGAGGCATCATCGGATGCTTTAATAATACGATTACCAGAAGACATCTTGGCAATCGAAGACCCTGCCATTTCACTTGATCTGTCAAGGAAGCGTTGCGCGGTAAGCGCGGCGGTGTTGGTGGTTGCAGACAACATAGTTTTATTCCTTCTCTCACTCCTGCTTGAGGGGAGGCTCCTCCCTTTTACTCAAACAAAATTTTTGATTCGAGGGAGTACTTGCAACAGCCGTGCCAACTTCAAAAATATCAGCCTTTACAAGGCTTTCTGCAGACTCTCAAGACGCTGTGCGATCGTTTCATTGCCCATAATTTGCTGTGGCTGAATAAAATCTATGATTAATTTTTTGCCTGTTATACACTTTATAGGTGCATATTCTAATAAATCATCCTGCCTGCCTGTGATAGTTTTAGCAAGACGCAAGGCAAGTCCCAGCTTTAACGCAATGTTCACATCCTCAGGGGACAATAAAGACAGGGCTGCCGTGGTAATCATCGGTTCATGCTTGCCTGCATAGCGCACAAAAATTGCCAGTGCTAAAAAGGCACGTTCTTCGTGGGGCAGTGTTGCAAATGGCGCATGGAGAATTGCTTGAAAAGCCAGAAACGCGCGGTGATCACTGCTTTCAAACATCGCGATATTGCTTAATAAACACGCGGCCTCCAAGCGTTCGGGCTGCATGGTGGGAAACAGGGGAGAAAGCCATGTTTGCAAAGCCACTGCATCCACCGTTGCGCTATTACGCGCCAGTGTATAGGCAGAAATTTCACCCTTCAATGGACTATGCGCTGTTTTTTCAGGTAAATTCGGCAGTTGTTCGGTTAAATACCCCTCTCGTAAACCATACCCTGAGAAAATAACGTGTTTAAGCCCATATTGTTGAGTCAGCATCGCCATTACTAAGGCTGCATTTGGCATTAAAGCCGTTCGCGCTTTACTCACCCCTGCCAGTTTTTTGTGCGGCTCGCCTGCCATTTTCTGTAAATGCTGCAAGGTAGGCAAAAGTTGCTCGGTGGAAAGACGGTAATAATGTGCCTGATCTAACGGATAATTCGTTGTTTTTTGGTGATACCGCGCCAAAGATCGCCAGCTCCCGCCCACCGCATACAGTGTTTTATCGCGGGGCACGTCTATCGTTATCCTTTGTAAATGCTGCTCCAAATAATTTTCTGCCTGTTTTGGCGAACTAAAGCTTGATAAACTTAAGACCCCACACGGCAGCGTTACCCGCTCCCCAATACCATATGCGGTCAGCGCAATAAGCTCTAAGCTTGAGCCGCCCAAATCCGCGCAAATACCCGAAGCGTTTGGCATCACGGTTGTCACGCCTAGGGCAGAATAATACCCCTCTTCTTCACCGCTGATAACATCCACACTAATGTTATGTGTCACGCTTAGATAATCGACAAACGCTTGTCCGTCCGTTGCGGAACGCACTGCCTCTGTTGCAACAGCATAAAGGGGCTTTGCTTGATAGGCATTCGCTATCGTTATAAAGCGTTGAATGGCTTGTTCTGCTGCTGCCATGCCTTGTTTGTCCAGCATCCCCGTCTCGCGCAGACTTTTGCCCAGTCCGCACGCCGCCTTCTCATTAAACAGCGTGTGCCACAACCCGCACGCCACGTCATAAATGACCAATCGCACCGAGTTCGAGCCAATGTCGATAATACCCACGCGTTGTTCTTGAGATTTTGCTGAAATATCCATAAGACTGCTCCATGCCCCTGTTCCGTTCGCAATTCAAGCATTATCTCCACCTCATGCGTTTTTACCAACCTGTTGGTACGCTGTTGCTATTGTTTCCCTGTTGGTGGGGGGTTCTTGCTGCCACCATAAGCACGCCAAATATCCTACTGTTGGACGCACACCAACCTCAGAAAATTTCTGAAATTTTTGCGAGCGAATCAAGGCTGAACGGAGTTGGCTCAACGCCAATGACTGAAGCCGTAGATGTGGCGCAGCAAAATTACAGAGATTTAATGATGTTGGTATTATTTAGTGTAGGCGCGTTTGCAATGCGAGGCGCAGGCTGCATTATTAACGATATATGGGACAGAAAAATTGATGCACAAGTAGAACGCACGAAGCATCGCCCGCTTGCAAGCGGTGCGGTGTCCATGCGTGAAGCAGCTTTCTTACTCGTGTTTTTGCTTAGCATTGGCGCAGGGGTGTTGCTGTCGCTGCCGCCTGTGGTGTGGGAAATCGCGCTTTATAGCCTGCCACTGGTCGTGCTCTACCCGCTTATGAAGCGGTTTTTCCCGCTGCCGCAACTGTTTTTGGGCTTAACATTTAATTGGGGTATTCTGGTCGGGTGGGTTGCTGTAAAAGGCACCATAGATCTTGCCCCGCTCATTTTATACGCAGCGGCGGTGTTTTGGACGCTCGGCTATGACACCATTTATGCCTGCCAAGATGCGGCGGACGATAAAAAACTAGGGGTAAAATCCGCCGCGCTCACCTTTGGCAGATACACACGGGTTGCTGTCCATACCTGTTATGCTCTATGCGCTCTCTTGCTTGGGCTAACGGGTTTTGCGCTGGATGCCAGCCTCCCATTTTATTGCATTTTGGGTTTGCTCATCGGCGGATGGGCACGCGTGCTTGATACTTGGAAGGAGGAGGATGCAACAAGTTCTCTTAACACTTTCAAAAAAAATAGCTGGTTGGGGCTGGGGGTTGCTGTGGCGTTTTTATTGGAAAACTTGACGTAGCGGGTATTTTACAGAAGAATTGTTTTCTTATGTGAATGAGGCACGCCTATGACAAAGAATACCGAAAATTCTTTCCTAACCTTCCCCCTACCCCCTCTACGAAGAGGATGCTCCTGAAATCACACAAGAAATGTGGGCGCGTGGTATGTGGAAAAAAGACGAGATTGTTCTCCCTGAACAAGAGGGGCAAAAGGCGTTTACCGAACAGTTTCGACAGAATGGAATGATATTTTGAGCAAAAAAAACCACCCAAGAGGGTGGAAAAACTTACGTTTTATTAAAAAAGCTACACTTCAGGCCAACTTGCGTTGACGTGAAATGGTAGTTTTTCTGTGTCCAAAGAAAACTTGCGAGTGAGAAATTCTATTCTCAACCCATTATTAACAAAAGAGACATCACAAACTTTTGTTTCTTCTTGCCCTCCATCTATTTCTTCAAGAAAAAAAACTTCGATAGGTTGGGTTAGATTTTTAGAAAGTGTTTGAATTTCTTTCAAAATCTCCTCTAGAGACCTATCAAACCCAGCAATCTTATTCACCGCATATGTGAAAATACCATCCATAACAAAAACCTCAACGATAAGGACTAGACACAAAATTTCTCTTGCGTCAGATTTCTGTATTTTACGCTAATATATATATATATATTAGTCAAGCATTTTAATTATACTCTCTTCAACCTCGCCTCCACCACACAATCAACACACCCCCCAACGCAATCAACACCAACACCGCAACAGGCAAAAACGGATGCTGCTCCCTGCCTGTCACCTGATACGCCGCTCTGTCTTTCAACCACACCACATCGCTTAACAAAGCAACGGGCTTGCTGGGGGACAACTCTATCGCCGCGCCACTTTCAACGGGAAACACCGTGCCGCTCAATATTTTAGGTTTTTCCTCATCCACCTGCAATGCCGCCATTTCTTGTTCCACCATGCCATAGCTAAACGGCAAAAGCTGCGTTGCTTGCTGCACACTGTAAATCCCAATTTGCGTTAACGTCTGGGTTGCTTGATAGCCGCTGCCCGTTTTCACGAATACCAGTGGTTGCGTTGTGCCATCAGGCAGAGAAAGCGTTGCCGTCGGGTTCACCGCCGTATCATCTTGCTGCACTGTCAACACGTTGCCCTCAAGACGTGTTTTCAACTGTCCTGTTTCCAAATCTGGTTCTTTCATGAGCCAATGAGCGGTGCGTTGCAATAACGCTTGATACGGCCCTCCGCCCTCAAAACCGCGCTGCCACAACCAAATACTATCGGTGAGGATTTGCGCCACCCTCCCGCCCTGCTCTAGTTGCCGCAACACCAACAACGGCTGTTTGTCGGGCGTTTCTAACAATACCTTGCCTGTTGTTTGCGCGGCATTCACGCCGCCTGTCCACCGTCCCCATTGGTCATTGCTGAAAATACTGCTCACGGGGTGTGCTTTCCCTTTTTCAGTAAGCATCGGCTTGAACAAAGACGGTTCCCGCGCCGTTGCAGGGGCAACAGGCAGAATTTCTTGCAGCACGCTATCATAAAGATTTTGCGGGCGGGCATATTCCGCGCCATTAATCATCAACAATGCACCGCCTTGCCTCACATACTCCACCATATTTTGTAGGTAAAACGAGGATAACACCGCTTGACGTTGCACACTATCAAACACAATCAAATCAAACTGCCTGATTTTTTGCGAAAACAACTCATCCACGGGAAAAGGTATCAGCGCGAGTTCTTTTTCCGCCGCAATATCAAACTTAAACGGGGAGCGTAAAATGTTGAAATGCACCAAATCCACCTGCGGATCAGATTTTAACAAAGAACGCCAACTCCGCCCCCCTGCATAGGGATGCCCTGAAACCAGCAACACTTTAAGCCTGTCGCGCATCACCTGCACCCGCGCCATTGCCCGATTATTGGCAAGCGTCAGCTCACCTGCCTCCAACGGCGGCACCGAAAACAACAGCGGTTGTGTACCCGCATGGGAGGGCTTTAACGTCAGCACGGTTTTTTCATAGTTCTTCGCGGTGAACGGAATTTTGTCCTCACCCGTCTCAATAAACAACGGAATATCCGCATTTTTTGGGGCGGTTGTGTCTGTCACCACCACCGTTACTTGATAGGGCTTGCCCACCAACGCATATGGAGGGCTGTCCTCAACCCGCACGGCTCTGTCTGGTTGATTCGGCTCGCCGCTTAAAACGGTATGAATCGGGAAATCAGCACGCAATTTTTGCAATTCTGCCGCATCATCTTGCCATGCCCCATCGCTAAACAGCACCACACCGCTTAGCTGCGCTAATGGCATTGTGCTCAATTTTTGTTGTAACACAGGCAACACTGTTGTGCCCGTTGCCCCATCCTCTATTTTTGCCGTTTCAATCACCACATCAGGATAGTTTTTTTTGAGGTCTGCCGTCACTCTTTCTAACGCTTGTTGCGTTGCGGGCAGTCTCTCTGTCACTTTTTGGCTAGTGCTTGCATCGTCCAGCAACAACACATAGTTCGGTAATTTCTCCCGTTTTTCCTGCAAGAAATACGGCGCACTCATTGCAAGCAACAACAAACCAAGCGGAATAAACCGCAAAAATGCCGCCCATCCTTTATGCCGCAGTGCAAACACCCCTAAAATTACGCCCAAGCCCAGAAACACCCAAAACAACGGGGTAATGCCAGAGAACACAAGTTGTTGCGCGGAAAAGGTCCCAGAAAAGATCATTGTCCCAGCCTTTCAAGCACGGCTTGCAAATGAATCTGGTCATTCTTGTATGTCCCTGTGAGGGCATACATCACCACATTCGCCCCGCTCCGAAATGCCTGCTCTTTATTTGCCATACTTTCCAACGCCCAACTTTGCGCAAAATCATTAGAAGTAAGCAACACCCCTGCCACCACATCATTCCCCAATGCTGCCACAGGCAACGCCACACCGCCCGCAAATTTTCCCTGCAGCACAGGCAGTAAATAATAACTCCGCAACAACAAATGCTTATCAGGCAAGGCAACCAGCGGCATCACGCCAAGAGAGCGCAACAAGCCTTGCAACTGCGGCACGCTCTCCACATCGCTCAACGGGTCTTGCCCCGTGCGGGTGTCAATCAGCAACACGCCATCGTTTGCAATATACTGTTGCAAGGCAAACCACGCCTTATCACTCAAATTGGGCACTGCCCCCACCAACGGGAAATACAGCAACGGATGCGGGCTTAAACTCTCTTCGCCTAACGTCACGCCGCGCACAGCCCCTAACGTCGCATTGGTGCGTTGTGCAAGCGTTTTTGTCAGAAACTCTAAGCCTTTCGCGCTATTTTGGTCAACATCCGCATACCCTGTGCGAATATAGGCAAGGCTTTCTTGCGGCACATTTTCTGCCGCTTGTGCTTGTAACGGCAATAAACTCACAAAGAGCATCGCAACAAGCCACCGCCGTTGCCGCCCTAATAACACGGTGCACAGCCAGTCTAACAAAAACACACCCAAAGCCAGTTTTATAAGCAACAGTTGCCAATTCGTTTTATTTTCCACCACAATATCCCGCAGTAATTGCGGCTTAAATTCCTCAGGCAAGGGCGCAAACTTTGGCAATAACCCTGCCACATTCCGCGCCTGTTGTCCCCGCTCGTTGCCATAAAACCCTGCGGGATGCTTTTGCGTTATCCATTGCGCGGCAATGTCCGCCCCCGTCAACCCTTGCATCGTGCTCAACGGCGGTTGCGTGTTGCCAAACGCATCAAAATACGCTCTTAAAGGCAGCGTTTCCGAGGTCAACAACGCGCCCCCCGTTGCCAGTTGGCTTGCATTTTTCAACACATCAATAAAGGCGGATTGCAGCACAAAGTCTGACCACACAGGCGTTGCTGCCACATGCAATAACAACAGCCAGCCCTGCCCCTGTTGTGCTGCGGTTAGCAACGGCGCCCCATCACTCAACGTCGCCCAAGTTTTTGCAGGGAGATCGGCACGCGGCTCTGCCAACACCCGCTTTTTTAAGGCAATAGCGTGTTGCGTATTCAACGCAAGCGGCGTTTTCTCTGTAAATCGGAAGCCCTCAGGCGGCTTTCCCCACGCAACCGCCGTTGCAAATTCCTGCACGCCATAGCGCAACGCAACGGGCAACAACCCCTCTTCTTTTGTTGTTGCCATGCTGTCCCCCGCAAAGCGCAACAACACGCCGCCTTGTTTCACCCACGCCGTCAACGCCGTGCGCTCTTGTTCCCGCAATGGCACGCTATCTGCCCACAACAACACAGGCACTTTTTGCGCGAGCAATTTCTCCACCGTGCCTTGCGTTACCTCTGTAAATATCGCCGCCGCCTTTTGCAAATAATAGCGTTCTTCCAACAAATTTTGCCCCACAGCCGTATTATCAGGCGCAATAATCCCGATGCTTGGCTGTTGCCAACGGCTATCACTGAAATATTTTTCTAAGAGTGTTGTTGCGCCTTCCAACTCCACACGCCGAATATCTTTACGCACCGCGAACGGAACAGGCAGTACTGCCTCCCCCTCGCTTAAATTCTTTCGGGCAACAACCTGCCCCGTCTCATTCAGCAACACAACCGTGTGCGGCACATCCTCATCATATATGTGTGCGCGTACTTTCACGCCCCCTTCAACGCGTTCCACTTCCCGAATGCTCGCCGCTAATTGTGCTTCTTTATCAGGCACATAACTCTTCAACGAGGGCGGCAACTGTAACAAGAGTTCTTTTGTTATCAAGCCTGAAGATAAAAACTGAATCTCCAGCGGTAAAGTCGCGTTTTCGGCAAGGGTATTGAGTGTTTCAGCAAGCGGAATAGGCGTGTCAAGCCACGGCAGCGGCGTAAGCGTATTTTTCAAATCTTCCCAGCTTTGTTTATCAAGCGGCGCAAGCGTTGCCGCCCCCACCAACGGCACAACATAAAGCGGGGCATCCATTGCAATCGCCGTATCCCCCAGCGTTATCATCGCACGCTTTAAGGGTTGCCACGCTTTTGCAGCAGCGGCTGTGTTGTCAACCAACAGCACAATCGCTTTTTTCGAGGACTCCCCCGTTCCTTGCCGTGCAACAGGGTGCGCTGCCGCCACAATAAGCACCACCACCAACAACACCCGTAACAAAACAAGCCACCACGGCGCAGATTGCGCGGTTGTTTTCAGCGGCGTTAAGCCCTCTAAAAACATCATGGCGGAAAAAGGGATGGTCTTAGGCGGCGGCGGCGTTGCTTTCAGCAATTTCCACAGCAATGGCAGCCCCAACAGGAGCAGCAAAATAGAGGGCGTAGCAAAAAAGAAAATAGGCACTACTTACCTTTTTAAATTGCAATTCAAAGAAATAATAGTATTATTTTTTATTTTAATAAGGAAATATATTGTTTATGTCTCAAAGTAAAGAAGATGCTGAATTAGTAAGAAACCTCCTCGGCACTACACATATCCCACATACACATCCAATGCTAGTAGGGAACAGCCCGCTTCCTATAGAAGAAATATTCGACTTAGCAACGCTATTTATAGACTTTGAAAATCCTTCTAAAACTAATGTTGAAGGCGCGATAATTGCATTACATGACTTAAAATCATCTGCGGGAGATAGATAGCTAAGCCGCGACTTTTTCCGCTAGAACTGTAATCCGATTCGCGAGTTTTTCGATGTAATCAGCAATTTCTTGCACATCATTCGCGCCAATGCCGCCCTCAGCAGGAACAGACTTGCCCTCACTCAGCAGCGTGATTTTGGTGTTCGCTTCTGCCAATTCATCCGCTAGCATCAACGCGCCCAATAGAAATAAACGGGCTTCCCCTACCATGCCCACAGAACGGGCAAGTTTGGTCATCCGTCCATCAAGATAATCCGATAACTGACGCAACCGTGGCTCTTCTCCATCCGCACATGCCAATACGTAATTGCGCCCATTGATATGGACTTCCACCTGCGCCATGCACCTATTCTCCTATTTTTTTTGTTATTTTTGTTAGGGTTTTTTCAACCTGTGTGGTCACAAGAGCAAGCTCGCGCTGCAACAACGCATTTTTTGCAGTGACTTTCTGCAACTCGCTTTTTTGTTTTGCTGCTTTTTCAGCAGACGCGCCCAACCCTTGCTCTAACTTATGCAAAGCCAGTTCTAATTTCACAAAGGATTGCTGCAGGACAGACAAGGGCGTTCATCTTTCAGGTTAAGAGAATAAATAGTAAGCAGGAAAACCCCTCTCGTCAATCTGCAAAAACACATTTGCTTTTGCCACCCCTGTTTCGTATACATCGCGCTCGAATAAATCATCACTCCGCAGCTATCCTCCATAATATTCTGGATACCAGCTTTCGCTGGTAATTCGCCACCCACGAAGATGTTTCCTGTGGTGCGTGTTACCAGCGAAAGCTGGTATCCAGACTTAAAATAGGAGGGCTATAACACATCAGGAATCACACCGTGACCGTCTCTTTTGAAAACAAAAGCAATGCCATTCGTGCCCTCAGCATGGATGCTGTCGAAAAAGCGAACTCTGGACATCCGGGGATGCCGATGGGCATAGCCGATGTGGCAACGGTGCTGTTTACCGAGTTTTTGCGCGTTAATCCTAAACACCCCGAATGGCCAAACCGTGACAGATTTATTTTGTCTGCGGGGCATGGCTCGATGCTGCTCTATGCAACAAGCTACTTGCTCGGCTATCCTGAAATGACGCTGGAGCAATTAAAAAACTTTCGGCAACTCGGCGCCATAACAGCGGGACACCCCGAAGTCCATCGCTCCATCGGCATTGAAACCACCACAGGGCCCCTAGGGCAAGGCATTGCCAATGCCGTGGGCTTTGCGTTAGGCGAGGCAATCTTGCAAAGCCAGTTCGGCAAAGAGATTATCGACCACTACACATATGTTATCGCAGGGGACGGCTGCCTCATGGAAGGCATTTCCCAAGAAGCCATTTCCCTTGCAGGGCATTTAAACCTCAAAAAACTGATTGTCCTGTTCGATGACAACGGCATTTCCATTGATGGAAAAACCAGTCTGTCTACCTCCGAAAACCACCTCAAACGGGTTGAGGCGGCAAACTGGAACACCCTGTCTATTGATGGGCATGATGCAGCGGCAATCCGCGCCGCCCTCAAAACCGCGCAACACAGCGATAAACCGACCCTGATTGCGTGTAAAACCACCATCGGGTTTGGCGCACCCACCAAAGCCAACACAGCGGGCGCACACGGCTCACCACTCGGCGCAACAGAAATTGCGGGCGCACGCACTGCCCTTCACTGGCAACACGCCCCATTTGAAATCCCTGAGGATATTCTGCACGCATGGCGCACGGCTGGCGCACAGCACGATGCAGCCTACACCCAATGGCAACAACGCTTCAATACATTACCCGAAGACAAACAAACGGAGCTTTCCCGCCGTCTCGCGGGAGAACTCCCCGCCTCCTTTGCGAGCACCCTCGACACCCTCAAAAAAGAATGGACGAATAGCAAGCCAAACATTGCAAGCCGTCTTGCCTCAGGCAACGTACTCGATGCCCTCACCCCGCATATCCCCGAACTGTTAGGCGGTTCAGCGGATTTATCAGGCTCAAATAACACCAAAGCCAAGGGCGTGACCATCGTCAACAAAGACACCTACAACGGCAATTATATTCACTATGGCATCCGCGAACACGGCATGGCAGCCGCCATGAACGGGCTTGCGCTTTATGGCGGATTCATTCCGTTTGGCGGGACATTTTTGGTGTTCAGCGATTATTGCAAACCCGCCATCCGCCTCTCTGCCCTCATGGAGCAACGCGTTATTTACGTGATGACCCACGATTCGATTGGTGTGGGCGAAGATGGGCCTACCCACCAACCCATTGAACATATCGCCGCCCTCCGTGCCACCCCGAACGTACAAGTCTTCCGCCCTGCAGACGCCATTGAAACACTTGAGTGTTGGGCATTAGCCTTAAGCAGTGTCAAAACACCGTCTGTCTTGGCACTCACCCGCCAAAACCTGCCCACGTTACGCACCGACTACACAAGCGAAAACCGCTCTGCGCGTGGTGGTTACCGCCTTGTTGAACCAGAAGGCAAAGAGCAAGTCACCCTCATTGCCACAGGCTCAGAAGTGATGCTTGCCGTTGAAACGCAAAAATTGCTTGCTGTGCAAGGGATTGCTGCCAGCGTTGTGTCCTTGCCGTCATGGGAATTGTTTGACCAACAACCAGCCGCCTATAAAGCAAGCGTCCTGCCCCAAGGCACCCTCAAAGTTGCCATTGAAATGTTGAGCGGGTTTGGCTGGGAACGTTATACGGGACTTGAGGGGCTGATTATCTCCATGCAAGGCTTTGGCGCATCCGCCCCCCTCAAAGACTTGCTGCCCCATTTCGGCTTTACAGCAGATAAAATCGCGCACAAAATATCCCAAGCCTTGACGAAAAACGCATAATCATCTATAAAACGCCTCTTTTAAAAAATTAGGGGTTTATATTATGGCTATTCGTTTAGCAATTAATGGATTTGGTCGCATTGGTCGTCACGTTTTGCGTGCGCTGTATGAAAGTGGTCGCAATGATGTAGAAATTGTTGCGATTAATGACCTTGGCTCCGCCGAAAGCAACGCCTATTTGCTCGAGTTTGACTCCGTTCACGGTCGTTTCCCCTTCCCCGTCACCGTCACCCCTGAAGGAATTGACCTTGGGCGCGGTGTGATTAAAGTTTACAGCGAGCGTGATCCTGCCAACCTCCCTTGGAAACCCCTCAACATTGATATTGCGCTGGAATGCTCAGGCGTATTCACCTCTAAGGAATCTGCCAGCAAACATCTTGCGGCGGGCGCGAAAAAAGTCATTATTTCTGCCCCTGCGGATGGCGTTGATTTAACAGTTGTCTATGGCGTGAACCATGACCAACTGAACGCATCGCACACTGTTATTTCCAACGCGTCTTGCACCACCAACTGTCTTGCGCCCGTCGTTCATGTCCTCCAAACGCTCACAGGCATTAAACACGGCTACATGACCACCATTCACTCCTACACAGGCGACCAAAAATTGGTGGATACCGCGCACAAGGATATGCGCCGTTCTCGTGCCGCAGCGTTGTCCATGATCCCCACCTCAACGGGCGCGGCAAAGGCGATTGGACTCGTTATCCCTGAACTTAAAGGCAAGTTGGATGGCACGTCTATCCGCGTTCCCACGCCCAACGTCTCTGTTGTTGATTTTAAGTTCGTCGCAAACCGCGCTACAACCGTTGAAGAAATCAATAGCGCGATGAAAAAAGCTGCAGCGGGCTACCTCCTTAATGTCCTCAGCACCGTTGATAAACAGCTTGTGTCGTGTGATTTCAACCATTCGCCCTTCAGCTCTAACTTTGACCTCACCCAAACACAGGTAATTGAAGGCACGTTTGTGCGTATCCTTTCATGGTATGACAACGAATGGGGCTTCTCAAACCGCATGCTCGATACCGCGGTTTCATTCGGTAAGATCCTGTAAAATAACAGCAATCAACAAAGTTGTTGCCTTCTCTCTATAAGCAGAGGATAAGGAACACGGCTTTTTGTTGCACCTGCGAAAAGAGGCGTAAACACAGAAAAACATTTATTGTAATTTTATTTTTTTATTGTAAAGTGTTATGGTTGTTGCAATTTATAATACTACATTGCCAGAAACAGCTTGTAGGCATGTAGCATTTTAAAGAGCACCTCTAGTAACCCTTTTATCGGGATGAGTGGCGAGAAAGAATTTTTCAAGGAAACGCAAGCGTACCCTTATGTACGTGCGGATTCCGAGAAAACTTCTGACGATGCCAATCGCCCTAGAAAAGAGGTTAATAGACGTGCTCTAAAGTGGAGCAACCGTAATGCTTTGTTAACCATAACGAGGCATGATGAAAAAACGATACATAGCAAAGCATACTTCTATGCGTTTTGGACTAATCTTGACGATGGCAGCGGTTTCTGCTGTTATTTTCTGTGCGTCAGTGCTCTTCCATGAGACAGCAAAGCCCACAAAAAATACAGCCGCCGTGCAAAAAATCGCCGCGAAAGCGGAGCCTATTCCTGTGCCTACAGCCGCAACAGTAAAAAAACCCTCTGCAGCGCTTCAACAATTTGCAAAATATTTTAGCACCACGCCTGAAAATCTTTACGAACAGAAACTAACGGTGCGTTCGGGCGACACCTTAATTGCCCTCCTGCAATCGCAAAATGTTGCAACAGAAGATGCCCACGTTGCCGTAAAAGCCCTAAAAGACGTGTGGGATCCCAAAAATCTGAAATTAGACCAAGAAATTTACGTTATAAAATCTTCTCTCTCAGAAACAACAACAGAGGAAGCAGATGCGATTGAAGGCATCTATTTCCGCCCTGATCCTGAAACAGATGTGCTTGTATATCGTGAGGACGACAGCTTTACAGCGGAAAAACTCGGGCGCACCCTCCAGAAAACTTTTGCCTATGGCGGCAGCGTGATTGATTTAAGCCTGTTTGAAGCAGGTGATGACGCAGGCGTGCCGATGGGCGTAATGATTAAAATGATCCGTGCGTTTAGCTATGACGTTGACTTTCAACGGGATCTCAAAAATGGCGATAAATTTGAAATCGTCTATGAAAAATATATCGATGACAAGGGAGATGCCGCGAGAACAGGTAATATTCTTTATGCGTCGCTTCTTTTAAGTGGCAAAGAACGCCGTATTTATGGCTATGAAAATCAAGAGGGTGAACAAGCATTTTATGATCGCAATGGCATGAGCATCAAAAAAGCCCTCCTCAAAACACCCGTTGATAATGTCCGCATGTCCTCAGGATTCGGGATGCGTTTCCACCCCATTTTGGGCTATAGCAAAATGCACAAAGGCGTTGACTTTGCAGCAAGCATCGGCACCCCGATCCATGCAGCGGGGAACGGCATTATTGCCGAAGTCGGGCCCAACGGTGCCTATGGGAATTACATTAAAATTCGCCACAATTCAGAATTCGCCACAGCCTATGCGCATTTGAACGCATTCCGCAAGGGCATTAAAGAAGGTGTGCGCGTTAAACAAGGCGAGGTTATCGGCTATGTTGGCACAACAGGGCGTTCCACAGGGCCTCACCTGCACTATGAAGTGTTGGTCAAAGGCGAACAAGTTAATCCGAGCAGCTTGAAATTGCCAACAGCAGAACAGTTAGTTGGCAAAGAACTGGTTGCCTTCAAAAACCGCCTCTCACAAATTGAGATGAAACTCATTGCCATGCGCCGCCCTGCGAATGCCCAAGTTGCGCAACGGGCAGTGGCAGTGCAACGGGCGAATTAGTTTTGGACTGCGATAATCAGCGATTTTTTAGTATCGCAAACAAAGTCCGTCACCCCGCTACCCTGAAGGTCTGTAAGACCGAAGGGAAGTGCGGGGTCTGGAACTTTATATATTACTATCGTATTTTTAAGGAGGCTTTATGCTACCACAAGAAGCTCTAGACATTTGGAATGCCGATAAACCACTTTTTGTGCGTGACTATGTAGAAAAAGTTAGCGCTCTCCCTGCTGAACAACAGGCTGCTGTATATTGGGTTGCAGGACTCATCAAACACTTTGCAGAAAAACCACAAAAACTTGATGCTGCTCTCTGGAATTATGAGCAGGGCTTTGCTGCAGCGCATGAAGTAGGCGACTATGCAAGTGCAGCCCAAAATCTTGCTGCCATCGGCTGTGTGCATAGAGTATATGGCACAAAAGCTGCCTCCCCTGAAGGAACAGCATTAGACTACGCACAGGCACGCATCACCCTCAATAAGGCCATGGAACTCGCACGAGAAGCGGGCTACACAAAAGGGTGGATGGACGCAGCAGGACAACTGTCCTTAATGATGTCTCCTGCAGAAAAATATGCGTTTAATGGGGAACGTCTTCCTGTTGCAAGAGAACTTATGCCCGATTCTGGAGCGTTGGTTGACCTTATCCATACACAAGCCGTTGCTGCTGTAGAGCTTGCGGATCTAAGTCAAAATTCTTTAAAAATTCTCGATACTCTGCTAGAAACCCATAAGGATTTTCCTAATCAAGAAGACCTATGCGCCCCTCTCCGTGAAGCATCAGCAAGTTTTAAAACGCAAATAACCTTATTTTATGAAGAAGCAGAAACCCTTTTCAAAGAATCCTTTGCGCTTACCGAAACACTTCCTGAAACGGAAGACCCCGAGTATAAACGCATCTGCAACTACATTCGATACGGTGAATTTTTAGAGAAACAAAATAATCCTGAGGCTTGGAACTATCTGCAAAACGCTGTGGAAATGGCGCACGGGTACAGAGATGGCACAGGCAATGCCGATGCGATCACGCAAGCAGAAAGATCACGTGACGCTTACCTTGAAAGACACCCTGAAATAGCCACAACGCTTTTGCCTTCCACACAAAACACCTAGATTTCTCTTTACAGCAAAAAAATATCCCTTGAGAGTGGCGAATCACCAGCGAAAGCTGGTGTCCAGTTGCTTTATTCGTCAACATGACGCTTGATATCAGCTCTCCTGTAACAATCCGAAACAAAGCGTGATTTGTGCAGGTGCAGCAAACATTGTATAAACAGAGAAATAAAAATAATAATCCTCTGTGAGCACCCTAATGGCTGATCTACCCATCTTCCAAAACACCCTCAAAAATATCATCTCCTGCACAGGGGTGGGCTTGCACAGTGGTGCGCCTGTCACCATGACGCTGCACCCTGCTGATCCCAACACAGGCATTGTTTTTATCCTGCAATACCAAGGCAAGATTGTTGAAATCCCCGCCAACTGGAAACACGTCATCCCTTCTCCGCTGTGCACCACCTTGCGCCATGAAAGCGGCGCAAGCGTTGCCACCATTGAGCATCTTCTCGCCGCCTTTCAAGGTTGCGGCATTGACAATGTTATCGTGGCGTTAGACGGCGTGGAAGTGCCGATCATGGACGGCAGCGCACAACCGTTTGTCTTCCTTATTGATTGTGCTGGCATCCAAAAACAAGCAGCGCCGCGCCGTTACATCAAAATTTTAAAACCTGTTTCCATCCAAGACGGCGAAAAATCCGCCAGCATCACCCCCAGCGATGGCTTCACCGTTTCCTGCGATATTGACTTTCAAAGCCATGCTATCGGTAAGCAAACCTTTATGCTAACTGTCACAGATAGCTCTTTCCGCAAGGCTACCAGCCGCGCTCGCACATTCGGTTTTGCCCAAGAAATTTCCCAGTTGCGGGAAAAGGGGCTTGCCAAAGGCGGATCGCTTAAAAACGCCGTGGTGGTTGAAGGCGATGCCGTTCTTAATGAAGAAGGTTTGCGCTATCACGATGAGTTTGTGCGCCACAAAGTGCTGGATGCCATCGGCGATTTGTCACTCGCAGGGTTGCCACTGTTAGGACATTTCCATGGGGTGCGTTCAGGGCATTACCTCAATTACAAGCTACTAGAAGCCTTATTTACCGATAAAACGGCATGGCGCGAAGTGAATGCAACAGCAAACAGCGTCAAAGCCCCTGCCCCTAAAGAACAACTATTGCAGCACGTCTCCTAGGCTCACTTTCGCACTGCCCCGTTTAAGGGGCTGTTGCTGGGTGGATGCGGGCGCAAACCCTGCCATGACAATCAATTCTGCTGTTGCAATTAACCGATTTTCGGGCGTGCTATATCGTTCTTTATAAAGCTGCTCAGCCCTTAAAAATAAGGCTTTCGGGGGTATTTTCTTATTTTGTTGGGTAACAATGTTGGTGGCTGCCATACCCCGCAAATCCTTGATCAGCGCGAAAATATCGGGATAGGTGATGGTCAGCGTTTCTTGTGTCACCACAGGCAACGCGAAACCCGCGCGTTGCAACAGCATTCCTGCATCTTTCACAAAAATTGACGGTGAAAAACGCGGGCTTACCCCGCCGTTCAACTCAATTTCAGCGGCATGGAGGCATTCTTTCAATTCTTTTAAAGTCTCGCCGCCCCAAAACGCGCAGATATACAGCCCATCAGGGCGCAAGGCTTGCCGTGCCTGTATCAAATGCCCCACCACATCATTTACCGATTGCAAACTGCCACAACTCGCAAGCAAATCAAGGCTTTGCGGGGCAAAAGGCAAAAAATCTTCCGCACACACAAAATCGGTTTTTTGTTGTTGCCAAAAGTGGCTTGAATAAACGGTTTCAATACGATTATGTTGCTGTAAAGTTGTCGCTAAGATAGCGTGATAATCACCAACGGTTGCAGCAAGGGGGAAAAATGTTTGGAGATCGGCGATTTGATCAACCACGCTGAGAGCTGCCTGTTGTTGCAAAAAATCATACTGCCCATATCTCGCAACAGCCTTTTGCTGCAAGGATTTCAAACGTTTTCTATCAAACAAAAATGTGTCTGTCATGCGGTCTAGTCTTACCAGTGTTTTGAAAATAATCACGCATATTGTCTTGCCGCCGCGCTGTTTAGAATGCGGGGTACTGGTGCAGGAAAGCCGCAGTATCTGTGCGTCTTGCTGGCAAAGCTTAAGTTTTATTAGTAAGCCGTGGTGTGAAAAATGTGGATTGCCGAAAGTTTTTGAGACGGGGAATGTGTGTTCTTGCGAAAATATGCCCTGCAAAAATGCTCGTAGTGCATTGATTTATAATGATAAAAGTAAAAATTTATTGCTGAAGTTTAAACATGCGGATCAGACGCAACATGCAACCCTTTTAGCAGGTTGGATGCTCAATGCTGCAAGTGATATTATCCCCGAGATCCATTGTTTTCTGCCCGTTCCGCTGCATTGGAAACGGTTAATGAAGCGAAAATATAATCAGTCCGCAATTCTCGCCAGCATTCTTGCAAAAAAAACCGGTAAAACCCTTGATACACAAGCGTTACAGCGGATTCGTGCAACGCCGCCACAACAGTCTTTGAAGCAACGAGAACGCCTGTCGAATGTGCAGGGTGCTTTTGCGGTAAAACACCCCGAACGCCTTAGAAACAAACACGTTGCGCTGATTGATGATGTGTGGACAACAGGGGCGACATTAACAGAATGCACAGAGGTGCTCTTAAAGGCAGGCGTAGCAAGCGTTTCGTGGATTTGCGCTGCACGCGTTGTTCGTGCAGAAGATATGGACGAAACCCTTGATTTAAGCGCGTTTCAAGGCATTTCAGATAACAGCACTGCAACGAGCATTCTTTCTTGAGAAATTCCTATTCTAAAAAATCATTGTATATCAATGCATTGTACAATAATACAAATAACTTTAAATGCAAAATAATCGGCTATAACGATTGATTTCCGCGCCTTTCAAGCCAACGGATAAAAAATATTTTTTACATCGTGTTTTTTACGGTCTTTTTTATTTTTTAAAATCATTATAAATCAATAGTTTACAACAATCGTCCAACACAAAAAATCGGCTGAGACGGTTTATTTCTGCGGGTTTCAAGTCAACTTGGAAAATTATTTTTTGCACCGCGTGTTTTTTATGGCATGAAAAAACTACCCGATAAGAGGATAGTGCAACAAGTCATCAAAAAAATCCAGACCCCGCACTTCCTCTCCTTATCAGTCGAGGTAGCGGGGTGACGATACTCCGGTAGCTGGGTAGTTATACCAATCCGCTTAAATTTCTAAAGAGTTTCTGGATACCAGCTTCCGCTGGTAATTCGCACCGCAGGCAGTCGTTGCGGGAGTGGCGAATCACCAGCGACTCGCCGCGCAGGCGCTTGCGCAGCGGGAAGCTGGGGTCGAGTTACTTACCTCACAAGGTGTTCCTTTAGAGCTTGTCCCGAAACGAACGCATACTTAAAAACTACCCAAAAGTGATCAACCCATTGGTAATAGCATTCCCCAAAAATAATGTATTGCCTGCAGTGTCGTTAATCTGAACATGCTGCGCATCTTTATACAAAGTCAACGCACCGCCCGCCCCTGTGTAGTACGCACCAAATGCTTTTGATTGCCATGTCACGCTCGACAGATCAAACCCACTCATTTTTACAGCAACACCCTTGCGGGCATCGTAAATGGCATCAAACCCATAACTACCTGCGAAAATAAAATTATCTCCCGCATCGCCGAGGGCATAAATATCATCGCCTGTACCTGCATAATAGATATCATTGCCGCCTTCCCCGAAAATCACATCGTTGCCTGCCCCATCACGGAACACATCGTTCCCCGCCGTGCCCTTGATACGATCGTTATAGTTTGAGCCAATATATTCCTCGATATTTGTGGCAACAATATTCCCCGTTTTCGTGGGATCATTGACGATTACCCCTGCGGTGCTATCCGCAAAACTTAAGGTGTCTCTTCCAGCGCCGCCATCGATGCTTTTTGCCGTGGAAAGCATATTAAACGTATCGTTCTTTGTTGACCCTTTGAAGATTTCCACATCCTTATATTGCAGCGTATTCGCAACAACTTTAGAGGTGAGCGTCACGCCCGTTGTGGCCAGCGATACATCCACCGTGTCAACCCCTGCCCCGCCACTCACTTTTTTCTCGGTGCCCTTGAGTTTGAACGTATCATCAAACGCACTGCCACTAAAGGTTTCAAAATTGGTGTACGCCATTGTATTGGCAAGCAGCGCGATTTTTTGTGTACCTGCATCGACTGTTACGGCGTTTGTTGCCGTTGCAAAATCTAACGTGTCATTCCCCGCCAAGCCATCCAGCGTTACGCCTTGAGAAAAATTCTGCACTTTCACAATGTCATCAACCTTGCTTAATGCTAACACTTCAATGCTTGAAAGCGTGTCTGTGCCACTGCCGCCCACGGTTAGCGTTCCTGCAATCCCTGTTGCTTTCGGATCCGTATTTTTCTTCAGGGTTAAGGTGATTGCGGCTGTCTCATTGCTATAATCCGCGGTATCTTTGCCCAAACCCCCATCGAGAATATCATTGCCCTTACCGCCTTGCAGCCAGTCGTCTCCCTCTCCGCCTTTGAGGGTGTCGTTGCCGTCATTCCCCACCAACGCATCGTTACCCTTACCGCCATCCAAAATATTTGCAGCCGCATCGCCAATCAGCAAATCTTGATCATTCGCGGTGGTATCGTAAGCCTTTCCCGTATCCCCTGTGAGATTCGGACGTGCTACTATCCCTGTGCTTGCAGCGTAGGCAATTTGCACTTCTTCTAGAACCATCGCCACATCAATGTTATATTCTTTTTTAAGGGCAGTGATAGCGGGTTTCATACTCAGATTAATATCTTGCACAATACCGCCGCTATTATAATCCGCCGTTAGCTGTGCCTTGTAGGTTGTTTCATAGGTGAGAATACCATCACGATGCACGGTATACATTTTGGCTACTTCTTTTGCATCGTCAGCTGAAACGCTCGCAGGATTGTAATATAACCCGAACGTATTGGCTTCATAAAAACGTCGCTTCGCTATCCCTGCCAATTTATCCCCATTCGATACATAGCGAATTTGATACCATGCCTCAGCACGCCCCGCTGCGTTATTGGGGTTAATAATTCCTGCTTTAAGCCCCGTTCCCAACAGACTTTTTGCACCGTCTTTTGTGTTATACGAAAGAGAAAACAACGCAAGCCGTTCTTGTGCAGTGGTAGGAATCCCGCCCTGCCATGCGTTTACTTTATTTTCATATGTTTGAGCAATAGCATTAAAAACATTGAACACTTCAGTGTCTCCAGAAAATCTGAAGCTTGTGCGTGTTCCAGGGTGGGTTCTTGCCCATGCGGCAACCCTCGCATCTAATGCAGCTTGAACTTGACTGACGGGGGTTGAATCTATGATACGACCCAGCTCATCCTTAAACGCTCTTGTAGCCGCATCATTAGTAGGATTAGGAAAAAGCCCCTCGATCACAGCATTCCTAATGTTCGTTGCCTTCAAATTCATGCCCACGCCAATAGTAGCATTCCCCTTACCATCATCATAAATAGTCAATTTTACCTTATTGTTTTCCTCAACAAGTTTAATGAGATTATATCGTTTTGTGTTATAATCGGCTTGGGTTAAGGGGTTGTAGAGCATGGTGTGTTCCTTTTTTCGATAGCGTTATTTTCATAAATAGTTTTTGTTCTGCATCAATAGGATAGTTCCTTTAGCCGAGGAGGTCCTTTAATATCGCAGACGTATCGGGACATCATATGGACATCAGAACTTGGTAGTCCATCCGCATAAAAGCCGATATTCTCGATAATGCTAATCCCTCGGTCTCCATGACCACCAAGCCCCGTTTGAAACCAGCGTCCCTGATACGAAAAAACAAAGCCATTAAGGGATCTTTCTAATGCTTTCCGTACCCCTTCAGCGGCATCTTTACTGACAATATAAAAGATGTAATTATCTGTTTTGCTTTTATAAAAGATAATAGTTTCTTTCTTGGTAAAATTGTCAATGTTAATATGTGCTTTACGCATATATTCGAATTTTCCCCGCTGCCAATTCTGATGAACTTTCGCTAAACCTTCTTTACGCATTTGTATATATTTAGGATCATAATCTATCGGTTCGCCAATATATTTTTCCCAATCGGTTGATGTCATGTCTTCTCCTTGCGGCACACCAAAATCTTTATATTTTTTAGGAATAACAAATACATAGCTGGCATCATTCTGATTAAAAGTATTTCTATTTTCTGGCGCATTAAGAATTTCCGTTACCTTGCGGCATACCTCATATTTCTTGCCGTCCACAAGGGTGAACACAGGGTTTTTTGCAGCATTCGCCACACTGGCAACCGTAAAAAACAATGACAGGGCAACAAGGAGTTTTAACATACGGCTGCTTTAGTTCCTTATAAAATCAAGCTCACACCGCTAAATCCATGCCTGCGGCGGGCGCGGTGCCTGCGGCATTAGACGTCCATTGAAAAAGCCAGCTATATCCTTGCGCTGCTTCTGCTGGAGTGAGAGCCGTGGTTTTATTAGCAAGCGTTTTGAGTTGTGCCAGCTGCGGCGCGGTTAATTTAAAGGTCATGGCTGTTTCCTTTCAAGAGAATTGGGGGGATTGTCATCGTAAGATTTAATGTTTATTCTTCGCGTTCATCAATACAAGGTTTGTGTACAAACATCACTATAAAGCACGGTGCTTAATCAACCAATCGACCCAAAGAAAAATTGCAAACAACAAAGGAATTGAAAGTATCCCATATACAATAATTCCTTCTGTCGAAGATTTTTTTTCGGGTATTTTCCAAATGTCTTCTGGCAGGCGAACAAGTTTATTAACACGTGTAGGCAGACAAAGGACACGAATCAACGTGATAAAATGTCCTAAAACTAAAAAACCATATGAGAATAAAACTTGTTGCCATCCTCCTATGTATACAAATGCATACAAAGAAATGCTTGCATAGACAGCCAGTACTTTGACCAACAGCGTTATGGGTATTTTTTTTGCAAGACAAAGCAAGACATTCCAAGATACGAATATACCCACAAGTCCTGAACTCACCCATGCAAGCCCTAGAAAGTCTGCAATGGTAACTCCTTGAGATAAAAAAGCTACTGCAAATAATAATCCTACCCCCCATATGCGTACAAAGTAGAATGATAGGAACAACCAGAAAACCCAAATCTGGACTTTCAGTACTGTATCAGAGCATAGAGCTTGTCTCAAACGCCACCAAAAGCCTTTTTTCTTTTTTGTTGGCGTGAAAATGTTATTGGTTTCTTCTGTCACAGATTTCCCTTAACTATGCGGCAATGGGCGCGGTTAATTTAAAGGTCATGGCTGTTTACTTTTCAGAGGGGGAATAACAAACGGGTGTTTACCATTTTCGTAAAATTGTGTGATAGTGTCTTTTATTACTTGTTCAATAAAAGCAATGTCTTCTGCTGTTGTCGGTTGTGTATAGTAGGTATACTGCACACCAATTCCCAGTGTGTCAAACAACAATGTGTTTTGACAGGTCATTGATAATCCAAGTTTTTTATCGTAAAAATCATAGCCATAGCCACAATTACAGCGAATATGTGGATTGGGATGCAGTGTGACCAAAAAATTTTGTTCTTTTGTTTCGAATTCTTTGGGGGTTATCGAAGAGGGGGCGGGGCAAATCCTGTCATCTTTAAGACGTGGATCTTTAAGCGTACCGCGCGGTTCAAAAGGAAGTTTGTCAATAGAATAAATATCTAAAAAAATCGCCTTTGAGCAGTCTTCTACTTTGTATCCAAAATTAGAATGACACATTGCAGTCTCAGGTAGGGGGGGGGGCATCAAATGGTTCATAGTATGCTAATTTATTGTTTTTAAGAATTGTAGCAAGCCTTATGCGCTCGGCAGGCAAATCAGGTCTTCCACAGCCCAATAAAGTTCTGGAGAGATTCGTACCATATGTATGAAGTTCGGTAAATTCCACATATTTTAAGAATTCCCTTGGTATCCCCAGCGTTGCTTTTCCAAAGTTAAAATACCCAATATTTGCACCATCTTCCCGCAAGGGACATTCAGGCCAGTCTGCGTATACTTCAGGCGGCGGAGGGGGCGCAAACACCAGCAAAACCCACACAACAAGTGCACCCACAAAGGGTATCGCTATTGCCACAAACAGCGAACACCACACCCACCACCAAAAGCCTTTTTTCTTCTTGGCGGGTGCAGCAGTAGTATTGGGTTCTTCTGTCACATGGTATCCTTCATATGCAAAAACGTTTAATTCCATTGACATCAAAAGAATATATATTCTTCATATTTTCAATAACATACATTCTCTTATCAAACATAGCCAGCGAAACAATGCCCAATTCTTGGCTTGTCAGTTTCTGACCAGAAGACAATACTGAGAAAACATAACAAGAAGCATCAATCCCATTGCCACAACTGCGCATAACCGTATCAATCTTACCATCTGCATCAATATCTACGGTAGGAAAGGCTGTATCTCCCCCCGCTAAATCTCCCCCCTCTAATACAAAATTATTATACAGTTTCTTCGCCACAGCTTCTTCGTTTTTCTTACAATCACATTTTTGAACATTTTTTAAATTCAAGACTTTATGACACAGCTCTATTGGTAGCGTGCTTTCTTGCGCATGAGTAAGGGCGCTATTACAAAACATCGCGATGATGAAACTAGGAAATAATAACAATGTGAGAAGAATTTTCAACATACAGACTTTACCCCTCATAGAACAGCTTCCACTTAACCACGCTATACCCCTATTTCCTCTCTAAAAACAAGATATTTCAGTGTGTTGTACCCAACCACGCGCCCCCATCAATAGTGATAATTTGCCCTGTCAGAGAGGGTGATTGTAGGAGAAAATCAAGGGCGCGACAGACATCCTCCACCGATGCGCCAATCCCCAACGGGGTATTCTCCCGCATCGCGTTAAAATGGCTTTCCCGTTGGGTGGGAGCAGGAATAATCGCGCCTAACGCAATGCCATTGACGCGGATATGCGGCGCGAAATCTGCCGCCAGCATGGTTGTGGCACTGCCAAGTCCGATTTTACTTAAAGTATAAGAGAGGAAATCACTATCGGGACGATGCATTTTTTGGTCAAGCATGTTGATAATACACGCATTTTTTATATTTTCTTGTTGAGCGAAAGCCCGCATCAGCAACAACGGACTTAAGAGATTGACGTGTTGATGCTGCAAAAAGCTTTGTAGCCCGAGTGTTTGCAGGGTATCGCGCTCAAAAATCGCCGCATTATTGAGGAGCACCTCAACAGTGCCCATTTTTTGCTGAATCTCGGAGAATAAAGCTATTGCGGCACCCTCTGCTGTTAAATCTTGAGCAAATATCTCACAGCGCAACCCTAGCGCACGAATTTCCGCCGCTGTTTGCTGCGCTGCACCCGCTGATGTATTATAATGTAGGGCGATTGCGTAGCCTTGCGCGGCAAGATGCAACGCCATAATACGCCCGAGACGCGTTGCGCCGCCAGTGATGAGTGCTGTTTTCATGATTTTCATCCCCTTATAAAAATATTTTCATCCCCCCTTTGAATTGTTACAGAATTGTGATATATCTATAGTGCAGTGCAACATCAAAAGGTTTCATCATGGTTTCTGTCACCCTCTACTCTAAACAAGTTTGTCCGTATTGTGTACGCGCAAAACAACTCCTTACGCAAAAAGGCATCACCGCCATTGAAGTGGATATTGAGAAAGACCCTACGCAACGCTCGGAGATGATTGCAAAGTCTGGTGGTCGCACCACCGTGCCGCAAATTTTCATTGGCAGTTTTCATGTGGGTGGCTGTGATGATTTGTATGCCCTTGAGCGTCAAGGGAAATTGGATGGGTTGTTGAAGGGCGAGACGGCGGCGGCTTAATACCCTATTCATAATCTCTACTATACCTTGCTGCAAACGCCTTATTTCTGCGATACGGTGCTCATTGACCTTAAGTCAACTCCGCGCTCGCCTTCGGATTTTCGGGAAAACAAGTTATTAACTTGTTTTTATTCCCCTCGAATTCTCGAAGTGCAGCGTTTTCGCTAGCGGTCTAGCGAGATTCTAAACAGGGTATCCGAACACATCCCGCATACTGAAATTTTAAACCCCAATACCCCTATCCCGCACATAGTTTTTGAGCTGAATCCGCACGCTGGGGTGTGGCGCATGAAGCAGGGTTTGCACATATTCGCCCACACTTTTGGCCTCCATAGAGCGAATCATGGTACGCATTGCGCCCACCGCATGAGGGGTCATCGACAGGCTTCTAAAGCCAAGCCCGATGAGAGCGAGTGCTTCTAGGGGGCTACCTGCAATCTCCCCACAGACAGTGAGGGGAATTTTTGCCGCGTCACATTGCTGTGCAAGGCTTGCAAGCATAGTGAGGAACGGGGGTGACAAGGCTTCATAACGGTTATTAAGCAAGGGACTGGAACGGTCACTCGCAAACAAGAATTGCAGCAAATCGTTACTGCCCACAGAAATAAAATCAACGTGCTTGAACAAAGTGGGCAGTTGCCACAACAATGATGGCACTTCTAACATGGAGCCGACTTGCAGCGTTGCTGCAACCTTGTGCCCTGCCGCATTCAAGCTATCGCGCTCCAGCAGCAGAATTTGCTTGGCGCGAATGAACTCTGATACATCGGACACCATCGGGAACATCACCCGCAATTCTTTATCGGCTGCGGCTTTGAGCAACGCGCGGAGTTGTTGCCGTAAGAGTGACGGTCTATCTAACGACATGCGAATGGCGCGCCAACCCATGGCAGGGTTTTCCTCCTTAGGGAGTGTATCCATGGCGGACAAGGTTTTATCGCTGCCTACATCGAGCGTGCGGAACACCACCGATTTGCCCTTCGCGGCATTGAGCACCTTACGATAAATCTCCTCTTGCGTGAGGCTATCTGGGAAATTGTCGCGAATCATAAACGGGATTTCGGTGCGATACAGCCCCACACCATCTGCGCCTACAGTATGGAGATATTCAACGTCTGCCACGAGTCCCGCATTGATTTTTACCTCAATCGTCACGCCATCTTTGGTTTGAAACGCAAGGTCTTTTTCGGCGATATAGCGTTGTTGCCGTTCGCTGAATAATTTTATATTGGCGTGGAATCGCTCAAGAATTTCAAGATTAGGACGCGCGTAAACCTGCCCGCCGTTCGCATCAAGCACCACGGTGTCGCCTGCTTGCACAGACTGCAAAATGCCCTGTGCACTGCCCAACATGGGAATACCCATGGCACGGGCAATAATGGAGACGTGGGCGGTTGCAGCCCCCTCCTCCAACACCACGCCTTTCAAGCGATAGGGTTGATAGTCGAGTAACTCCATGGGCCCCAAGGAGCGGGCAATCAGAATGGTATCCTCATCAGGGATTTGCCCCCGTTCGCCTTGCAAATGCTGCATCAGGCGGTGGGTCAGGTCTTCTAAATCTTGGAGGCGTTCGCGCAGGTACGCATCCGTTGACTGGCGCATCCGTGCCCGCATTTCATTAAGCACGCGTTGGACGGCGGCTTCTGCGGTGAGTCCTGTATGAATCGCCTCGCGAATGCGGCGAATCCACCCTGCATCTTGCGCGAAAATTTGGTAGGTTTCTAGTACCTCTACATATTCATCACTGCCAGCAAGTTTGCCGCTTAACATCGCATCAATGGAGGCAAGCATGTCGGCAGCAGCAACCGTAAGGCGGTCAATTTCCGCCTCTTCGTTATCAGCAATAATGGTGCGCGGCGCAACAGCGCGAATGTGCAGCAAGGCTTTGCCAATCGCCACGCCGCCGTTGATTTTTACGCCATCAAGGCGGCTGGAAGCAACCTGCCCGTTGTGATTGACTTCCGCCAAAGCAACGAGCCTTGCGCTTGCAGCAAGTTCTGCCAGCACCATCGCAACAGTTTCTAGCACCTCAATTTCTTCTTCGGTGTATTGCCGTGCGGTGCGATTTTGAATGACTAATACGCCCAACACCCGCCCATCCCTTAGGATTGGCACGCCGAGTAAGCTATGATAAATCTCTTCCCCCGTTTCGGGCTTAAAGGCAAAATTAGGGTGGGCTTGGGCTTCTGCTAACGCGAGCGGACGGGCGTGGGACGCAATATCCCCCACCAAGCCTTCCCCGACATAGAGCCGTGTTTGGTGCACCGCCTCTTGCCGCAAGCCTTGCGTGGCGGAGAGTTCCAGCACATCGCCGGCTTTGCGGATATAGAGCGAGCACACCTCTGCCACCATATCTTGCGCGATGAGTTGCACCACGCTGTTGAGTTTAACTTGGGTGGTGTCAGGCGATGCCATCACCTCGCGTAACCGCGTAAGCAAACGACGGGAGCCTGCCCAGCTTCCTGAACCTTGATGACGGGGGTTGTCTGTCATCAGGCAACCTGTTTTTTCGAAGAGGAAGCACGGTTGTGTAAGTGTTCGTTTGCTTGGGCGATGAGCTCTTGAATAATTGCCGAGACAGGTTGCTCTGCTGTCACCATGCCCACGCTTTGCCCCGCCATGAGCGAGCCGTTTTCCACATCGCCTTCAACCGCTGCACGGCGCAAGGCACCCGCCCAATAATGCTCAATTTCTAATTGCGCAGCTTTGAGCTCAATCTCGTTGTTGTTGAGTTTCTCAATCATCGCGACTTGGATATCCCGAAAAGAGCGCGTGCCATTATTCGCTAACGCCCGCACGGGGATGACGGGCAAGCGGCTATCAAGCTGCACGGAGGCAACGGCATCGCGAGAATTTGCCTTGATAAACGCGGCTTTAAAGGCAGGATGTGCGGTTGATTCCGTGGCGCACACAAAGCGCGTGCCAAGCTGACAACCCGCCGCGCCCATTTCTAAATAGGCGACAATCGCCTCGCCCCGCCCAATGCCGCCCGCCACAAACACAGGGACTTCTTGAATAAACGGCAGGATTTCTTGCGCCAGCACCGTTGTTGAAACCGCGCCAATGTGCCCACCTGCCTCAAAACCTTCAATAATCAGCGCATCAACCCCCGATTTCACGAGTTTCTTCGCAATCACTAGTGCTGGCGCAAACGCAATGACCTTGCAATGATTGTCTTTGAGTTTTTTAATCAGCGTTGAAGACGGCAAGCCCCCTGCCAACACCACAAATTTCACGTTCTCTGCGACACACACATCTGCCAGTTCTTCCAGTTGCGGATGCATGACAATCAAATTAACGCCAAAGGGTTTTTCGGTGAGCGCTTGGGTGGCTTTAATTTCTTCGCGTAAAATTTCTGGGGGCATAGAGCCACTGGCAATCACGCCAAATCCGCCCGCATTGGAAATGGCGGCAACAAGATTGCGCTCAGAAACCCACGTCATCGCGCCGCCCATGATAGCATAGTCAGTGCCCAAAAAGGCAGCACCGCGTTGCATGAGAGAAGAAAGGGAGTGTGTTGTCATTGCCAGTGTTTTAAGGGCATTGAGGCAAAAGTGCAAGGTGCGTTTTATTGCGGCAGAATCCTGCGCTGCAACGCCGCAATCTCGTGTTTCGCCAACCCCTGTAATTCCTTTAATCTTGTGGGAATGTCCATATTCTCGTGGAAGATACCGCTGATAATAACGGTATTGCTCATCCATCGCTTGAAAGACGACATAGCGATATTCAACTAGGTGGAGAGAAAAAGGCTTGCCTGCTGCCAATGCCGCGCGATGGGGCGAATGGAACGTGCGGTGATGATCGGCGATGTCTTGAAGCCCTGCGAGAAAATCAAGACGATACTTTTCAGCGCGTGCATGACCCCATTTTTTCTCTGTTTCTCGCAATGCCTGCCAAAAACTTGTTTCAGCCGTTGTTGTGAGATGATACGTCTTGGTCATCACTACTGGTCTTCTCGCGCAAGTTCATCCAGAAATGCCTGCGACCTCTCTGCAACTTCCTCAGCAGAATACAACCGCCCATGTTTAATATCGTCAGCAGATTTCAACAGCTCGCCAAAGACATAGAGGCGTTCTGCTTCTTTCTCCATATCGCTGCGAATCAGCGCACGAACGTACTCACTGGGTGTTGTAAACGCCTGTGTACCATTGGTGCGCAAATCAACATATGCCCGCATTTCATCAGGTAAACTTACATGCAAACTGCTTGTCATAAAGAACCTTTGACGGAATAATTATTCCCTTACCCTATAATAACGGGGGAAAAATGTCAATAGATGACATTAATACGTTTTAGAACGCAAGCACACCTTCTGCCAACGCGTTGGCAACTGCTTCAGCACTAGCTCAATAACATTTTTATGATATACACAGGACTTACGCAGTTCTATACTCATCGTAACTGAAGAAGTTGCGATGTTTCGCTCAAGCGCCGCGCGGGCTTTACCGCTCGCAAATTTTTTTGCAAATCTTGAGGTGCGAGCGGTATAGTCAAGCGTAGCGCGTT
>CANGXP010000007.1 GCA_947457935.1 Alphaproteobacteria bacterium | reverse complement strand
TATCGCTGTTAATTTTGGCGGCCGCATTTTGATAGAGGTGGCGCGCAAAGGCTTCTTTACTGGGGTAATGGCGATAAAGTGTGCCCTCGGCGATGTTGGCTTTTGCGGCGATATCGCGCACGCTTGTTTCCGCAACGCCCTTCTGCACAAAAAGCTCTAACGCGGCGTTTTCCAGAGGTACTCTCGATTTGTTGGGGCGCATGGGCAACTCCGTAAGTGAATACTTATTCACTAGCGGGGGTAGGGAATTGATGCAAGTGTTAGTGCGTTAATGGTCTATTTCTACTCAGTGTTAGGCTGCTTGTAAACGGAGAAGGTATGTTTTTCGAATACTAAACATCAACAATGCACTTGAGCATACACTCTAAAGGTTTCATCCTCCTGTGGATCACAATAAGCAGCAAAAATAGAACCAGTATCATCAATAAAGTACCATGCCGAAGGGTCTTCTGTCCCCATCTCATCCGTAAAAGCTGAAAATTCAAGTTTCTTACAAACTCTTGAAAGTATAAGAAGTATATTTTCACGAGCTGTTTTAGGCCGCAAGCGTATTTCAACATCATAATGCTGAACAAAGCCTTGCAAGGCGTATTCATGCATATCATTTTCTTTGGTAACCGTAACTTTTTTGGTAACTGTAAAAATGCTTCCATGAATTTCAGAAGCCAAAAGCTCTTCCCCTATATCCCGACTTGCAAAAAACCTAAAACCATCATTATCCTCAAAGAACATACCCATGGCTTCTTTTTGCAATGACCAGTTTTGTAAATCTTTTTTTATAATCATTGTATTTTACCTGAACAAATTTTTAGAGATTGCTCTAGCTTGTTTTTTGTAACGATAAATCCCTCCCGTTTTTGTTGCTGTTCCACAACGATTTCTGCGGAGGCTTTTGCCACAAACTGCGGATTATTGAGTTTAGCATCCACCCGCGCAATATCCGCTTCCAATGCTTTTAATTCCTTATTAAGTCGTTGTTTTTCTTGGTCTATATCAATCATGCCGCCAAGAGGCAGGGCGATTGTCATGCCATCAATAACAAGCTGCACAGATTGTGGCGGCGCGACATCACTAAACACAAGCGTCTTTAAACGCGCCATTTTTTGCAATAAAATACTGTTTTCATTGAGTATTCCTTGCTGTACAGGTGTTGCACCAATCACCACCGCATCACAGGGGGTAGCAGCGGGTACATTCATTTCTGCCTTGGCAGAACGAATCTCGGTGATTATTTGTTGCAATATCGAAACATTTTTTGCTGCTGTGGTGAAATTTGCGGGCAACGATAGTGCTGTCCACGACGAAAACAACAATGGTTTATCGGAAAATCCTAGCTTTTCTGCCAATTCATCAGTGATAAACGGCATAAACGGATGGAGAATTTTTACAATTTCTGCCAGCACAAATGTGATTGTTTGTTTCGTTTCCGTAACAATTCGTGCATCGTTGCTTTGTAGTAATGGTTTTGTAAACTCCAGATACCAATCGCAAAACGTTCCCCACACGAAATGATAGGCGCGTTCTGCCGCTTCATTGAAGGTGTAGGCATCCAGCGCATCCGCAACCGCCGTTGCTGTTGCCTGCAATTCCACCAAAATCCACTGATTGAGCGCGTGTTGACACGCATCAACGTGATAGTCTGCGTTCAATGCCGCGCCGTTCATCTCGGCATAGCGCGAGGCATTCCACAGCTTTGTGGCAAAGTTGCGATAGCCCTCAACGCGATTCATGGCAAGCTTTACATCGCGTCCTTGTGCCGCCAGAATGCTCAGCGTAAAGCGCATCGCATCACAGCCGTATTCGTCAATAACTTTGAGTGGGTCAATCACATTGCCCTTGGATTTCGACATTTTCTGCCCGAATTCATCGCGCACCAACGCATGAATGTAGACGTTTTTAAAGGGGACATCGCCTAAAAAATGCAGGCCCATCATCATCATGCGAGCAACCCAGAAGAAAATGATATCAAAACCCGTAACCAGCGTTGCGGTGGGGTAAAATTTTTCCAGTTCTGCTGTTTTTTCAGGCCATCCTAGTGTGGAAAATGGCCACAAGGCTGAGGAAAACCACGTATCGAGCACATCGGGGTCTTGTGTGAGCGCAACCCCTACCCCTGCAATTTTTTGCGCCTCTGCTGCTGTCATCGCCACAATCGGTGTGCCATCAGGCGTATACCACGCAGGAATTTGATGCCCCCACCACAGTTGCCGCGAAATACACCACGGCTGGATATTTTCTAGCCACGCAAAGTAGGTGTTCTGCCATTGTTCGGGGATAAATTTCGTTTTGCCTGATCGCACGGCTTCAAGCGCAGGTTTGGCGAGTACTTCCGCATTCACATACCACTGATCCGTCAGAAACGGCTCAATCACGGTGTTTGAACGATCGCCAAACGGCACGGATTGTTTCGTTGGTTCGATTTTCATCAAGAAGCCTTGCGCTTCTAGGGCTGCGACCACTTTTTCCCGCGCAACAAGCCTGTCTAAGCCTTGGAATTCTTGAGGGACAACCTCATTCAACGTGCCGTCGGCATTGAGAATATTAATTTGTTCAAGATTGTGGCGTTTCCCTACGGCAAAGTCGTTAAAATCGTGGGCAGGGGTTATTTTCACCGCCCCTGTGCCTTTTTCAGGATCGCTGTAGGTGTCGGCGATAATCGGCAGGCGGCGCGTGGTAAGAGGCAGGAGTACGTTTTTATTAATCAGTGATTTATATTTTTCGTCCTCAGGATTCACCGCCACCGCCGTATCGCCAAACAGCGTTTCAGGGCGGGTTGTGGCAACAACAATCTCGCCATCACCCTCTTCAAAGGGATAGCGAATGTGATAGTAATTGCCATCAACTTCTTTGGTCACCACCTCTAAATCAGAGACAGCGGTTTGCAGTTTTACATCCCAATTGACGAGACGCTTATCGCGATAAATCAGCCCTTCATTATATAAATCGACAAACACCTTGCGAACGGCTGCACTCAAGCCCTCATCCATAGTGAAACGTTCGCGTGACCAATCAGCAGACGCACCCAAACGACGCAATTGTTGCACAATCGTGCCCCCTGATTGCGCTTTCCATTCCCACACTTTTTCTAAGAATTTTTCGCGCCCGAGTTCTTGCCTCGTAATGCCGTCTTTGGCGAGTTCGCGCTCCACCACCATTTGCGTGGCGATGCCAGCATGATCAGTGCCTGCCTGCCACAGCACGTTATGCCCACGCATCCGCTGAAAACGGCACAAAATATCTTGCAAGGTAAAGGTGAGCGCGTGCCCGATGTGGAGAGATCCCGTCACATTCGGCGGGGGCATCATGATCACAAACGGCGGTTTGTCGCTGTTTACATCAGCGGCAAAAGCGCCAAGCCGTTCGGAGCGGTCATAATGGTATTGTTCAAGCGTTGCGGGGGTGAAGTTTTTCTCTAGCATACCCGCCATGAATACGGCTTAGAGCGAGCTTGTCAACTTCTTGATTTCCGCTGTTACAATATTTTCTATCATCGGCGGCAAGTTGGTATCCAGCCATTCTTTCAGCATTGGTTTTAACAAGTCGCTCAACAAATCTTCAACGGTTCGCCCTTCTTCTGTGCTTACTTTCACAGGCGTAGGTTGTGCTAGCGTGCGTTTGAGGTTTGCCAATGCCGCCAAAGATGCTTGCGCCGCTGTTGTTGACAACAATCCGTCAACAGCAGGGGCAGATGATACAGATTCTTCTTCAAAGACTTGTTTCATGGGGAATTCCTCGTCTTCTTTGTTCATTTCAGCGGCGATATTCTCAAGTTGCTCGTGAATATCCAAATGCGGGGGTAAGAACGCTTCTTCCTCTTCTTTTTCCACTAATTCTGTTGTTACGGCATTAAACTCACTGTTTTCTTCTTCAACAAAAGAGTCTGCAGCAACTGCCTCAACCGCTGCCTCATCAATTTCTGCATCTTCAACAGATTCAAAAGCGATAGGAGCAAAATCCTCTTGCTCCTGTTGTTCTGTAGTTTCTGCTTGTGTAGATACGTCTAAATCAGCATCACCACGCTCAAAAAACGCATCATTTTCTTCTATTGTTGCATCCGTTGTTTCCATCACAAAATCAACAGAAGCGTGTATTTCTTGCTGCTCAACGTTGCTCTGCACAGATAGGGTATCGGCTGTCTCTGTTGCCAACATTTCTTCAAAGGGTGCAGGGGGTGCTCTAAGGATAGCAAGGTCAGTAATAGAGCCATCATCTTCTAATACTTGTGTCAGCTCAAATGGCTCTTCATCTTCTTCCGCAACAACAAGCTCTTCTTGAACTACAGGGGGTTGTGCTTCAGCGGGCGGTGCGTCTTGCTCGGAAATAATCTTGCGAATAGACGCAAGGATTTCCTCCATCGAGGGTTCATCTTTGCTATCCACAGCATCTTTAACAGCGGTTGTTTGCATTATTTTTATTCTCCGCAAGTGAGGGGGTACCCCCCTTTATTATTAACGGACAGCTTTTAACCACATTTCTAGGGCGATTGGCGTTGTCAGGACAATGCTCTCAATCCGCACGTACAACAGTACGCTTACGTTTGCTCGCCTTGCCCTTCCTAGCCACTCATCCCGATAAATGGGTTAATAGAGATGTCCTAACGATGCTATTGCAGTATCGTTCTTTGTTCCTCGTTAGTATACCCAAACCACTTGTCTTTTGTATTATTAAAATTCACAACGGGGTCATAAATTTTTGTCTGCAGCCCTAACTGTTGCACTGTAAGCTGTCCAATTGCGGCTAATACCGTATATTGCGCGATAATTTTGTCACGGTCAGCCCGCACTAAATTCACCCGCGCATTCAGCAATTCTTGCTCCGCATCCAGCACATCAAGCACAGTACGCGCCCCCACCACAGCTTCTTGTTGCACGCCATCCAGCGCAACTTCTGCAGCGTTAATCGCTGTTTCAAGCGACTCAATTTGCGAAATAGCCGTCTCTAAGCTGTTCCACGCTCTGATAACATTCTCAACAGCAGTATTTTGTTCGTTCAACACATCCACCCGTTGTTGTGCCGCACTTTGTTGTGCTGCACGAATACGCGCATATTCTGCCCCACTTTGATAGAGCGGTATTGACAGTCTTAGGATGCTTGTAAAGCTGTTTTCTTCTCCACCAAGTGTGCTGCTATCTTTAGCCGATTCCGCAACGCCTTCTAATCGTAATTCAGGACGAATGAGCCCCTTTTGACGCTCAATTAAATCAACGGCGGCTTTTCTTGCAAAGTCACTCGCTACCACTCTGGGGCTGTCTTGTTCCGCCGCTGCCGTTGCTTCCTCTAAAGAAGCAGGGAGCGTTAAGGTAACCTCTGGCTTGGTAATTGCAGCGGGTTCTGCCCGAATAACCCGCACATATGTTGCGCGTGCGGAGGCATATTCCCCCCGTGCCCGTGTTGTATCAGAAATGGCGGTTGCAAGCCGTGATTCTGCTTGCGCCGTGTCTGTTAAAGTGACTTCTCCTGCATCAAATCTATCTTTGGTTGCTTGGAGGTTTTCTTTCAAAACCTTCTCGTTTTTCTCATTCAGTTTCAGCACTTCAAACGCCTGATACACGTTCATATACGCCGTTACGGCATCAAGCAGCACTTTTTGTTCAGTATCTTTGAGAACGGCACGACCACGCATAATGCTGTTCATCGCAAAATTCTGCTCAGCGATGGTACGTCCCCCCCGATACAAGGGTTGTTGCGCTCTTAAAGAAGCAGTTTGTGGATCACGGCTGCTTTGAAGACCCGCAATATCTCTATCGCTTTCAATACTGCCAATTGTTCCTTCCGCAGTAATTTGTGGTCGCCATCCAGAACGCGCCACCGCATAATCTTCATCCGTTACTTTGAGCGCAAACCGCTGGGTGTCTAACTCAGGGTTGTTCTGATAAGCAGAAACTAATGCAGCCGCCAGCCCCTCTACAGGGGCTTGTTCTGCATCAACAGCGTCAACTATTTCTTGCATGGTTGTTGGCTGTTGTTGCGCTACGGGAGCATTTTGCGCCACATTGGCAACCACAGCAGGTTGTTCTGGTTGCTTTACTTCTTCAACAGGCACATCGACCGATGGAGCGGGCAAAATTATTGCTTGCGTTGCTGTTTCCGCAACAGGCTGTGTTGGTTCTTTTGTTTCGACAACCCTAACGCTGGGTTGCGCAGTAAATGGGGTTTGCGCAATCACTGCTGTTGCTGTTAAACACAAAACTGTCGCGCTGATCATGCCTAGCAGGGTATTGTTTTTACTTGTCATTTTTATCGCTTCCCTAATTTTTTATCAGTACCTTGGTATAGTTGTATCAATCTCCACAGACCACGCATCAATACCGCCCCGCATACTTCGCGCGTTCTCAATCCCTTGTTTTCTTGCCCATAACGCGGCATTCGTGCTCCGCACGCCACCATGACACATAAAAACAACGGGCTTGTCTTGTTGCAAATCAATAATATTCTCTGGCAATGTTCTCAGCGGGATTGCTTTTGCTCCTTCAATCTTTGCGAGTAAAAACTCTTCTGGCTCTCTCACATCAACCAACAAAAAATCTTCCCCCGCATCGAGCATTGCCTTTACCGCGCTGGGTTGAATATCCACACTCTGTTCCATATTAAAACACAAAAGATGGCTTAGAGGCAAACCCTGTTAAATAGGGCGTTGATGCATCGAACAATCGCGTTTGTGACAATGCGTTTGCCTGTTTTAATAATAAAACCGCTTGTCCTGTAGTGTAGGCATCCTCTCTCACAATAGTAACAAGTCGCCCCCCGTCTGCAAGTTGGGCAGAAATTACGGGAGGCACGTCTGCAACACTACCTTCAATAACAATCACATCGTAAGGGGCGTGTGCGGCGCATCCCTCGTCAAGAGCACCGATGGCAACTGTTATCCCTGCTAATTTTTCGGGATTGTGTAAAAGTGTTTCGTCTGATTCTAGAGCAACAACATCTGTTGTAAGCCTCGCAACAATCGCCGCGCCATACCCACACCCTGCACCGACCACCAACACTCTATCTGTTTGTTTAATCGCCGCCGCTTGCACCAAACGCGCAAAAACCATCGGCTCCAGCAAAAAACGTCCGTTGCTTAACGAAATTTCTTCGTCAACGTAGGCAATGGGTTGCAACTCAAGCGGCAAAAACTGCTCACGCTCCACAGACGCAAAGGCTGCAATAAGCCGCGCATCGACGATTTTATTCGTGCGTAGCTGGCTTTCCACCATGTTATCACGCGTTTGGGTATAGTTCATAGACCGTTACTCTTTTTTCAGAACTTACGCAGTGCTCGTCTTTTTTGCTCTTTCATCGTTAGAAAATCACTCAAAAGCCGAATTTACCTTATGTAAACTTACGTTTTTTCGTAATTTTCTGCCTTGAAATCATCAAAAAATCCATCACCTACGCAAGCCCTAATTTCATATTGTTTAGAACGGCTAAGAGAATTATTCAATCTCAAAAATAGCTTCCACTTCCACTGCTGCGCCACGCGGCAATGAATTAACGCTGAGTGACGTGCGTGCGTGCCGTCCTGCATCGCCCAACACGGCCACAAGAACATCTGAAGCACCGTTCACAATTTGCGGCTGGTCAACAAAATCATCCGTAGAATTCACAAATCCGCCCACCCGCACACAGCGTTTCACACGGGATAAATCACCCCCACAGGCATGTTGCACTTGTGCCAGCAAATATAGCGCACAAAGCTTTGCCGCTTCTTTGCCTTGCTCAATCGTCACATCGCGTCCTAATTTCCCCACACAGGTAATCGCGCCGTCTTTAATCGGCAATTGCCCTGAAATAACAACCAAACTCCCTGTTTGCACATATCCCACATAATTTGCAACAGGCGTGGAGAGAACGGGCAACACTAACCCCAAATCTTGCAAGCGTTGTGTGATAGCACTAGACATTTTTTGCGTTCCTTATTACGAGTGAGTTGTCTCTAAACTTCTAATAGATAGTACCTATACAATGGCAACGCTGGTGACAAGACTCTTTACCAAACTCCACGGCGAAAAAGTCGGGGAAGATGCGTTTGGGAATGTTTATTATCGCTCGAAACGCGCAAAAGATACAAAAACCGAACGCCGCTGGGTTGTGTATAAAGGCATTGAAGATGGCTCTAAGGTGCCTGCTGAATGGCATGGATGGATACACAAAACCAACGATAATCCGCCGTCTGAACCGCAACGCTATCCTTGGCAAAAGCCCCATTTACCAAACCTCACAGGCACACCCTACGCGTATCTCCCCGATGGTCACTTGCTAAACGGCGGCAAACGTGCGAAAGCAACAGGGGATTATGAATCATGGACACCCCCTACAGCATAACTTTTTTTGAGTATTTTTATGAATAAAAGTTTGATTGAAACAATTTTAGGTGCCGTTGTGCTATGTATTGCGGGCTTTTTTATGCTGATGGCGTATAATAGCAGCAGCATCGGCAGCAACAACAAAGGCTACCTGCTTAAAGCAAGCTTTGATAAGGTTGACGGCGTTTCTATCGGCACAGATGTCAAAGTAAGCGGTATCAAAATCGGCACGGTCACTGGCATGAAACTTGACCCCGTAAGCTTTCTTGCAACCCTCAGTCTTGCTATTGACCCTGAAATCAAACTCCCCAAAGATACGGTTATTTCCATTGCTTCAGAAGGCTTACTGGGCGGGAATTATGTCTCCATGACGGTTGGCGGCGAGGAAGAAACATTGAAAGCGGGCGATAGCTTCACCTTCACCCAATCGCCCGTAAGCATCACAGACATGCTGGGAAAATTTGTTTTCTCTGCTGCTGAAAGCAAAACAAAAGAAGATCCTGCCGCTGCAACACCCGCCCCCACACCAGCACAGCCGAACTAAATGAACCATACTTTTGTTTTTTTTGCAGGACTGTTATTGCTTGCAGCAAATACGTCTGTTGCGCAAGAAAGCGAGCCGTTCGATCCAGTGCTGCCCTCACAAATCATCTCCCCTGATTTTTCTGAAGAAAAAGCGGAAGTTTACACCACGGTGGTGATGCAGGGATTGGATAAAACAACGGCGCGGGTTAAAAAATTCGATGTGCCTGTTAATGGTATTGTTAAATTTGGCAGCTTAGAAATTACTGCGCGGCATTGCAAAAAAAGTCCGCCTGAAGAAACACCTGAAAGTGGTGCGTTCCTGATTGTGGATGAAGTGCGCCCGAATGAGAATAAGAAAATGCTGTTTTCGGGATGGATGTTCGCCTCATCCCCCGCCCTATCTGCTCTTGAGCATCCCGTTTATGATGTGTGGGTGTTAGATTGTAAAAAAGACTCTACCGCCCCTACAGAAAAATCGCCGCAATAAAATTGTGCTGGTACAGCAAGGGCATTTTCCAGCATCATTTTATAGGTGCCACGCGGCACTTCCACTGCACCAAAACGGCGCAAATGTTCATTCAGAAACTGCGTATCCAGCAACACAAGCCCACTTTTTCTAAGACGCATCATCAAATCAACGAGTGCAACTTTGCTGGCATCATCGCTACGCGAAAACATGCTTTCGCCAAAGAACACCCCGCCTATCGCCAATCCATACAAACCGCCCACAAGATCATCACCCCGCCACGTCTCAACGCTATGCGCATAGCCCTGCTCATGTAAATCTGTAAAAATATCGGCGATTTTTCTATTAATCCACGTATCTTCCCGCCGCGCTGTTGTCTCTGCACAGGCACATAAAACGCTGCGAAAATCGGTATTGCATTTTATTGTGTAAACTCCACGCCGCATCACTTTACGCAAACTGCGCGGAATATGAAACGCATCAAACGGCAGAATACCGCGCCATTCAGGATCAATCCAATGGATCGTATCGCTATTTTTGCCATCGGCCATCGGGAAAAGCCCAAGCTGATAGGCTTTCAGCACAATGTCTGCATCAATATTCATTTATAGTGGTCTTGCTTTAGATTGATACAAGGAAGGCGAGGCGAAGTGTATACAAACATACATGAGCAGAAGCATGACGATGTAGCAATTTAAATGAAGACCGCTATCCTAGCGAGTTTTTGGTGTTGCCGCATTAATAACAGGCTGATTAAGCTGCTGAATACCACTATTATCCGCAACAAGGCGCGAACGCCCGTTTGAAGTAATGAGGATAAATACTTTCTGCCCAATCTCGAGGCGTGGGTTCACACCCTGCACCAACGTGATGACGCGCTCATTCGCCCGATTGGTTGATTTTTGTTTAGAATAGCTTTTAGAGCTTTTCTTCCCATCGGGTCTGTCAAACTCATCTTCGCCTGTGGTTGTTACCGTGCCGATATTCTCCACATCCCAATATTTCACAATATATTCAAGCGCAGGTTGCTTAGACAATTCACCTTGTGCCAGCGCACCCAATGCGCCCACAATCACCGCGCCACCAACAATTGCCGCCGTATTGCCAGCTCCTGTGCCAATTTGATTGCCCGCTAACGCACCCGCTCCGCCACCAAGAACCATACCCCACCCATTATCGGTGAGTTTATCCCCGCTCTGCACCGTTACATCGCGCACGCTCAAAACCATCCCTTGATAGGTGTCGGACACCTGCCCCACGGAAGATTCTGTATACACATTCGGGTCAATATTTTTCGCGCAACCCGCAACCAACACAATCGCGCTTAACGAAACAGCAGTGATAAAACGACGCATAGACTTCCCTGTGATTATTCTTGAAATAACGATAAAAAAACATTAGCAAACAAAATGCTTCTCGCCTAGATGGATTTTTTATGCGCCCTCATTTTTTTACTGTTGTTGTCGTTTTCCTGCTCACAGGGTGTGCCACAGGCAATTTTGAAGCTATCAAAAAAACGATTACTATCCCTGAAAATAAAGCGGTGGTGATGACCCGCATTCAAGGCGGTCAAAGCATTACATGGACACGCTTTGACGAGTTCAAAAAGCCCACGTCGCGCACCCTCAGAATGGAAGCGAACGAGGGACTTGCTGTGTATGTTATCCCTGCTGGGAACTATGTGATAACCAATATTACACTACTTCCCGAATGGCAGGCAAATGCAGGGCTGCATAAAATCACCCACAAACCGTATTATAGTGAATTTAGTGTTGAAGCAGGAGAGGCGATTTATCTAGGCGATATTAAATTAGGAACAGATGGTAGTTTTTATAAGCAGAACAACCAAGGCGATGGCAGCCCACTTGCTCTTCTTCTTGGTGTCGCGATTAATGCCGCTTCAAAAACCTTCGGCGATCCTGATGTGCATTTCACCGTCATTGATAATTTTGCAGCCTCACAAAAAACATTGAAAGAAGAAGTTCCCACCTTTAACCGCCCTTTGCAAAAACGCTTGTTGAAAACGGGGTATTGGGCGGGGAAAGATAGTGATGAGTAGTTCCTTGATTTTCTAAGGGAGTATGCGTATCTTACCTAAAAAAGAGAGTTATTGACATGCGCCTATCCTCCCTGTTTTACGCAATTATCTTCACGCTTACCCTTAAAATATCTGCTGCAATGGCATCCGCCCCTGAAAGTTTTGCGGATTTAGCAGAAGCCGCCCTCCCCGCTGTTGTAAACATATCAACTACCCAACTTGTTGATGTAAAACAACAGCTTGTTTTGCCAGAATTTCCTGAAGGCTCTCCCATGGAAGAGTTTTTCAAAGAATTTCAACGTCGCGGGATGCCGCTGGATAAAGCACCCCAAAAAGCCACCTCTTTAGGGTCGGGATTCATTATTAGTGAGGATGGGTTGATGGTAACCAACAATCACGTTATTGAAAAAGCTGAAGAAATAACCATCACGCTGCATGATAATACGCAATTAGAAGCAACAGTGTTAGGACATGACCCAAAAACTGACCTTGCTCTGCTCAAAATAAAAACCAATAAAAAATTGCCGTTTGTAAAATGGGGTGATTCCACAAAAGCGCGTGTGGGCGATTGGGTTATGGCAGTGGGCAATCCGTTTGGGTTGGGCAGCACCGTCACCGCAGGGATTATTTCCGCCCGTGCTCGGAACATCAATGCAGGGCCGTATGATGAGTTCATTCAAACCGATGCAGCGATTAATCGCGGTAACTCTGGCGGGCCTCTATTCAACAGCGAGGGCGAAGTTATTGGTATCAACACCGCTATTTTCTCCCCCACAGGCGGCAGCGTTGGCATTGGCTTTGCTGTTCCTTCTGATTTAGCACAGCCGATTATCAAGCAAATACAAGAGTTTGGCAGCACAAAACGCGGATGGTTAGGCGTGCGGTTTCAACCTGTTACCCCTGAGATTGCCGAAAGCCTAGGCATTGATACGGCACGCGGCGCGCTTGTTGCGGAAGTTGATCCCAAAGGACCTGCAAAAGCAGCAGGTATTCAAGCGGGCGATCTCATTTTAAGTTATGACGGCAAAGAGATTGGCGAAAAATACGCCCTGCCGCGCCTTGTTGCGGACACCAAAATTGGCAGAACCGTGCCTGTTGTTATTAAAAGAAATGACGCTCGCAAAACACTGAATGTTACTATTGCTAACCTCGAAGAGGCAGAAAAATCAGGCAAAATTACGCTGTCCCAAAACAACAAGCCTGATGAAGTTCAGACAGAAACCATCGAAGGCTTGAAGTTGAAAGATAATCTCTCTGATGAGAAAGGCGTGGTAGTGGTGGATGTTGATCCCGCAAGTGATGCAGCCATTAAGGGCATCAAAGCAGGTGACATCATTTTAGAAGTTAATCAAAACCCTGCAGATAGCCTAAATGCCGTGAAGGAAAATATCCAACAAGCCGTAGAGCAAGAAAAACGCTCTGTACTGTTGCGGATTCAACGCGGACAGGAACGCACGTTTGTTGCGTTGAAATTAACGAAAAAATAACTCTTTATTTTCTTTTCACCGCTCTTTAAAATGTTTTCATGGAAACTATCGAAACTGTAAAAGAAACGGTGCGCCAGCCGCATCATATCAATAAACCGAGTTCACCGCGTCTTGCAAAGCCTGACTGGATTCGTGTTAAAGCACCCGTCTCGGAAGAATATCATAAAACGCGCAATCTCATGCGGGGCTTAAAACTCAATACAGTGTGTGAAGAGGCAGCCTGCCCCAACATTGGTGAATGTTGGGCAAAAAAACACGCTACTTTTATGATTTTGGGCAGTGTGTGTACCCGTGCCTGTGCCTTTTGCAATGTGGCAACAGGTCGCCCTGATTTGCTTGATCCGCATGAGCCTGAAAATGTCGGTAAAGCCGTTGCAGAGTTGGGACTTGCGCATGTTGTTGTAACGTCTGTTGATAGGGATGACTTGGAAGACGGCGGCGCGGAACACTTTGCCGCAACCATTCGCGCTATTCGCGCAGCATCCCCCCACACCACTATCGAAATTCTAACCCCTGATTTTTTGCGTAAAGAAAAATATATTGCCCGCGTTGTTGAGGCGCGCCCTGATGTCTACAATCATAATTTGGAGACTGTGCCGCGCCTTTACACGTCTGTGCGTCCGGGCGCACGGTATTTCAACAGTCTCCGCTTGCTGGATTCCATCAAAAAGCAAGATCCGTCCATTTTCACCAAGTCTGGCATTATGGTAGGATTAGGCGAACAAAAAGAAGAAATCTACCAAGTGATGGATGATTTACGTTCTGCAAATGTGGATTTCCTCACTATCGGACAATATTTGCAACCCACGCCCAAACATCACCCTGTGCTGAATTTCGTTACCCCTGATGAATTTAAAGCATTGGAAAAAATGGCGTACGGCAAAGGGTTCTTAATGGTTTCTGCGAGTCCTCTAACCCGCTCGAGTTATCATGCAGATAGTGATTTTGTGAAATTGCGTGAAGCACGCATGGCAACGGGTAAATAACGAACACCTCTCATGCCGAAATATACTGAAAAGAAAATCCTTCCTTACTCCCAAAGCCAAGTTTTTGCACTTGTCGCGGATGTGGATTCTTACGCAAAATTTTTGCCGTGGTGTCAGGGGGTGCGGGTGCAAAATCGCACCACAGAAAATCTTACAGCGGATTTACTGATTGGCTATAAGGTACTCCGCGAAAAATATACCTCAAAAGTCCATTTTTTGCCGCATGAGAACATTAAGGTGGAATACCTCAACGGTCCTTTCAAACATTTGCACAATGAATGGCGCTTTCGGGCGCTGGAAAACGTTCATTGCGAAATTGATTTTTTTATCGACTTTGAGTTTGGCAATAAAGTTTTACAAGGGCTTATTAGCGGGTTGTTTTTTGAGGTTGTAAAACGCATGGTTGGTGCCTTTGAAACCGAGGCACATCGTCGTTATGGGCGGCGTTCATCAGATAAGATCTTGTAGCATTTTCAGCGCATACTCCACCGTTTGCGCCCGAATTTCCTGCCGATTGCCCTGCAGTCGCAATTCTTTAACAAGCGTTTGATCAGGGCTTGCAACCGCCACAAATACTAAACCAACAGGTTTTTGCGCTGTTCCGCCAGAAGGGCCTGCAATGCCTGTTGTTGCAACACTAATATCCGCGCCACTCACCCGCCGTGCGCCTTCTGCCATTTGCCGTACAACCGTTTCGCTCACTGCCCCAAATTGTTCTAAATCAACTGCAGACACGCCCAACATCGCAATTTTTGCGTTGTTAGCATATGTAATAAAGCCGTGGGTAAAGACGGCTGAACTGCCAGCAATATCAGTGAGTGCCGCAGAAATTAATCCTCCTGTACACGATTCCGCACAGGCAAGCGTATAGCCTTTCGCTTTGCATTGCCCCAGAACCGTTGCCGCTAAAGTATCCACAACAGCATCCCCTGCAATAAAAACCACGCATAAACGCCCGCAAAAATATCATCCAGCATAATCCCCCACCCGCCTTGCAGTTTTTCATCTGCCCAAGACACAGGAAACGGTTTCGTAATATCAAACAAACGAAATAAAATAAATCCCAACAAATACGTCTGCCAAGTTAAAGGTGCTGCCGCCAACGCAAGCCATTGCCCCGCCACTTCATCCACCACAATACATTGCGGATCATCGGTTTTTAAGTCTTTTGCCAACATTGTGCTTAAGGGAACGCCGATTGCAAACACTACCAACGCTGCCGCCAGCAAGGCTACTGAGCCGCCATAATACGCAATGCCCCATGCAAAGGGGAGTGCGGCGATCGATCCCATCGTTCCGGGGGCTTTAGGGCTGAGTCCCGCACCAAACCAAGTGCAGTAGAGTTTTATCAGGGTGTTTTTCATGATCACTTCCTACACGCTTCTTGACAAAAAAGCAAATGCTGTATACAGTACTGTATATGTCTACTACTTCAAATAGCATCATGGTTCGCACCCAAGTTTACCTCACCCCTGCACAAGCGGCATGGCTAAAGACTTTTGCCAAGAATTCAGGCAAACAACAAAGCAGCCTGATTCGTGAGGCTGTCGACGCATTGCGCTATACGACCTCAACCCCTGAAGAAAAAGCCGCACAACGCAAAAAGGCTATCGAAGCAGCGTTTGGCATGTGGGCTGATTATCCTGAAGTAGAAGAGATATTGAAGAAATCGAGAAAAACCGTTAGAGCACGCGGAGAACTTCAGTTAGAGCAATTCAATGCTTCTTGATACATGCGTTCTTATTGATTATTTTCGACGTCATGCACCTGCGTGCTCTTTTATAGAAAATCTGGGTGATACCATAACACTTTCTGCAATGACTGTTGCCGAATTATATCGCGGTGTGCGTCCGCAAGAAATGGACATGCTGGAATTTTTCTTGTCACAATGCACCATACTCCCTGTAAACAAGGAAATCGCAAAAATTGGCGGACTTATTGAAAAACAATACGCAAAAAGTCATGGTACAGATATGGTGGATGCCATCATCGCCGCAACGGCGCAAGAACTCAACGTTCGCCTTGTTACCCTCAACACCAAGCATTTCCCCATGTTGACTAATGTTCTAAAGCCCTCTAAAAACAAAGCCCCCACTCTCCGAATAGTTGAGAGTGAGGGCTTTGCGCTAATTAACAGCAGGGATTTCAATGCACACTTTGATTGTGCATTGATTTATGGCAGCATTGCCAGAGGGGGCAAACCATAAACAAGAGAGCAACAAGACAACAACCAATGAGATTTTCATAACATAAACCTGCTCTGGGCAGGGCTAATTGGATTATTCTCATCGCTAAGCGAACCTAGACGAAATTGAATAATTCACGCTAATATATATATATATTAGTCAAGTATTTTATTTATCTATTTCTTAAACCACCACGCTCACCACTGCCATCGCGGCAATCCCCTCTTCACGCCCTAAAAATCCCAGTTTTTCTGTGGTTGTGGCTTTTATGCTCACCTGATCGTCGGCAAGTCCTAATTCTTTGGTGAGAACAGCGACCATGGCTACGCGATGCGGCAGAATTTTAGGGCGTTCGCATAAAATAGTTACGTCAATATTGTTGATTTCCGCGCCTTTGGCGTGGAGTAATTTTACCGCGTGACGCAAAAAAATCAGTGAATCGGCATTTTGCCATTGATTATCAGAGGGGGGAAAGTGCACGCCAATATCGCCTGCGCCAATCGTGCCTAACAAGGCGTCCGTTAGGGCATGAAGCGCCACATCCGCATCCGAATGCCCTTTAAGGGCGTGGATATGTGGGATTTTCACGCCGCATAGTGTCACAAAATCGCCCGCTGTAAAGCTATGCACATCAACGCCTTGCCCAATGCGCTGTTGCCGTGGTTTTGTCTGTGCAATCAAGGCTTCTGCCATCTGCATATCCTCTTGTGTGGTGATTTTAAAATTATGCCGTGAATGCGGCACAAGTGCAACGCTGAAACCCGCTAATTCTGCGAGTTGTGCGTCATCGGTTGCTTCAATCGCCGCAAATTCGGTGTGGGCATGGAAAATTTTTGCATAGTCAAATGCTTGCGGGGTTTGTGCCGCCCATAAATGATGCCGTTCAACGGTTTTTTCAATTTTTTGGGCGGGGGTATTTTTTTTGAGCGTATCGGCAATAGGGCTTGCGGGAATCGCGCCATCGCTTGTTTCTAACGCCACAAGAAGGGCATCAACGGTTTGTGCGGTGATAAACGGTCGCGCTGCATCGTGAATCAACACCCCATGCGGCGGCTTATTTTGCAAGGCTTTCAAGCCATTATTGACCGATTGCTGGCGCGAAGCACCGCCGATTACAATTTCTACACGAGAGGAAAGTTTTAATGCCGCGACAAAGGCGTGATGCTCTTTGTTGATCACCAGCAAAACACGGGAAATAGCGGGGTGCGCGAGAAGCACCTCTACACTATACAGCAGCAAAGACTTGCCACCTAGTATCTCATATTGTTTAGGAATATTGCCGCCATAACGGCTACTGCTTCCTGCAGCAACGATTATAGCGGCAACGTCCCTTTGTTTCATAACTTATGCGGAGGTCTTCTTAGCGTTCGAATTCGGTCTTTTCGCACTGCGGTTCAAGAACGAAGGCATGCCCTCACCACCAGCAGACTCGCCGCCTTCTGCACGGCGCGGCGCACCATTGCTGTTGCCACGACGCGCTTGAAACTTTGGTTTGTCGCCCGTTGCTGCGCCTTCAGGTTTTGCAAAACGCGGACGGGGATTACCGCTGCCAGCTCCTTCTGCATTGAAACGGGGGCGGGGATTGCTCCCTTCGTTATTGAAGCGGCGCCCTTCCCCACTTTGAGGACGCGCCTCGCCTTCAGCTCTTGTACGACGGCTTTCACCGTTGCCTTGAGGGCGACCTTCGCTGTTACCAAAACGACGACCTTCGCCACCGCCTCTGTTAAATCCACCTTGAGGACGACCACCGCCGCCGCCAAACGAGCGACCACCGCTTCTACCACCACGACCACGGCTTGGTGCCGCGCTCCGTTCATCAAACACAATGTTGTAGCCCAAATCGAACAGTTCCATGGTTGATTTAATGTGTGACAACACATCGTCATAATGCTTTTTCTGGTCATTAGTCACAAGCGTGAACGCTTTACCAATATCCCCCGCACGCCCTGTCCGCCCAATACGGTGCACATAGTCATCTGGCTTGGTTGGTACGTCATAGTTAATCACGGTTGGCAAGGCTTCCACGTGAATCCCGCGTGCGGCAACATCACTTGCTACAAGGAAATCAATCTTTCCTTCTTTGAAGCGTGCAAGGGTTTTGAGACGTTGCCCTTGACTCATGTCTCCGTGGAGTTCTGCCGCTCTGAAGCCATTTTTGGTTAGGTCTTTGGCGATAATAGACACATCCCGTTTGCGGTTAGAAAACACAATGGCCTTGTAAATCGTTTGTAATTCAATGAGTTTGCGGAATGCTTCGCGTTTCGCTTCATGGGTGTTTGGCACGGGGCAGTAAAACTGCTCAACACTCGCCGAGGTCATCACTTTTGGCTCAATCGTCACTTCTTTAGGACTATTGAGGAATTTTGACGCAAGCACCCGAATCGGTTTCGCCATGGTGGCAGAGAACATCAATGTTTGGCGCGTTGCTGGCAGGGTACGCACAATTTTTTCCACATCAGGAATAAAGCCCATGTCCAGCATTCTGTCGGCTTCATCAATCACGAGTGTTTGCACATCGGTAAGAATAATCTTGCCGCGCGCCATATGATCCATCAATCGACCGGGAGTGGCAATCAGCACATCTACACCATTCATAATGGCGCGTTCCTGCATCACAGGCGACATACCGCCCACGAGCGTTACGCTGTAGAGGCGATGATGTTTTGCATATTTTTTGAAGTTTTCTTCCACCTGCAGCGCAATTTCGCGGGTAGGGGCGAGAATGAGCGCACGCGGCATCCGCGCTCTGCGGCGACCTGTCAGCAACTTTTCAATGAGCGGCAGAGTATAACTCGCAGTTTTGCCTGTGCCTGTTTGGGCACAACCCACAATATCATTGCCTGCTAAAACGATGGGAATGGCTTGTTGTTGAATCGCGGTGGGGGTTGTATAGCCACTGTCATTAATGGCTTTAAGGGTTAGTTCATGCAGGTTAAACGCTGCAAAGCTCGCTGCATCAGCAGCGGTTACGGGTAGTGTATCAGTCATAGTACGTCCTAAACTAAGGTAGCATCATTGCTACGGGTTATATTTCCAAAAAATCCTTACTTTTTGGAAATAATAGCCAAAAAGCGCAAACCACTGAGCGTATTAAAAAGTCTTTAGGTCGCTAGCGAAAATGTCTGTTTCTGAGAACCGTAGCGCAGTGTACTTTTGGGTACATGAGCAACGGAAGCGCAAGGAACAGTCATTTGCAGCAAGACATAAAGGCTTTTTGTCAGTAACATTCACGCAATTTTCAGCAGTCCGTGCTTCTTCTTGCCGACCGAGAGTTTAAGCGTCTCGCCTTGTTGGAAATCCTCAAGGCGAATTAAATGTTGCTCCTGTTGTATCACACAATCATTGATACGTATAGCCCCAACTTTAATAAATCTTCGTGCTTCGCTTTTTGAGGGCGTTAAATCTGCCTGCACCAACGCGTCTAACAATGGCAAACCCTTTTCTAGCGTGGCTTTGGGAATATTGGTGGTGGGCAGTCCCGCGCTGGATAATCCTTGCTCAAATGTCTCTTTAGCGGTTTTTTCTGCCTCTATTGCCGCTTTTTCGCCATGACATAGCGTTGTCACCGCCGTTGCGAGAATCTTTTTCGCCTCATTAATTTCTGCACCACCAAGGGCTTCTAATTTTGCAATCTCTTCAAGCGACAATTCTGTAAATAATTTTAAGAAACGCCCCACATCCGCATCTTCCGTGTTGCGCCAGAACTGCCAAAAATCATAGGGAGAGAGCTTATCCGCATTGAGCCACACGGCTCCCTGGGCGGTTTTGCCCATTTTTGCGCCGCTTGCCGTCGTCAACAACGGCGAGGTTAAGCCAAACACTGTTTTGCTTAAGATTCGACGCGTTAAATCCACGCCGTTGACAATATTACCCCACTGATCAGAGCCGCCCATTTGCAACACGCAGCCATAGCGTTTGTTGAGCTCTAAAAAGTCATAGGCTTGGAGAATCATGTAGTTAAATTCAAGGAAAGACAGCGGCTGTTCCCGTTCCAGACGCAATTTCACGCTATCAAACGACAGCATTCGATTCACCGAGAAATGCGCCCCAAAATCGCGCAGAAAGGCAATGTAATTCAGCTCGCGTAGCCAGTCATCATTATTGACAAGCTGCGCCTTGTTAAAATCAATGTAGTTTGCAAAAATCTGTTGAATGCCGCTGATGTTCTGATTAATCGCGGCATCATCGAGCAGTTGCCGTACGGCATCTTTACCTGAAGGGTCGCCCACCTTGGTTGTCCCGCCACCCATCAGCACAATCGGCGTGTGCCCTGCTTGCTGCAAACGCCGCAATAACATAACCTGTAAAAGATTGCCAATGTGCAAGCTATCCGCCGTTGCATCAAAGCCAATGTACCCTGTGATTCTTTGCGATACACAGAGCGCATCTAATGCTTCAAGGTCTGTGCCTTGATGGATAAAACCGCGTGTGGAAAGGGTGTGGAGAAGGTCTGATTTCATAGCGTTGTACTCTAGGCGAGAACATCGCGAACAACAACACTAAAAACTTGACATTCTACAGAAATATCTTACTAATACTCTCTATTGCAAAGGAGTTTTCTCTGTGCGTCTCAGTGTTATTTTTTTCATTATTTTATTAATGGGTATGCACCCACCTGCATCCGCGCAAGGATTATTGAAATCTCGGAAAAAAGCCGTTGAGGCAACGGATTTACTAAAAGCGCTGAGCGGGAATACGCTCTCAGGCGAAGTTGACGGCATTCCTTTTTGGCAATATTTCAGCCCAACGGGAAAAACCATTTGGCAACCCGCTGCAGGCGAGGATGTGATGGGGAAATGGCGTGTCGGCAGCAACGGCAATCTCTGTATTTTGTGGGATGGTGCTGTGGAATCCTGTTATGTTGCCTACAAACATTCCACCAACACCATCCGTTGGGAACACAAAAACACCACCATGGTTTCAAAACGCCTCAGTGATCTCACCATTATTTATAGAGGCAATGCAACAAGCTTGCCGCCCCCTCCTGAAGAAGTCCTTGTAAAAAAAGGCTTCTTTTTTGAACAACCCATGGGGGACGCTTTACGCGGCGGTTTAGCTATCTACTAATCCTTGGTAAAAGCCAATATTGCACTCGCTGTGCCAACGCCAACCGTTGTAATGACTTCTAATTGTTGGGGAGATATTCCCACGCCAATTGCCGCAAGCATCCCTGTTAAACCCACCCATGTTGAGCGTTCATTTAAACGTACTAATAGCCAGTCAAAAAAGTTTTTCATATCGTTCTCCTGTTAAAATTGTGCGCGTTTCATCCAACCCTGTTCAAATTTTTTCAAAATAGGATTGGCAGTAATGAGCCGCCGATAGTGCGCTGTTGCCTCCACGCGAAGCCCAGCCAGCAGCATTTCCTCATCCATTGCGTTGGCGAGAGAAATTGTGTGTCGTCCTAAAATGCCATCTATTTTGAGGCGTTTGCCTAAGCGTTTTAACGCCCGTTGCAAGATAATGTGCGCGCTCCGTGCCCCTGTATTCACCGCTAAATCGAATACTTTTGTGGCAACACTGGTTTTGTGCAATCGCCCATAGCCATAAAGCCGCCAATAATCGCGATAATAAATCGCAATCGCTTGTTCCGCCGTTAGCTCTTTAATATTGAGATGGGGATATGATTTTTTACTGATGCCAAAATTTGTCTCGCCGCCTCTGTCTCCCGCAACATCAGCATAGCCGCCCTCATGGGCAAGCAGGACCTTAACCGCTTTTTGAAACCGTTTATCTGTATCTTGCATTGCGTTTCCCTTTCTCCTTGCCTATAAAAATCTTCTAAAAGGAATGAATCATGACACGCCACAACTGGACAACCGTTGAAATCCAAACGCTCCTTGAAAAGCCGCTCTTCGAGTTGCTGTATGAGGCACATGCCGTCCATCGTGCCCATCAGCCTGAAAATTCTATTCAGCTTGCCAGCCTGCTCAGTATTAAAACAGGGGGTTGCCCTGAAGATTGCAAATACTGCCCGCAATCCGCCCATTTCAAAGAAACAGGGGTGGAGAAAGAGCCATTGCTCTCGGTTGATACGGTGCTCAAAGAAGCAGCCCTTGCCAAAGCCAACGGCGCAAGCCGTTTCTGCATGGGTGCCTCATGGCGACAACCACCAGAGGGAACGCACAAAGCCGATGCACAATTCCAAAGCGTGCTAGAAATGGTCAAAGGCGTGCGGCAAATGGGCATGGAAGCGTGTGTTACCCTTGGGATGATCAATGAAAATCAAGCTGAGCAGCTTAAAGAAGCGGGGCTTACCGCCTATAATCACAACCTTGACACCAGCCCTGAATATTACGCCGACATCATCACCACCCGCACCTACCAAGACCGCCTGAATACTATTCAAAACGTCCGAAAAGCAGGTGTTGAAGTGTGTTGCGGCGGTATTATCGGTATGGGCGAAAGCGTGATAGACCGCGCCGCCATGCTCGCTGTGCTTGCCAACATGACCCCGCAGCCTGAAAGCGTACCCATCAACGCGCTTGTTCCTGTGAGCGGCACGCCTCTAGGTAATGTACAAAAAATTGATGCATTAGAGTTAGTGCGCATGTGTGCAGCGGCTCGCATTACCATGCCCAAAACCCGTGTACGCTTGTCTGCAGGACGCTTAGAACTCTCCCGTGAAGCACAAATCCTGTGCTTTTTTGCGGGGGCAAACTCTATTTTTTATGGTGAGAAACTCCTCACCACGGGCAATAATGAAACACAAGCAGACCTCGCGATGATTGCAGCCATCGGCGCGAAGGTGATGGAGGTCGCCTAGTTAGGCAGACTTCTTTTCTCTTTTGGAAAATTGCTCGTGCGTCTCGCTGCCTTTGTTCTCATACTCTTCGAGACGCTGTCTTTCGTATTGCCTATCTCCACCTTTTTCTAGGGTTGGTAGATTTTGTTCAGGTGTTAGAAAGTTTTGTAACATAATGTTTCTCCTAATGAATTTTCTGTAATAGGGTTGCAATTAAAGTAAGCACACTTGCAAACAGCGTACTGCTGGTGATGAGCACCACGCGCTCCAGCCGCTCCAAACGGAAATGTAGGTTTTGATAGCGTTCCGCACACACCGCCACATGCAGCGTGAGATTACGCGCTTCTTCTTCATACTCACGAATCACCATAAGGAGTCCCTTGCTTAAACTAAAAAATGGGCTATAAGAATTTTCTGTTATTTTGATGCCATCGTAGCTCAGTCGGTAGAGCAACGCATTCGTAATGCGTGGGTCGGGGGTTCGAGTCCCTTCGATGGCACCAGCCTACGCTCTGCGAGCTTCGGCTCGGCTTGCCGAGCAGAAAACGAGCAGCTAAGCGGAGGCTGTCACGCTATAGTTCCGCAGGAACGAAGGCGGACTGATTCGAATATATAAATTAACTAACAATCGCCCTATCCGTCACCCGCCGCCAATTCGTCCCATCAGAAAACGCGAGAACCGCCCCGCCGCTTTCATTGCTCACATAAATCAAATTGGCGGCAACACTTGCACTCGGTAAGCCCGCAACGGTATAAGAAGGCACAACAGGGAGTGGAGTTTGCCACGCGCTGCCATCATAAAACAGCACGCGTTTTTCGTCTTTCACCCACACTTGCCAGCCAGTTGCGGGGGTGTAAAACTTCCACACGCCACCAATGAATTGCGCGAGTTTCCCCGCCTGTCCTGCCCATGCTCCTGTAGGACTAGCAGCCACAATATATACCACGCCTTCTGCGGGGCTGCTTGGCGGTGTAGCAAGATCTTTGTCTTCAACGGCCGCTTGCACCAATGCATCCAAGCGGTTGAGGCTGTCTGCGTGTGTCACCTCTTTTTGTGCTTGTTGCGTTTCGATATAGGGAAAAGAAAGTCTGGGGGTTGGCATAACTGTAATCTCCATTGCTGTAAAAAGGTAAGCTGCAGGCAAGGCGAGAGTAGAAAGGCAGGAGGCTTTTCCTCTTCTGCCTCCCTACGCCCGCCTACCGCCTATACAATAGCTGTTCTCCCAACGCCTCTGCCGATGACGGCTGAACGTTGGTAAATTTTCGCAACTACCGCACTTTGCACAGATCCAAAATCTGTGACTTGTTGCGCGGCGGTGTAAAGCGTTGTGGGACTGGTGGTGGTGAGTGTCCGCACCACGGTTGCCCCGTTCATCATGTCCACATCGTATTGCTCAAAAGCCTCTGCAAGCGGCAGTTCAATGCCATCTTGCCAGCCTGTGTTGGCTCGGCTACGGCGTATCCATGTTATCGTTAAGTTCCCACTACTATCCCGCGCCCCTGCAACATGCACAGGCGATAACGGCTTTAAATTTGCGGCTGCAGGCGTGAATGAATACTCACTCGCATCGTCCAGCAATTGCCCTGAGGACACCGCTTTATAGGTATATGTCACATTCAATAAGCCAGCGGGTTGTTGGAAAATTTCCTCCCCCAATAGCACAAATCGTTCGTTAATTGCATGGGTGAGCATAGCTGCATCCGTGCCGCGTCGCGCCCTAAGCAGCCGTGACAACTGATAGGTATGCGTGCCCACCAACGTTGCCACGCCAAACTGAAGCAACTCATCGCCCAACAACGCCACATTCGCACCCCGCAGCAACAAGGCATCGGTGGTACTGGCAAGCGTGCCATCATTCAGCGTCACGGTGACGGTATTTTTTTCATCAAGGTAGGCAGTTGGCGCAGTCCCACTCAATACCGTGGTGGCTTTGCCCGTGATTGCCTCCTTGGTTATCACCGTTTTTGGGGTATAGATGTTGTCGCCTAACGATTCATAGACGGTTGCATATTGCCAGCTTATATCATCGCGCTGTTTGCTCACCGCCATGAAGAAACTCGGGCTGTCGTCTGCCTCATTATAGAGAGGAATATCCAGCAAAAATAGCCTGCTCTTGCCCGTTGCCACCACAATTTGACTCGAGGGGCGGGTTGTACCAAAACTTGTCTGAATATACGCCGCCGCATCCGTTGTCACGGCTTCCACCTGTAAACTCGCATTCTGATACAGCGTGCGCGTAATCCGCACCACAAAAGTTTTCGCAGCGGTGGTCAGTGTCACCACATCGCCCGCTTCCAACACCGCATATTTTAAGGGCAAAGAGAATTTGCACTGAAACCGCTCCACCCACACCGCGTCCAGCAGCGTATCCGCCTGCCGTTTCGCCACCTCTGCCGCCAGCACAAAGTTGGTTTTTACCGTTTTTTGACTACTTGCAGGCGCAAGCTGCCGTACCGCTGATTGCGTCACGGTTTGATAGTCACTCGCTTTATCGGCATAGGTTACATTCAATTGCTCTGCCAACTGCACATCGGGCAAACGCGTAATGGTAAAGCTATTCGGCAGAAAATCTGCCTCGTTTATGGTCATCACGCTTTGTTTGCCACGCGGAATGAACGTCAGCACCCCATCTTTCTCAATACTATCAAACTGATAGAAGGCTTGCAGTTGCTCCACCACATTGCGAATATCACTTCTGTCGCTGATAACCAGCCCTGAGAGTGCCCCTTCAAGAGCCGTATAATTCACCTGAGACGCGCTAAAACCCGCCTGCCGCAACAAATCCTGCACGACGCTTTGTACATCAGCCATAAATCCCCCCAAATGCCCAACGAAAATAATAATACCACGCACTCGGCAGAATATCCGACCGCACTGCAAGCGTGAACAAACGCTCATCCACCATAAAACTGGGGACAAGCCCTTGTTTATAATACTGATAGGTAAATACACACCGCGCCATTTTATCAGGATGATACATCGCCTCTGGCTGCAAATAGGCGGTGTTCGAGACACTCCAGCGTTCCGCATCAAATGGATCGGTGCTTGCTGCAAACTCATAGTGTTTTGCAGGAGGGTTCAACACATTAGTGCTTAAAAAATTAAACGCATTATCCACAATCGTTTGATAGCGCGTGCCCCCTGCCAGCAGCGCGATTTCCAGCCATGGTTCAAGATCATAATTCTGATAATGCAGCGCGTCCCGCCTGATGTAATCAATGCTCTCGCCAACATCCGTTGCCGCACGGGGGATGGCGTGACCGTTTGGATGAAACACCTCTTGTAATGTCCCGCCACCGCCATCATTCGCCAGTGTTTGCTGCACAAAAATGCGCGTTTTGTCAGAACCGCTCAGATAACTTGCCGATGCAATCGTAAACGTCCCGTTATTGCCTTGCGTGTTGCCTGTGATGATAATCGTCCCCCCTGCCACAAATCTTGACAGATAATTCCCATTTATATCAAATCGCTGTTCACTTTTATTAGCCCCCACCACAGCGCGTGTCATGGGATACGTCACCGCGGCATTACCAAACGGAAAATTCACCGCCGCAAAGCTATCTATCGTTGCAAGCAAAGCATTGTAATGACTGGTAAGCCCTAAAAAATCATAGACCTGCAATAAAATTTTATAATGGTGCGTATAGTGATTGCCGTATTGTAATTGCCCTTCGCCTAAAAGCGGCGTGAATGACCACGTTTCTTTTGCTATTTTCAGCTTAGTCACCCACGCGGCAATGAGTGATTGTTCACTCATGTTAAAATCCGCCCACCGTGCCTTGGCAACGCGCAGCAGATTTTCAAAATTGGTTTCATCAATGGGCTTTCCTGTGGGATTATTTTTTGTTGCCCAATCAAGGATAATCGCCTTAATTTTCGCAAGCACAGACGCATCAGCCGTCCCCCCATGCATCCCTGTATAGGTGTAATACTGGTTGAGCACAGGCAACCGCACCCGCAATTCATTAAACCCCGCCCGTGACGATTGCACCGCACTCGTTGACACATCCGCCTCGCCTTGACTTTTCAGCGTTGCCACCGCTGCAGTATCAAGTGCCATGTATTGCGTTGCAAACTTTTTCAGACGTTTGCGATTGTTGTTATACCAGCCCAAACCAACGTTAATGCTCGGCAATGCGCTTGCCGCAAGCGGGCTGGTGTCTGTTCCGAAAGAAATTGACATGTTGTTGACCTTTATATAGCGTGTTTGCTCTTCTGTAGAATGACCGCACAGAATCAAAACGGAGAGGTGGCCGAGTGGTTGAAGGCGCACGCCTGGAAAGTGTGTATACGGGTAACCGTATCAAGGGTTCGAATCCCTTTCTCTCCGCCATTTCAATAAAACAGGGGATAAGCGTAACAACGCCCCCCTGTTTTATTGAAATACACGAGATGTGGGATGAGAACGACGTTCGACCACAAGGGCAACAGCCCGCCGTGGCGGCGCAGACGCAAAGCGTCAAGTCAATCCCTTTCTCTCCGCCATTTTTAGAAGCTAAAAGAAACCATCTTCAAAGCAGATTTTGAGGTAAAGATCTTATGAAAAAACTACTTTTTGCTCTGTTTGCTGTTTTGCTTCTTGTGCAAATTAAGTTTTCAGAAATTCAATCAAAATATGAGTGCGATGGAGTATTTTCTTCAGCAGATCAGAAAACTGCAGGGAAAATTTTCATTAAACTCAATGAATTTAGATTCTGGGTTCACCTTTGGAGCAAATCCGATGGCATTTTCTACACTGAAATTCCAAATGAATTAATGTATTATTACGATGAAATTTCAGATATTGGAGATATAATTCAAATCTACAAGGATAATTCGTTCGTTGGACAGTTTTCAAAGCTGAGCAAAATTCTTGCCTTAAAAACACCAACAACAGGATTTTTTGATGGTACCTGTAAAAAATTAGCTGACTAGTTTTCTAACGCATTCTGATGATTTCTATGCACTTCCCCCAATGCCTAAACCCTAGTGCCTAGCCCCCTTCTACCTCCCCTCCGCCACCATCACAAAATCATATTTACTTTGCGTCACCACCACCTCGCCATTGGCGCGATGCAGACAATTGGCGGGAAACGCCACTGTGCCATATTCCAGCAATTCACTATAGGTGCGTGAATACACTTTCAGTTGGTTGCCATAAAGGAGCGTCACCGCCACACTACCGTATTCATCCGTTGCGCTCGTGCTCACAGCAGTGGGATACGTCCCCGTATTGCGCTGTTTCACCACCGTGTTTGTGGCGGGGTCAATAATCACAAGAATATCTTCCCCGCTTAACGCCGTCCAAATCGCGCCCGTCACAGGGTTGCAGGCAATGCCCCACGGGAATAGCCCTACGCTAATCCGCGCAATTTCCGCGCCCGTTGTGGGGTTAAGGCGTACCACCTCGCTGTTGGTTGTTACCCACAGATTGCCATCAAGCCCCTTGCAAATTGCCCATGGCGCACCGCTCACAGTATAACTCGCCGCAACCGTATTGGTACTCGGATTAATCTTGCTAACCTGATTCAGCGTCGGGAATGTCACCCACACAAACCCTGCATTATCCACCACCATCTCTCTAGGATAATTCCCCACCGCGATATTGGCAATCACCGCCCCTGTATCGGGATTAAGCCGCTGCACGGTTGCATCGCCCTGTGCTGTCACCCAAATATCGCCATCAGGGGTTACAACTAAGCCCCACGGCATGGCTTTCAACGTCCCTAAATAGTCATTCTCCACGCCTGCTCTGCCCAGCGTTGCCTTTGTTTTCAGCGTTTTGCTATCAAAGCGGGTAATCGTGCGGCGCAAGGTATTACTCACGAAAATATCGCCTGCTGCATTTTCCGCCAACCCTTGTGGCGTTTCTTCGCACACTACTTTTGGCAAACTTGCAACCACCTCCATGGTGAAATTCGGCACGCGATTGCCAAAGTCACTGAGGCGCACCTCCGTAAGCAAAATATACGCTAAGCCCCGAAACGCGGGCACATTCCCAGCCCCCACAATACTTTCGATTAAATCATCCGCCGTTTGCGTCTCCTGCCCATCATAAAGAGCCTCAAACGTATAATTGTTAGTTTGCTCTGCCGAGAGGTTAAACGTTCGCGCATCATAAATAAGCTGGCTATCCGCCCAAATGCGCCGCACCGCCACAATCCCACCCCGCGTTTTAAAGACAATCTGATCATCCTCATCACTGGCGCTGCCCACCACGTTATTTGCCAAGAGCGAGGGCACGGATGTCAACGCAATCGCCATATCTGCCAGCGTATAGCGCTCTGTCCCCGCCGTCACCGTTTTGCTGGAGAACTTGCCTGACCGTACATTTTGCGTGTGACTAATCGTTGTCACCGTAGGTTTGCTCATCCAAATCACGTTACCCGCCACCCGCGCTGTGCCATAGACCAACGGAATCGCCCGTCCATAACTGGAAGACAACACCTGCGGAATCTCAAGAACCGTGGTATTAAGCCGCGTGCCCTGTTGCCCCGCCCCTGTGAGGGCATTATCCACATAGCTGCCCGCGACGCTGGCTGCGGTTGCGAGAATCGTGGTGCCAAGGGTGCTCAAACCCGCGCTTGTCCCCACCGCCGAAGCGGCTGCTGCAAAAACCAGTGTTGCCATGGTGTTATTCCTTTAATCTAGGTTCTGTTGATATTTGTCGTCTTTTGGTCTGCAAATGACGTTTTTCTGCGCTTCCGCTCCGCATGTACAAGAACGTACATTTGCGTTGCGGTTCTCGAAATTTCGTCATTTTCGCCTCAAAATCCTTAAAATCTCAACAGAACCTGTACGTTGAGTGATGGCGCTTCCGCCACTTCTCCTTAAAATCATTCAGGCACACCGTGCCCACGCCCCGCTCCCCCCGCGCATGAATGAATGAATGTTCATTCACTAATATCCCCAAATGCGCCTCTCTGCCATTGATAGCAAACACCAGCACATCGCCTGCCACAGGGGTTACAACCCGTTCCGCAAAAGTGAGTAAATGTTCACGATAGCGCGGCGCATAGTCGGCAATCACCCGCCACTGCGGCGGATAGTCTGTGGGTAAAACAACTTCAAGCCCTGTCACCGCGCTATACACCCCTGCAATCAACCCATAGCAATCACACCCCACGCCTTTAAGAGCAGCATGAGGATGAAACGGCGTGCCGAGCCATTGGGTCGCCTCCGTTGCAAAGGGGTTCATGGTGTTAACAGTTTTTCGGCAAGACGTTGGCACGCAGGAAGTCGTTGTTCCATCTCCGCCGCTGTTCTTCCAAAACTTTTTGCCCACACCAACGCAATCGTCGCCGCCACAACAGACATGGTGATTTTTTCCATAGGAATTTTTGCCAAGGCTTCTGCAACGCTTTGTGCTTCTGAACTATATTCATCAGCAGGTGCGCCTTCCTCAATAAATCCTTCTAGGTCTTCTTCGATAAAAGCGGCGTTGATTTTTTCAAATGTAAGATTCATAATACAATTCCTACTGATGGCGATAAAGCGTGATGACTTTGCCAGCATTCCTACCTTCCATTTGTATGATAACGGTTACACCATTATCACCTTTATATCTTTTTTGTAATGTGCCGTATCTGCCTATCTTTTCGATTACATTTCCAGATTTTTCCGCAGATCTTACTGCTTGCTTTATCTGTTTATCCGTAATTGCACGCTGTCCACTTCTTAAATTACCATGATCAGTAAAGCCTTTTTGAGTATTTCTGCTTAGTCTGTATGCACTCAACGCACGTTTAGCAACAGTAACAGCACCGCCTCCTAAGAAAAAACCTATCGTATTTTCAACCAGATAAGATGGTTTTATTGGAGGATCATTGATTTGTCCAAGGGGTGTTATTTCTGTAGAATTTCCCTCCCCACTTGTCCACTGTCCGCCATCAGGACTTCCCGCAGGGACACGCGGCTGATTGGGGTCATATTTCATTTCTTCCCCAAACTGCTGCAGCTCCTGCAAAATATAACGTACTTCTTGCGGCACTTTCCCTGTACGAATGTAGCATTTGAACGATAACAATTCTGCCGTGTTTTTCAACGCTGCGTAATTTTCCAAAAACGTATCCATTTCCCCCCCCTAGCCCAACGGGCTAATCAACTTATCAATCCCGGGAAGCAGATGCGGTGGCTCGCCACGAAAATTTGCCAAATTATTGAACACATCGCGGCAGGTGGCAAATTGCCGATTACAACCCCGAATGGCAGTAAACGCATCCCCCACCGCAAGCGCAAACGGCAGGGGTTCCAACAATTCTATCACGCCCGAAGTATAGGTTTTAATGCTTGCCTCGCGCCCTACGTTCGCGCCTGTTGTCCATTTTAACGTGCCAAACTGAAAGTATCCATCTGCTTGTGCGGTGCTGCTATGCGTAAATGAACGCTCACTCAATAATGTGGCCACCGTATAACTGAAGGTATAGGCGGCGGTATTGACCTTACACCGCGCATCGCCCAACTTTTTCACGCGACAGGTGGGCGTATACACCTCCATCGGTATTGCGCCGAGTTTTGATGCAAGCCCGCGCAATTCTGCTATAAACTTACCGTCACTAATGCGAATCTCTGCAATATAGGCAGAACGCAACCACAGCACTGTTTGCGGCGTAATGGCGGCAGGGGGATTCGTATAATCCACCAAAAACACTTCCACCAACGTGTTATCATACACACCGCTCAGTAAATCTTCCGCCGTGATGCTGTCATCGCTTAAGATGCCCTCCACATCAAGGTTGTCCACCCGTAAATCTGCCGTGCTTTCAATGGCGGTGGCACTTAGGCTGGTTGTGGCGCGATAGGTCACGCCACTTAAGGCTAAATCCCTATCAAGGCTGGTGAAGGTGAGTATCACGCCATCCGTGCGCGTCAGCCGATAGCACAACGCAAGGGTTGTCACCGCTTCTGCCACAATGTTTGTTGTTAAAGTTTTCATAAATGAACACTCATTTAATATTGTTAAGAATCGCATGAAGAGGCGACGAGCGAGCCGTAAGCCGAACGGAGTTGACTTATGGTCAATGACTGAGGCTGAAGGCGTGGCGCAGTCCCTATGCGTGCGATTATAGCCGAACCTCAACAACAGGCACACTTTGCAGGGACGTTATGCCGTAACTATCCAACGTTGCCGATAAACTATCCGTATCAAACCGCACAGGCACATCAAACTGAAAGCCTGCCTTAACCAAAACGCCACTCGCAGGCGGCGTGGTGAACGTCACAATACCTGTTGTATTATCCACCGTAAAGCCGCTGGTCAGCTCTGTTCCCGCTAATGACACCCGCACCGTACCCGCTACAGGTTTACTAATCGTCCGTGCAACAGTAACACTGCCCGAAGTGTAACTTTTCACCAATTGAAACGCTGTTTTCACCCCATTACCCGTGCCGAGTAATTGGTCAGTAGGGGTTATCAACGCTGCTGATTGATAATCCGTCCAATCTTTATAGCGAAAGCCGAATGCCTTGCCTTGACGAGCGCGAAAGAACGCCAGCAACGCCTCTAACTGCTGCTCCGTCCGCACGCCGTAGGCAACATTATATTTAGCCCGTGCCGCGCTCCAATTCACGTTGCGTTGCTCGAACCCTGAGAGTGAGGCAACAATGGTGGTCGAAAATTCAGGCCCCCCGCTGCTGCCATAAGAAATGTCTTCCGCTAAGCGTATCTCGTGAAATGCTGGCATGATTATGCTCCTGTATACGTCAATGTTCCTGCGGACTCGAGCGTGAGACGATAGCTTTCCATCTCCGCCATTGTTCCCGCCCGTTCATAACGGTTCACCACAAAAAATCCCTGTAGCGTATCACCCCCCGCAAAAATGAGTGAACACTCAATCGCATTGCCGCCTAAGGCAGTCGCCCGTAACAAGGCTTCGGCGGCTGAATCTTCAAACACGCCTTCTGCACTGATACGCACATTGCGCAGTCCACTCACCCGTTGTTGCCACGCGCCATTTTGTGGGCTACTTGCCTCCAATACAGTTGTGTTCACCGCAAAATCTGTGGTGGTCAGCCCGCCCACTAAAATAGGCGCACCGCCGCTGATGACGCGCAACTGAAAGTCGCGTCCGAAATAAAATGTCATATGAAAAGTTCCTTTTTAAAGGCAGGAGACAAAAGGCAGGAGGCGACAGTAAGGCTTTCCCCTTTCCTCCCGCCTCCCTACTCTCGCCTATTGCCTACTTCTGCACATACACCCGAAACGTCTGCTCCACATCCACCACCTGCCGCCGTACAACCGTTGTCGCTGTTTGCAAGTAGGTAGAGCGCACCAATGTGCCATCCCCCAACAAGAAACTCATGTTTTTCAGTAATCTATACACTTCTTCGGCGATGCCTTTGGCTTCCGCTAAATTTTCTTGACCTGAAAATGAGTGAACGCTCACATCAAAAACTTGCCCGTCTTTGCTTTTGGTGTTCCATGCCCGCGCCACATCTTGCCCGATGGTAATATAGGGTAACACCGCCCCTTCGAGAGCAACATCATACACCTCGTTGATTTTTGCCATCAACGCACCATCTCCTGTCAGCACGGTATAGATAACACCCTGCACCGTAAAACTCATATCTTTTTCCATATTTTACTCCATTGTTAACGCATCAGTGCAGTCAATTTCCCGATACAAACTCTCAGCTGTCACAGGCGGCAGCCCGACAACGCGTAAACTGCGCCCCTGCCACAAAAATCGCATACTTTCCTCAATCGTCACAATATTGCGCACCGTCACCGTATAGCGATTGGCTACCTGTTTTTGCTCTGCCACCACCGCCACATTGAGCGGTTTTGCCGTCACATTCGCCCATAAATCGGTGACTGTACTCCATGTTGTTGTCCGCCCTCCACTCGCATTCGCCGTATAAACAGGCTGTTGTAGGGTGACCCGCTGTGTCAATGTGTTAAGCGTGTGCATCGTCTTTATCCTTTTGAGGCATAAAAAAAGACCCGCTAGTTTCCTAACGAGTCTTTTTAAAATATTGATATATATATAAAATTATACTTTTTTATACTTCGCTAGGTCGCTAGCGAAAATGACAGTTTCTGAGAACCGTAGCGCAGTGTACTTCTTAGTACATGAGCAACGGAAGCGCAAGGAACAGGCATTTGCAGCAAGACATAGTAGAAGTAGAAAAAAGTTATTGTTGGTAGAGCGTAAACGACGAACTCGCCATCACATCTTCCGTTGTTTTAGCGCGCGCCTGCTTTTTCACAGGAACACCTAACATAAACAATTGCTGTTTCTTCGCCTGCAAAAACGCTAGTTGCGCCTGCGGGGTTTTTTCCAAAATAAAATGCCGATAATCCTTAGGCACAAGTGGGTGATTGCACCAATACACCTCCACCGCACTGCGCATCATCCTTGTATCACTAATAGACTGCCATAAGTTGCCTGCAGCCCGCTGCTCCCCATCATCTGCTTTTATAGTGCCCGAAAGAAGTGCAACCTCACGCTCACTTAACAACAAAAATAGTTCGGTCAGCGTTTTTGGCGTACCCTTATCAAGCAGGGAGACTTTTGCCTGATGCACGCGAGAGTCCATCGGGTTCCAATCAACCAACCAATGCAGCGGATCATGCGTCATTTCCAGCTTATGAAAGCCTGTCAAACACTCCGTAATCAACCGCAACCACGATTTTTCCGTATCCGTGCCAAACACATAACGTTCTACAAACAACGTATTCATTGCTTCATGCGTTGCGGCCATCGTGAACGGTTTTAGCGGTTCACAAAAATATTTTTCTACCAACACCAGCGTCATGGCGCGTAGCTCAATCAGTCCGCGCACCTCAGGTTCTTTTGAAGAGCGTAAATGTTCATTCAGTGCCATCAATTCGGCACACAACTGACCCACGGAAAGACGCTTAAAGCGTTCTTGTTCCACTGTAACACGCGCTAAAAATTCTTCCTTGTCCATAAATACGGGTTCTGCGGACACAGCTTTCCCTTGCACATTGCGTTGCGCAATTTTTGAGAGTGTTTTCAGCAAATCCATATTGGGCGGCTTTTTCATTCAGAGGCTTCTTCTCTCTATATGGGTATCTTTGGCTGATTATTCAATTGTTTTGTCTTGGTTGTTGCTGGGAAACGGCACAACAAAACCAAACAAATCTTTGCTCATCGGTTTGCGTTCTTTCAGCGCACTAATCAGCGTTGTTAAGTCAGTGTATAGCTCTTGGCTATCAAGCGTCAGCAGTTCTGCTGCATAATAATCGGGGGTTTCAACGCGGTGCGCCAAAATGGTCAGCATAATCCGTGCTTTTTCCTCGATAGTTTTCTGCAGTTTTTTGCTTGCGCCCTGCACCTCTTTTAAAGATTCCGCCATCATCAAACACAGCAACGCCAGCCTGTCGTAATCCATATCAAACAATACGGCACGAATAGCGCGATTTTGATGGGTGTCTTTCACATTCCATGCAGAAATCGTCAGCGCAGGTTCATCTAAGAATGCCTGATAATGCAAATGCCATACCGCATTATAAATCGGCAGCATCACTTGCACATCAAGCGGTGTCAAATGCCCCTCTTCCTTAGTTTTAACACTACGTTTCGTGTAAACACTTTTCAGCAACTGCTGTTGATTCTGCTGTTGCAACTCGTCAAAATAGGATTGCTTGAAATCTTGTGCCAATACCCGATATAATGCTGCAAGTTCGCCCAAAGCCTCCGCATCAGGGCGTTGCCCTTTGTTGCGGAAATAGGCAAATTTCTCGCCCAACACAAACGCACACGCATTTAACCCCAGCCCGCTAATACCGCGCATCATGCTATACACATCATCCACCAATAGCGCAAATAACTGCTCTGTCGGCGTATTACTGTTGACAGCATGAAAAGCAGCTTGCCAAGGTTGGGTCATAACAGGTCTCAACAAAAAGGGTGAAAGGGGATGGAACTGTTCCTACAATCCCACACAACCCTTAAAATCCCCTTAAGACAGCCCTATTTTCTGCTAACTTTATCAGGCAAAAACATAGTATCGTATGCACCTATACCGATATTTTCGCAAACCGATAGGGCTTTAATAACGACATAACAGCACTCGGCAATGCGCCGTGTTCTGGAATACGCTCCTCAAAACTTAAACCAACCAGCACCAGCATTGCGTGTTTAAGCGGCGCGGGGACACTGTCCGCCGTCGTGCCATAGCCCGCACTAAAATCAATCTCAATACCTGCCGTTGGTTTGGACGGGTCAACCAACGCAGCACTGCTAGAGAACGCCACTTTCCCCGAAATCGGGTCAATGCTATACACCGTTTCGGGTAAAGTTATACTTGTGCCGTCTGCCGCAAACACTTTCATGGTTTCAACGGCAAGCACAGGGATTTTGGGCAAAAATATGCGGCGTGCAAACATATTCACCACACACCCTGTATTGCTATAGCTTGATTGCTGCACAGGGCGCGGCCATGCATCTAAACTCATGCGCCAACGTTGGCTGAGCAGCGCACGCCCTGTATAATTTTCCACCAACTGCCGTGCCGCCATAATAAACGTGTTGCCAAGGCTTTGTTCCGCGTCGTTATCCAGTCGCAAAAAAGCTTTCACTTCCGCCCATGTCAGCGGTTCAACACTCGGGGGCGTTAAAAGAGTCATACTCATGGAGAATCTCCAAAAAAGAACAGCCACCTCCCAATATGAGAGATGGCTGCAAGTTGATAGGCTAGAGAGAAATACTAAGGTATAGGGAGGAGCGTCATCTTTCGCGTAGTCGAGCAAAGCGAAGACGAAGGCGGAAGATCCATAAAACAGTATAGATTCTCCACCTTCATCCTTGGAAAATCAAGGATTTCGCGAAGAATGACGCTACCCTCTAACTAAAGTGCTATAACTAAACACCAAACTGAAGCAGCTTAATCGCTTCAAAGTTGGTCACATCGCCGCCAACACGCTTTGTTGCATAAAACTGAACGTAGGGTTTCGCCGAGAACGGATCCCGCAAGATACGCACATCTTGACGATCCACCACCGTATACCCCACCTTAAAGTTCCCAAACGCCACCGACAAACTATCGGTTGCCTTATTAGGCATCTCTTCAGCAAGATAGAGATTAAACCCAAGCAACGTAGACGGCGTGCCACTTTGCGTGCTGGGCTGCCACAAGTAATTGTTATCAGAACCTTTGAATTTGCGAATTTCTGACAACACACTCCGATTCACTAACCACGAGGCTTCATTCATGTAGCTGGTTTTCAGCCTGAACATTAAATCCACCAGCACATCAGCGGGAGAACTTGCCGCCCAATTGCCTGCAACCCCTGTTTTCACGCGCTCAATCGTGCCCCATGTTGTTCCCGCGCTGTAAGCAAGGAAACCTTTAGGTTTGCCTGTGCCATCGCCTGAAACAAACGCAGTGCCCTCTGCTTTGGCGAAAGCCTCGGCAATGTTTTGCGTGATGAAGGCATCCGCATCAAAACGGCTGTCATCAATCAGTTGTTGGGTTAAACGCGGTTGTGCATACAACTCATATGGCGTGATTTTCACGCGTTGCAGTTGCGGTGAGGTTGTCTCCGCCCGTGTTGCTGTTTCTGCAACCCAAGCCGAGCCTGCATCGGTGTTATCCACCAAAATATCCACCGCATCCCCACCAATGTTAATAACATTCGCAATCGCACGGATGGGCGACAGCACCATCAATGTTTGGGTTAGTTGTTGATACAGAATATCAGGCACCATAAAGCCGCCGTCTGCATCTGTCCCCACAGACATGGCTTTGCCTTCTAACCCTTGCAAACCCTCATGCTGCCCTGTCCGCAAAAAACGGTTGAACGCCGCCTTTTGCTCTCGTTCTGCTGTACTATATTTTTGGGCAGAACCATCAAGAGGCGAGCGTTTCACCGCCGCCGTCAAGCCATCCACTTGTCCTTGCAAGCGGTCTAACTCGCCATTTAAGCGGTTTACTTTTTCTTCAGACAGCACATCGCTTGCGTGTTTTTTGCTCAGTTCTTGCAACCGTCTATCATTCGCTTCCTTAAACGCTGCAAACGCGCTGCCGAGGTCATCAACAGCGGCTTTAATTTCAAAAGTTGTCATTATGTTACTCCTTGAAAGGGTTAAATCAGTTCACGAATCGTGTCGGCTAAGCGCACCAAATCCGCAGCTTCCCGCTGCAACGGCATTGCTTTAAAGCCATGATTCGTAATCGAGACGGCATCACGCCGTGAGAATCCTGCTTCGCGCAGGAATTGTTCAAAATCGCGCGGCGCAGTAATGTTCACCGCTTTAACAGCGGTAATTTTCGCCTTTTCATTGGCAGGAAACGTCACGATAGATACCTCCCACAGCGCGATTTTGGTAATAATTCGTTTTTTAGGAGTCCCCTCGCTATGCGCTTGCTCCACCTGATAGCCAATCGACATGCTATCCAACGCGCCCGCTTTCATCAGCGCGTAGACCTCACGGGCTTGTGTCACATCCAGCAACAGTTGCCCTTCCACATACAAGCCGTAGTTGTCTTCTTGTAATGTTGTGAGCACGCCAATCGGCGCAGAGGGGCTATGCTGCCACAGCAATTTCGGCAAATCACCCTTTGCCTGCCATGCCTTTAGATTCTCGCTAAACGCCCCTTTTTTAATGACATCCCGCTGCCCATCTTCCACATTAAACACGCTCGCATATCCCTTAAAAAACCCTGTGTTCTCAAGGGCTTTTAGTTCAAACAGCGCGTTGTGTCGTTCGTTTTGCATGATTGTTTTCTCCATAAGTAGTCGTTTCAATTTAGGAAATTACAGACGGCGAAAACAGCCGCAGCGGAGCGACGTGTACACTTCCGTACACAAGCGATGCTAAGGATAGTTTGCAGCCCTGTAATTTTCTAAAGTGGAGTGACTACAAAAAAACCCGCACTAAGGCGGGTTTGTGTGTTTTTTGTTCGATTATTGATTAACCAACAGGCTGTCCTACACTGACTCTCAGCCCTGCCTGTCGCAAAATACCAAACATTTCAGGGAAACCTATTTTCTCTTCCACCACTGCCTTATGCTTTGATGCTCTTGCTAACAATCCTAAGCAATGCTGAAAGTACACAACATCTTCATCTTTTTGCACTTCAGCCAACGCAACATTGAGGTATTCAGCCGCAAGCTCACGATCCTGCAACTACTCTATAACCAGATCATCAAAACTTCGTAGGGTTGGCATATCCTTGTCCTTCTCTGTAGGCATCAATATAGGCGCGCTTTTTTAATATCGTTATCTTGTCTATGCTTATTTCCTGCACAGAGCAAAATCACAACATTCGCCCCATCTTGTGTAAAGTATACTCGAACGCCGCCCATAATTTCGAAACGGAGTTCATAGAGTCCCTCTTTCAAGTTTTTAAAGTCACCAAAATTTCGCCGTGCCATTCTCCCAATTCTGTGGAGGATGGAAGCCTTTATTTTTTATCCTTCAACGCAAGAAACCAATCTTCAAAAGAAGAAAAGCCTTTTTCATCATAGTAAACGCAGACCTTCACATCATCGTACATATCGTTATATCATAGAATTGTTAAAAAATCAATTTTCTGCTTGCTGACCTTCTTCAGATTTCTGCTCTCCAACTTCTGGCTTCTGCTCAGGCAACCCAATATCCACAGGGTCGCCCGCCGCTACTGAAAATGCAAAAGCGCGTTTCTTCAGTCGCCACAACGTATAGCCCTTCCATGCCGCAAATGCTGCGCCCGCAAAGGTGAGTAACCCAAGCAGTGCGCCGCCAAATTCTTGTGCATCCAGCAACACCAACATTGCCACCACCGAAGCAATCCCCAGCAATCCACTGCCCGCAATCAGTCCCAGCAAATACCGAACTGAAAACTGGCTCGCATATTCCAAGTCATAGCGCTCTTTCGTCAGGCGCACAGGGGCAGGACGCGCCCGTGGGATAATGCGTGCAAGACGTTGCTCAAATCGTCGCAGCACCGTAAATTGCCAAAAAACCAGCAATCCCGCTGTTATGCCTAATCCCACCATCCCCACAATAATACTGGAAAATAATGCCAGCAAGACTGCCGTCAACAACACCGTATCCAGCAAAAACCAGCTTGCTCTTTCCAATTCATTTTTAAGACTTAGACTCAGCACATAGCCCTTGCCGCCCCGTTTATACCCAAACGGGAACACCAAAAACTCGCCCTTTAGTGTAGGGCGTACAATCACCCGATAATGCCGCGCCTTAGAGCGCAACGGCTTCCAGAACACAATCATTGTTCAAAGCCCGCCATAGAGCCAACGACAACCTTATTCTTTTTCGCAAGGCGATAATATTTCAACAGTTTTGGCGTGCGGCGCGTCAAGTGTGCCAGCAACGCTAATACCCCGATATACACCGCAATCATCTGCCCTGAATGCACAATCATGCTAAAATTCGTGAACAAACTCAACACCACCGTCACCAATAGCAACAACCAAAACACCACCGAGCCAAACACCCGCCAGCCACTTAACTGTGCGGCATATTCTTGCCAACATCGCGCTTCTGAAAGTGTTACCCCTGCTTTGGGCAGTTCTTTCACCAGTTTAGCATACATTTTAATACGCGATTGATAGAGCAAATACCCCGCGCCAATCCCCAAACCTAAACCTAAAAGCCAGCCATGCACCTTAAATCCCGTTATCAGCAAAGCGACTGCAAGCACAAACACCAACGGCACGAACACAAAGTTAAACGGCGACCATTCCGCCATTTTCCAGCGTTCGGCCTGTTCTTTATTAATAATAAATCCCTCACCGCCGTTCTGACAATCAAACGGAAAAAACAGGTACTTTTCCTCGTCTATGGGGCGAACTCGTACCGCTGCCCAGCGTTTGGGATCTTTGTTAAACAGCATCAGCACTATCCCTCAAATGTTTTAAAGCTATGAATGCTGGGGAATCCCAGAATTTCCACTAATTTTTGTTCTTCCTGCACACGATACACAATCCGTGTGCCTTTATAGTCAACACTGCGAATATTCGCACCAAGATGCGGTTTTAGGGTGTAGATGTAGGGATTATAACGTAACTCCTGTACAATCTTTTGAATTTCTTGGGCATACCGACGCGCATGCGCTTTTGACCAACTTTTTGCAGAATAGACTATTTCCGCATCAAATTCTACCTGCACACGCGGCGAAATGTAAACTTGATACTTGTATTTCATGGCAATTCTTCAATGCGTGCAAAAACACCCTCGAAGAATTCGTCCATGGGAATCATTTTCTCCTCCCCGCTCTCAATCCGCGCAATCCGCCGTGCAATTTCTTCACGCCAATACACTTCATCAAACGCGTATTCTGCCAATCGCTCTTCCAGTACTTTTTCCACAAAGGCATCAACGCTTTTGCCGCTCTGCGCGACTGCTTGTTGAATTTGCACTGCCATGGCATCTGATAAGGTAATCTGCAGGGTCATATCTCTATCCTCTGCCAATTATACTACCGTTTTCTGTGCGAAATATCAACAAAATCTCATTTCTGCCCCTGCTCGTATCCAACAGCGATGCGCTTTTCCGCATCACTCAAGAACGTCGCCGCATTAATCCGCGTCCACAACATTTCGCGTTTGGCATTCAGCGCACTAATCGAATCCTCATCGAAAGTTAAACGCAATTCTTCCCCAAAATACGGACTCAACCAATGACTCATACTATCCAGCACCTGCCTTAATAAGGGAATAATCGTTTGTTCCCACAGGGCAAGTCGTGCCTCTTTTTGGTTGGCGTAGGTATTGTCTCCGGGAATCCCTAACAACATCGGCGGATAGCCAAACGCCAGCGCAATCTCCCGCGCTGCCGTATGTTTGATGTTCATAAAATCCATATCTTTGGGTGAAAGCATCATATCCACCCATTTTAAGCCGCCCTCCAGCAACAACGGCCTGCCTGCCTGCATCGCCCCTGTATAATTTTCTTCGAGTTGCTCTTTCAGGCGGGTGTATTGCTCATCGGTTAGCAAGCCGCCCTCCTCTTTGCCTTCCACCACTAAGGCACCAGACGGACGACAGCCATTTTGCAACAATGCCTGATTCCACACGGACGCGGCATTAAACTGGTCAATGGCATAGCTTGCCGTCTCCACCGCACTCTGTCCATACCAATCATTCAGCGGGTTATATTGCTTTAAATGCAAAATGAGTGAACGCCCACTCACGTCATCAGCCGCCCAACGCTTGGTTTGTCCAGCGGCACTATACTCATAGCCCACAGGCAACCCATATCTGCCCGCAACCACCTGCATCCTGTCAGGACGCAACGCCCACAACTCCTGCGGCAAGCCGTTATCATTCTCCACCGCCTCAATGTATGCATTACCTGCCAGCAGCAGTTGCGAAAACACCATTTCCAAAAACGTCACCCGCCCTTGTGACGGATTCGGGCGATTCAGCAGCGACAACACAGGGTGCGTCACCAATTCTCTATCACCTTGGAACAGCAACACATCCACCGTTGCAGCGCTTTGGGCAATTTCCTTCATGCAACGATAGGCAATCACATTTTTTGCATATGAAACATCCGCCAACGCGTCATAGCGTTTGGGTGTCCATGTTGCCCGCCCCACTTGGGTATACGACAACACTGCCCCTGCCCCACTCCGTTTGGTGTGGGGGGGTTGTTTTTTTAAGAATGAAAACACTGTAAACTCCTTGTTTTAGGGTTAAGGCACGAGGCGCGAGGCAGGAGGATATGAAAGATACGATTGTCTTTTAAACCCTCGTGCCTCGCGCCTCGTGCCTGAACCCTATACCCTCACAACACCCGTATCCGATAACTCCCCCGCCCCTTCGGCACCTGCATCAGCTCGGTTAACGCCCACACAAGGGCATCTAAGCGGTCAGGGGAAACCGTGCCTGTGCCATCAAACTGGCACAGTTGGTCTTCTAACAGGGGAAACATGCCCACGTGATGCACCTTGCCTTGCTCATACAGCGCGGCAATCGGTTCAGCGCGTGCCAATTTCCCATAAGAAGCCCGCACGGCCTTATAACTTAAGTCTGCCGCATGACCGCGTAGCATCTGCTCCACCAGCGCACCGCCATTGTTCACTTCGGCAACAACGCGGCTTGCCTGCCATTGGTGGTAGGTGTTAATCACCCGTTTTGCCCATGTATCCACCGTCATTTTACCAGACACATCAGCAAGCACATAATACGCCCCATCTTGCCCCAAACCTGCCACAACAATACCTGTCTCCGCGCTGGTCGCGCTATACGACACCGCAGGGTCAACCCCGACGACAATCCGCTGCATCACAGGCATTTTCGGCACCCGTGCCTGCTCAATCATCTGCCGTGTCCACAACGCGCCCGTCACTTCTTCCAGCATTTCGGCATAGAGTTCTTGCCGTCCCAGCCGTGTTCCATCAAACGCCGCGATAATCTCCTCCAAGAACACTTTCGGCAGATTCGCTTGATTATCAAAGGTCGTCCCCCGTGTGATCACCACGCCCTGTTGCGCGAGTAATTTTTTTAACAACGGTGTCGGGCGTGGGGTGGTGGTGAGCAACAGTTGTGGATGATCCCCCAACCGCAACGCCAACTGTAAATTCTCAAAACTCGCGTCATAATTCCATTTGCCCAGCTCATCGCCCCATGCGTGGGAAAATTGCGGGCCTCTCAACTGCTCAGGTTCATCAGCACTATAGAGCGTCGCCATCGCGCCATTCGGGAACGTCAGCAACCGTTTAGACGGCTCAAACTTGGGGCGCATCCAGAGGGGTGCAATCGCCAAAATCCCGCTTTCACCCTCCACCATCACAGACCGCGCATCCGCCAAGGTTTCCCCCACCAGCGCAATCCGTGCAGACGGGTTCGCACAAGCACAGGAAATCACCCATTCTGCACCCGTGCGGGTTTTTCCCCAACCGCGCCCCGCCAGAATCAGCCAAATCCGCCAATCGCCTTGGGGGGACAGTTGCTCTTCGCGTGCCCAAAAGTGCCAATCGTGTGCCAGTACCAACAGTTCAGTCGGTGTCAGACTGCTTAGTAGACTTTTTCTTTTGTATTCTGCCATCGAGCTGAGCAATTTTATGTAAAACCGTGGCTCTAAGCTCTTCAAGCTGCTCTTGGCTAAAGGAAAACGCTTCATGCGTTTGGGACTTTGTATCAGGTGTTTGGTCACTCATATGCTCCCCTTTTTTGTTTAATAACGTCAACGTTGCTTTCATCCGTTGCTCTACGGAAAACTCCTCACCCTCGGCAATCGCTTCTAAAAATCCATACAACTGTTCTACAGACAGCGGTTTTTTGTCGGCTTTCACCGATGGGCTAACCGTTTTCTTCACCACTGTTTTCGCGGGCGTTTTCGCCGTCACTTTTTTAGGCGTTGTTTTTTTCGATACTGTTTTCTTGGCAACGGTTTTTTTAGCTTTTGTTTTCTCTACTTTTTCAGGCACAGGCGTATCGGTCACGTCAATGCAGTCACGCGGCATATGTTCTCCTAAAAATGGACATAAAAAAAGCCGCATTCCTTAAGGAAAGCGGCAGTGAATTCTAAAACATTATCTCTCTGGGCACATCTCTACACCCTATAATTGCACTCTCTCATATTTTCGCAAGTTTGTAAAGGGGGGGGGGCGAAAAAAAATTTAGGAAGCGTGTAACGCAAGGAAATCTTGGGGTGTCACAATCGCAACTTTTTGAAAAGGATGTAACACCAACAAATCTTCATCCCCCGTAATCAAAAAATCTGCCATCCCTGCCACTGCCAGTGCTAAAAACTTATCATCTTTGGGGTCTCGGCAAACGGGTGTCCAGTCTCCTACTTCGATAAACTCAACAGCACTTAGAAACTCTTGATAGAATTCTTCTCTTTCTAGCATCGTTGCATAGCGGACAAATTTTGAACGCTGTAATACACTTTCCAACTCAACAACGGTGTCTTTTGACGCGAGTAATAGCGCAACATCTAACCCATAAAAAAACGTGCGTCCAGCATTTGAATCAGGATAAAGAACAGCACTCACCAAGACGTTTGTATCAAAAACTAAGCGCTTAAGCATCATCAGCGAGTATCTCCGCTAAAATCTCAGGCGTTAAGCCATTTGCTTGAGCGGTTCTGCCTAATTTTTCCGCAGCGTTAAGCAAGCGCGCATTTTTTGCTAGTCGGCAGTCTATATACTCCTCCATCGACATCATCATCGCGCAATCACGTTTATGCCGTTGGATAATCACGGGGGTGCGCTGCACCTTGTCTAACAATGCACCAAAGTTGTTTTGCGCTTCTGCTGAGGAAATAACTTCAACCATAATAGCCTCCATTTATAGCTATTTTTTTCGCAAAAAGCAAGAGCCCCTTAACGAGACCCCATACCCGAAACCCGAAACCCGTTCCCCATTCCTCACCGAAACACCACCGTTTTCGCGCCATTCAGCACCACGCGATGCTCAAGGTGATATTTCACCGCTCGTGCTAACACGAGGCTTTCTAATGATCTGCCCATCTCGATCATTTCCTCTGGCGTATGCGCATGGGTAATGCGGGTGGTTTCTTGTTCAATTATCGGGCCTTCATCGAGGTCAGAGGTCACATAATGCGCCGTTGCCCCCATAATTTTCACGCCGCGTTGGTGTGCCTGATGGTAGGGCTTTGCGCCTTTAAAGCTGGGCAAAAACGAGTGATGAATGTTAATCGCCTTGCCTTGTAATTTCACACACAGTTCTGGCGATAAAATTTGCATATACCGCGCCAGCACCACCAAATCTACGCCCTCTGCCTCGATAATCTCGAGAATACGCGCCTCTTGCGCTGCCTTATCGCCATTTTTCATCGGGAAATAATAATACGGCAGACGATAGAAATCCGCCAAGGGCTTAGCATCAGGGTGGTTCGAAACAACCGCCGTTACCGCCATCTTAAGGCTCCCTGCCCGTTGCTGGTAAAGTAATTCTTGCAAGCAATGATCAAATTTTGACACCAACAGCAACACTTTAGGCGGCTGCCGCATGTCATAAAGTTGGGCGTCCATGGCAAATGCTTCGCGAATCGCTTGGAATGCCTGTAATAACGCGGCACGCTCCTTGCCCTGCTCGCTTGCAAAAACGGTGCGCAAAAAAAACCGCCCTGTCCCCGTATCAAAATATTGTGCAGATTCCAGAATATTACAGCCATGTTGCGCCAAAAACCCAGACACAGCCGCCACAATCCCGATTTTATCGACACAGGAGAGGGTTAAAATGTAGACAGGCTTCGTTGTCATTGTTGCGTCCTTTTGTGAGCGGGTATAGAACTTGGCATATGGTAAAAAAATTTCTTATTGCCCTCTGCCTATACACAATTCTGGTGCACCCCGCAAGGGCTGCCAGCGAAAGCAATGCATCAAGGCAGGTCAACGCGCTGTTTGAAGAAGCAAAACAAAATTACAGCCCTGTGGAGTTGCAACGTGTTATTGCGCTTGCCAAGGGGGCAACCGATGCCGGTGGTAAAAAAATCACGCTTCTTCTTGCAAAAGCATTGTATTACAAAGCACTAAGCTATTATATCAACGGGGAGATTGCAAAAAGCCTCACCGCCATTAACGCCAGCATTGACACTTTTAATGTAGCCACAGACCTGATGCCCGCTTCCTTAGAAGCAATTGGCTATCGGGTTGCAGCGCGTGCACTCTTACGACAAATGGGCGAAGTGAGCGCAACAGCGGCGGCTGTTGAGCGCGATGATGCAAAAACGCTGGAAGAAGCCACAGAATCAAACGAATTCGCGCTGTATGCCTCTGCAATGACTCTGTTTTATGAAACTTTAGAAAACCCTAAAAAGATTAAAAAAGCCGCACATCAGTTCCGCACCCTTGCAAAAAACGACCCCCAAAACACCGAATACCGCGCCTTTGCGCTGTATTTTTTAGCGCTCACCGATGCCGATAAAAAAGCCGCCGCCGCTGCCTCCCTCACCCAAATGATTCAAAACAATCCCGAGGAGAGACTCGCGTTGTTTTTAAAGGAGAAGTTGGGAGTAAAACAATCCCCTCATTTTATTCCATAAAAAACCATTTTATATTTTAATAGTCCTTTACGGTAACACAATTTTATTATACTATTGTTTTAGTATAGGGATTTTGAATGGCTGACATTGTATCACTGTTAGAAACCGTTTCAACAGCACTTAATGATTTTAGCGTTGCGCCTGCTAATGCCCGCATTAGAAATCTGCATGGTCAAACGGCTATTGTTGCGACAAAAGAAATTCTTGATATTCTTAGTAGTAATACAACTAAAGCATTAAAGACCCTTTGGAGCAAGAATCCAGCATTCTCAGTTTCACCCGCTGCTATGGCAATCATATATAGAATTGATGATTCAGGACAAGGAATCAGCGATACACTTGAGCACAAATTACATCTACTCAAGCAAATTGCCCAAGCAACAACACCCCAACTGCTGCCTGATGATGCAGCGATAGCGGTTCAACTTAAAGCTATTGCGGGTGATACATCTTTACCTGCCAGACAAATACGCACGACCTTAGAAGGGTTCACCCATTTTCAGGACGGTCTTAGCACAGGTATCACTTACTCTTCACTCTCTTCTCATACCCCCCCCCAAATTATATACTCTCATTATAATCCAGATCATTCAGCTACAATAAATTTCAACAATTCTTTTGGGGCAACCGCAGATTTAATCGGCATTCAAGCACGCGTAGATAAAGAGCAAGTCATCGAGCGGTTAAAAAACGATACAAGACAAATGCGGCGCATTTATAAAGAGCAATTTTTTCCTGAAATGGAAGAATACTTAAAACTTGAAGCGCAATTAAAAAAATTAAAGCATTATAACCTATTAGATTTTTCAGCTCCAGTAAACTGGCATCCTGTTGCACAGAATATTGTTCTAAAAATTCGGAGTGGGTTGCTGTATCTTGATAAAATACCTTTATTACGCCCTTTTCACCGCATTGGGCAATTGATGGCATTTTTTGATAAAGATAGACATGAATTAGAGAACATTAGTGCCCGCCTCGTTGACATGGAAACAAAGTTTACCATGGATATTATGCCTGCTATGCGCAAATGTTTTGCCTCTATCGCGCTATGCGATAAAGCGATGTATAAAAAAGTTATTGGTGATTTGTGTAGAGAAGATCCTGAATTCTTTTTGTTTCAAGACAAAGGCATAACAGGAAAACATAAAGTAGAGTTAGATGCTATAGATGTAACAGCGCATCCCACAGAACACGCTGCAAAAAAACGACTCTTAAAAAAGCAACTCAAAGCGGCAGGCATCGAAGGAATGATGTCTAATTTTGAGCTTAGACAGAGTAGTGAAGGACAAACCCAAGGATATCTGCCCCTAGATATAATAAGTCAGATGCGCTTTAAAGAGATGGAAGCGGAAATAGACAACTCGGGGAATACTACTAGAGCAAGCCTTTTTGAACGTCTGTTTCATGATACCCCTGCAAAAACCGCTGGCATGATGAAGAAATATTTCGTGAATGGAGATCCTCATCTCAACGTGGGTGCGTTTCAGCATTTTGCGGGACAACGCATGTTAACAAACATCCATGAAGCAGAAAGGCTGATCAATCCCCTAAGATACACTATAAACTCACGCACGCAAGGCTTTCATCTTAATCAAAATTCAAGAAAAGATAATGGCTTATGGCTTGCAAAAAAATTCTGTCGCCTTTTTAATAACAGGAAAGAGAATCAAGAAGAAGTTAACAACTTATCTTATGTTTTTAAACAACAGTATCGACAAATTACTCAGCCGTTGGGTTTTATAACAAAGCCTATCGTATCTTTGTTAAATCTTATTGGTTTAGCTGCACCTTTAAGATCTATGGGACTAATTCGCAACAATGAACTGATGCTTCCCGGACTTAGAAGTATTCAAGCCGTTCTGCCTTTTAAAGAAAAATCTTCCTTTCAAGAATCTTTGAATATTGATTATGATTATTTTGTGGGAGTGCGTGTCTTTGATGCATTCCATCGTTATAAAGAATTTACCACAACATGGGCTAAGCAATCAGATACACCAACGCCCGGACTAAATTTGGCGTCTGCTGCAGAAGATTTAGCCCATGCGCTCAGAGATTCGTTTATTTTGGCAGCACAAAGCAACAAAGCCCCTAGCAGCGCTGTGTGCAGACGTTTCCTGGGACAAGGGCAAAATTCGGAATCTCCCAAACAATGGGGGGAAATTTATGCTGCTATTGCTAAGGAGATTCGTATTCCTTATGAACTGGCAAGAAAACCAGCATCGCGGCTTGACACAAGAATGCCAACACCCGCTGATCTAAACCCTTATTCTGATAAATACGAACCTTACGGCTACTTAGTTACTAACCCTCATACTGGTGAAGAAGAGTGGGCTTTCAAAGCTGGTGCGGAACAACAGTTTGAAAAACAATTGGCAAAGTCTCAAGCCCGATCAGATGAGTTAAAAGAAGCTATTGATAAGGGGAGTAAACAAGCGCAACAAATCGTTAATGAGGTATTTCCTATGCTAAACGATTATGTTGATTTCTTACGAACACAACCCCCGAAAGAAGCTATCCAGTATACCCCAGTTCGAACAACCCCCTCTCCTCATGCTAGTACAACACGGTACTTAGAATTGCCTAACAATGCCGCTGTACAAAAAACTGATGTTGCAGATTTGATTACCATTGCCTTAAATGAAGCGCGTAGAAGTTCATTGAGTAACGATCCACAATCGTTGGAAGCAAGGAATAATATTGTTCCATTATATCCTCTTGTAAGAGCAATGCGGGAACACGCCAATACATATTAAATTAAAGTGCAATCGCATAGAACAAGGGGATGTAGACGAGCGCAACAAGGGTGCTGAGCATGACGGCGGCAGCGGCTTTTTCAGGGTGAATGTTGAGCGTTGTTGCAAAGGCAACAGTGTTGGCGGCAAGCGGCACGGTGGAGAAAATCAGGATACAGGTGCGGGCAAGGTCGTCGAATAACTGTAGGGTGTGGCGGTCAAGGGCGATAATTGCGAACGCTAACAATGGCCAGCCGATGAACTTTTGGATCAGGAGAAGTGAGAGAAATCGCTTGCCAAAGATGAAATGCTGTATTCCTGACAGCCCGAGGCCAATCATCATCATCCCTAAAATGATATACCCGCCACGAAACTTGGCGTGGGTTTCCATAAATATTTCAGGCATTGTGAAACCTGAGAGATTAAACATCAAGCCCGCCGCAACGGCATAAATCGTGGGCATTCTAGCAAGCTTTATGAGGCTATCACGCACCGTGAAATTTCCCCGCGCCAACAAATAATAGCCGATGGTGGACTCTGAAATCGTGATGCCTAAAATCGCGAGTAGATAAACCCCCACATGGGTTTCAGGATACAGCGCAAGAAAAATGGGCATACCGAAATAGCCTGTGTTCGCCGTACAAGCTGCCATCCCTATGAGGTTTTTCTGGCTGTCTTGATAAATTTTTCCCGCCAAGGCAAACACGCTAAACGCCATAATCGCGCTCATAAACAACGCCACAAACGGCAACGCGAGATATTGCGGGGTTAAGGGGGTTGTGGCAACCGCGCCAAAAAACACAACGGGCACGAACAGATAAATCACCACGGTGGCAATGTCTGTGCGGCTAATATTGAGGTACTTGCCGCCAATATAGCCCATGGCTATCATACCATAGAGCGGGATGATTTTTGTGAGTAGGGTAAGAAAAAGCGTCAAAACCCGCCCTCATAACTGCCGACGATACGATAGATATGCTTTATATCGGTGAATAACAGACTTTTTTCGGTTGGCTCTGCCAAATCACGATAAAAAACCGCGCTGTTTTTTTTATACAAAAACTGACGGATAAGCCCTGTATCATTATTGTGGATAATCAAGACATAGCAGTGCGGCGTGAGGGGTTTTTCAGGATTCACAAACACCATGTCGCCCACGGAAAAACGGGGTTCCATGCTGCTTTCCACCACATAGAGCGCAAACGCCTTCGCACACGATGCCAACGCAGGCGGCGCGGCTGTATGACTGGTGGGTTTCGTAAAATTCCGCAGCTCATCACTGAGGGCATCCACCTGCCCATAAACGGGTAACAACGGATAGGCACCGCCACGCGCCGCTTGGGTTGTGCCGAAAGAGGGCGGCGGTTCGGCAATCGTTGAAATATACGGCGTGTTGGATAGATCGGGATAGGGCGTATTGTGCAGCATGATCGATGCAGGGGTATCCCCCTCCTCACCCTCAAAAAGCGTTGCGGGGGTGACATCCAACGCCTCACACAGTTTTTGCAGCCATTCGATGGTCAACCGTCGGTCGCCTTTTTCCAGCTTATCAACTTGTGATTTCGTTGTGCCGATTTTTTCTGCAAGCGCTTGAAGACTCAAGTTTTTCTGAATGCGGAGCAAATGTAATTTGTGATGAACAGTCATCCCCTAGCCATACCCGTGAATAGCGCGAACAGCAATAAAATTTTGTCCGCCCCCTTGACAAATTCGTATCCATAATGGATACTAACATCATAATGTATACGATGTAAAGTGTTTTTTAATACTTTATGCCGTAAAACAACAAAAATAAGAAGGCTCATCGCAAGAGAACTACAAAAAGTATCCAAAATGGAAACGTACGAGAGGACGACATCACCATGGTTTCACGCTTAAACAATGATACGGCACGATTTTTACGCTCTGCGCCCGTTTTATCCCGCCAATCCCTTGACTCTTTTACAGAAGAAACGCAACAAGCCCGAGACACCAAACCGCTTATTCCGTTGCTGGAACAGGTAAAAGCCGTACTCGGCTTACGGTTATGCATACTTGATGAAGACACCTATCTGCTAGACGGCAAATTTGCTGATTTGCGCGCGCTGGTGCTGGCCGCCAACGTCTATATCCAGAAAATGGGCGGCAAGACACTCTCTTATCCGTGTGTTGCACCAATCTATGAAGACAGCGCGCCTGCGATGACCTTTCATTACACGTTAGGCTAGGGAGGATGATGATGCGTAGTTTTCGTTCTATTACCCTGTGGCTGCCCGAACGGGTGGAAGAAGCCCTGATTGAAGCGGCCGAAACCCTGAAACGCCTGCCTAAAGTGCATCTGAAAAGTAGGCTGACGTATTGGCCCGAAGTGGTGCGCTCTAGCGCAGAGATTTTCATGGGAGAACAGTTCGCTAAAAATCGGTTGGCTGCTTTACCTGATGCTATTGACCGCATGGATGAGGCACTGGTGTGGTTGCTTTCACTCAACATGGAGCAACGACGCATTGTGTGGGCACGCGCCTGCAATATCCCGTGGCGACGCTTGGAAGACATGGACGGCAGAAGCCATGTAACCTTGCGAAAAATCTATGTTGAGGCGTTGCTAACAATGGCAAAACGGCTGAATGGGATTGGGGTGGTGAAGGAGACGGAGCAGAAGGTGGTTAGATTGTAAAAGGCGAGAGGCGAGAGTTGAGAGGCAGGAGCGGTATTGACTCTCGCCTCCTTACTCCTGCCTTTTTTGCGATTGTCAAAATCACGCTTTTCCCGTATAGTCTCGCGCTATGCAAACCGCCCCTATCCTTGTTACCGCTTTTTATAAATTCGTGCCCTTGCCCGATTTTACCGCGCTGAAAGAACCGTTTTTAGAGCAAGCGAGGAAGCATGAGTTGCGTGGCTCTATTTTATTGGCAGAAGAAGGCATTAACGCGACCATTTCGGGAGAGCCAGAACCGTTACTCGCCTTTCTTGGCTGGCTAAAACAAGATGCGCGTTTCGCCGATTTAACATGGAAGCAAAGCTATCATCACGCTAAACCTTTTAACCGCATGAAAGTGCGCCTTAAAAAAGAGATTGTGGGGATGCGGGTTGACGGCATTAATGCGCGGGATAATCGCGGCACCTATTGCGATGCCACAACATGGGACGCGCTGCTTAATGACCCTGAAACGCTTGTTATTGATACACGCAATGATTATGAAGTGCGCCTTGGCACATTTAAAGGCGCGGTAAACCCCGTTATCCAAAACTTTCGGGAGTTTCCCGCATGGCTTGATAAAAATGTTGATGCAGCGAAACACAAAAAAATCGCCATGTTTTGCACGGGCGGTATTCGCTGTGAAAAATCTACAGCGTACGCCAAGGAACAAGGCTTTAGCGAGGTGTATCACCTTGAAGGCGGCATTTTGCAATACCTTGAGGATACGGGCAACACCGCCCGTTTATGGGAAGGCAACTGCTTTGTATTTGATGACCGCGTTGCAGTGGATGACATGCTGCAACCCGTTGCGGCAATTCACTGCACTGTTTGCGGCACGGAACTTACTACCGATGACCATAAGACGAACAGGGAGAATCAGTTTGTGTGTCAGGCGTGTCGAGGGTAAAACTGCCCTTCATCTTCAATTTCGAGTAAAATTTTTGGTAGGGCTGCAGGCGTAAGTATGAGGCTGGAACGTCACCCCGCCACATCGACTAAAAGGAGAGGAAGTGCGGGGTCTGTTCTTGTAAAAAACGGATGCCGCACTTCCCTCGGCAATGCCTCGGGTAGCGGCATGACGGGCTTTGTTGTTTCAAGCTCTGCTAAGAATCTCAAAGTATTATTACTCGTTTAGAACTGTCTCTTATTTAAGAAATGTGGATCCCCTCTTTCGAGGGGATGACACGCAGGGTTATCATTGATTCCCTACGCCGCGCGAATTTCATTTAACAATGCATCCACTTGGGTTTTGAGAGCGGCAGCTTGAGCGGAAAGCTGCTCTGCCGAATGCTCAACCGCTTGGGCAGAAGCAAAGGTTTGATCTGCGGTAGATTGAATCCCCACCACGCTTTCAGAAACGTGCGCTGTGCCCGTTGACGCTTGTTGCGTGCTGCGGCTAATTTCAACCGTTGCGGCTGTTTGTTGTTCAATAGAGGCGGCAAAACTAGTGGTTGCCGCATCAATATCTTGCACCTGCTTGATGATGGTAGTGGTTGATTGAATTGCTTGTTTTGCAGAGTTTTTCACGGCTTCAATTTTAAGCGCAATATCTTTGGTCATTTGCGCTGTTTGATTCGCCAAGTTTTTCACCTCTGCTGCAACCACGGCAAAACCTTTGCCCGCATCGCCTGCGCGTGAGGCTTCGATGGTTGCGTTGAGCGCAAGAAGGTTTGTCTGCTCTGTTACTGAATCAATATCGCTAATGATTTGGTCAACATCGCTGATGGCTTTTTGCAGGTTATCTAATTCTTTTTGCGACAATGCAGCATCGGTTGCGGAATTGCGCGACATTTCAGAGGCGCGTGCCACTGTTTGCGATACTTCACTTAAGGCGGCAGACAGCTCTTCGGCTGCGGCAGCAACGGATTGAACGTTAGCGTTAGCATTTTGTGCAGAAGACAACACCTCATTGCTTTGATTTTTTGTTTCTGTAACAACACTGGACAGCTCTTCTGAGGTTCTTTGCAAGCCTGTTGCTGCATCATTAACGCTGTTCACAATGCTGGAAACGCGTTCTTCAAAGCTATTGGCAAGTGCATCCATTGATTGCTTGCGATTATTGATGTTTTCTTCTTGCAGGCGTTGTTGCTCTTGTTGCAAACGCTCCACCTCTAGCGCATTTTCTTTGAACACTTGCAACGATTTTGCCATTTTGCCCACTTCATCTGTTTTGCTGATGTAAGGCACAACAACTTGTTTATCGCCTGTCGCCAACACATTCATCGCATCATTCACTTTTCTGAACGGCTTAAATACGAAAAGCATGGTGAAGACAGAAAGGCTTATGTTAAGAAACAATAATACAACAGAAAATATCAGGTTTTCTTTTTGAATGTCTTCTGCAAGTTCAATAGCTTTACTGCCATTTGATAAATCTTGTATTTTATCTCCTATCGCACCGTTAATATCTTCCAGTGCTTCAAACGCTTGTTGAAATGCTGGCAACGCTGCCGCTGCTGCAGTAGGATCTTGTTGCGCTAAGGTAATGTTTTTTTCTGCCGCAATGATATAGGCATCAACAAGAATTGCAGCTTTTTTTACATCTTGTTGTAATTCTTTATCTGAAATTGCAGTTTTGTTTGCCTCTATCATTTCTCTGAAAGTGGCAGCGTGTTCTTTTAAGCCGTCTTGCGCTTCTTTCAGCAACGCTGCTTGATTGTTTTGTGCTGCCCAGAGGGATAAAATAACGTCTCCACGAATAGCATCATGCATCATATCACCCTCCATAAAATTATGGGTGATTTGATTTATCACGGCGGCAGATTCAATCTCTCCCGATAACTTTTTTGTGCCTGCATCAATATTTATTAAAACCGTGATGGAGCAAACTGCCATTACAGCGCTAAGACCAAGGAATTTTTGCTTCAGAGAAAGGTACATGTGTCACTCTTAAAATAAAAGGGGTGAAGTATTTCAAGAGATTATACCAAGGAATGTTTAAAAAAGTGTTGCTTCGAATACCTTTGTATGTGTTTTTTGGAGATTGCTTCATGTGTGGCATTTACAACACGCCCTATAACCGCTTTATTTTCTAGGAAAAACGCTTGATATAGGTGATTTTTCCTCATGCCTTTGAAAAAATGCGCCTGCTGAATAAATTGTTTTTCTTTACACTCTATAAATGCTTGTTCTTTAGTGTCTCTAGCGAAAATTAGTGCAGTGCAACACTGCTTTTTAAAACCTATACAAGGGAGACAGACTAATGAAACACTTGAGAAGACTTTTTCAACTGCTGCCGATGCTGTTTTGCAGCCTCGCACTGTTAGGGGCAATGCCGCTTGCGGCCTTTGCACAAGATGCCGTGCCAACGATTGATAAAGGCAACACGGCATGGATGATGATTTCAACAGCTCTAGTATTAATGATGCTTATCCCTGGTCTTGCGCTATTTTACGGTGGGTTAGTACGCAAGCAAAACCTTCTTGCAGCGATGATGCAAAGTTTAGCGGCGTGTTGCCTTGTGTCTGTCTTGTGGGTACTTTATGGTTACAGCCTTGTTTTCACAGAAGGAAGCGGGTATTTGGGTGGTGCATCACGCATTTTGTTGGGCGATATGACCATGGGTTCGATTGTGAGTGGCACAACCATTCCTGAATCTGTGTTTGTGATGTTCCAAATGACCTTTGCGGCGATTACCACCGCGATTTTGTTTGGGTCTGTTGCTGACCGCATTAAGTTTTCCTCTGTATTACTGTTAAGTGCATTATGGCTCACGGTTGTGTATTTACCTGTTGCCCACGCTGTGTGGGGTCCTGCGGGTGCATTAGGCGGCGTTGGTATAGCAGACTTTGCAGGCGTTCTTGGCTTCGGTGCAATGGTTGATTTTGCAGGCGGTGCTGTAGTGCACATCAATGCAGGATTTGCAGCGTTGGTTGCGGCGATTGTGTTAGGCAAGCGGAAGACATCCAACAAAGAAGAACCGCACAATCTGGCACTGACTTTCATTGGCACATCTTTACTGTGGGTGGGCTGGTTTGGCTTTAATGCAGGCTCGGCGTTGGCTGCTAATGAGCGGGCAGGCATGGCAATGTTAGTAACCCAAGTTGCCGCAGCAACAGCGGGTTTAACATGGATGCTGGTTGACTGGGCACTCAAAGGTAAACCGTCTGTTGTGGGCACGTTGTCTGGCGCGGTCGCGGGTCTTGTTGCAATTACCCCTGCTTCTGGTTTTGTTGATGTAACAGGCGCGTTGATTATTGGTTTGTCTGCTGGCGTGATTTGCCCATGGGCTTGCTACTGGTTGAAATCCACCTTCAAATATGATGACTCTCTCGATGCATTCGGTGTGCATGGTGTGGGCGGCATTGTGGGGTCAATTCTCACAGGTGTCTTTGCAGACGAGGCAATTGGTGGCGTTGCAGGTGCATTGCAAGGCAACACAGACCTGCTTATTGCACAAATTTTAGGCTCTGTTGCAGTCGCGGTATATGCCTCTGTGGCAACATTCATCTTGCTCAAAATTGTGCAAGCTGTTGTGGGGTTACGCGTTGAAAGCCTCCATGAAGAAGAAGGCATTGACCTTCATTTACATGGGGAAGTTGTGCGTTAACCCAAAATAACGTGATGTAAAGAAGCGGGAGGCACTAGCATGTCTCCCGTTTTTTTTATTTACGAACCAAATTGAGCAACTCTTGAAAATCCGTAGGCAACGGCACGTTAAACGTCATCTCTTCTTTGGTTTCAGGATGAATAAACGCAAGTTGCCATGCATGGAGTGCTTGGCGGGGGAAACTCTTAAGGGCTTTTAGCGTAACATCTTCCGCAAGGTGTTTACCGCGTTGCTGGCGACTATATACCGAATCCCCCACCACGGGATGCCCCAAATGGCTGAAATGCACGCGGATTTGATGGGTTCGCCCTGATGCCAATTTACACTCCACCAAGCTACAATGCTTGAATAATTCCAGCGTCTGGTAATAGGTGAGCGCTTCTTTGCCATTACGACTCACTACCGCCATTTTTTGCCGATGAATCGGGTGCCTGCCAATATCACCCGTAATCTCGCCAGTATACGGCAAGATGTGTTGCCAAATAAGGGCGTGATAAGTGCGGCTCATGGTTCTATCTTGCAACTGTGCGGCAAGCAGATGATGCGCCTGTTCGGTTTTAGCAACAACCATTAAGCCTGTGGTATCTTTGTCTAAACGGTGTACCAATCCAGGGCGTTTTTCGCCACCAATTCCCTTTAAACTGTCCCCACAATGGGCAAGCAAGGCGTTTACTAGCGTATTATCAGGGTTGCCTGCGGCAGGGTGCACCACTAACCCTGCTTGTTTATTGATAACCAACAAATTTGCGTCCTCGAACACAATATCAAGGGGAATATCTTGTGCAAGCAACGTGGTTTCGATAACATCGGGAATCGTGATGGCGAAGGTATCACCCATAACGACTTTTAACGATACGTCTGTTAAGAGAGAATTATTGCACAGCACCGCCTGTTGTTCTATCAAGGCTTTGATACGCGTGCGTGATAATTCAGGGCAGAGCGTTGCAAGTGCTTTGTCTACCCGCATGTGGTGCAAGTCTTCAGGAATAATAAAAAGGGAGGGTGTGTTCATCGCCCCTCTGTAACACAAGGAAACGGTATGTACGACCCCCAAAATATTTTTGCGAAAATCTTGCGTGAGGAAATTCCTTGCAAAAAAGTCTATGAAGACCAGTTTTCCTTGGCATTCCACGATATTCATCCGCAAGCCCCCGTGCATGTTTTGGTTATCCCCAAGGGCGATTATATGTCTCTGGATGATTTTTCCGCCTTTGCGCCCCCCGCTGACGTGGCAGGTTTTTTCAAAGCGGTGGGGACTGTTGCGCGGGAACTAGGGCTTGTGGAAGGTGGCTATCGCATTCTGGCTAATCACGGCGTTAACGGCGGTCAAGAAGTGCCGCATTTTCACATTCATATTTTGGGGGGAAAGAGCTTGGGGCGGATGGTTGCATAGGGCATCTCTAAAAACCTCTTTTCTAGGGCGATTGGCAGCGTCAGAAGATTTTTCTGAATCCGCACGTACGGAAGAGTACGCTTGCGTTTCAGAAAAATCTTCTTCCTCGCCACTCATCCCGATAAAAGGGTTTTTAGAAGCGCCCCATAGATAAAAATGGCATTTCTCCAAAAAATGGTGTATAAGTTTTTTATGGAGGATTTTCTATGACAACCTTTTCAATGAAAATAGACAAAAACAACCGTGTTGTGCTGCCATTGGAACTACGAGAAAAACTTGGTGTTTCTGTGGGCGCGAAACTCTACGCGGTTGAAGATGAAGAGACTGGAGAAATTAATTTAAAAACTTGGCCGCAACTTTTAGAGAGCGTGCAGCGGGCATTTGCACCTTATTTTAAAGATTACAAAGGATCTCTTGTTGATGAGCTAATTGCGGATCGGCGCGAAGAAGCACGTCGTGAAATGGAAGAACTATAATGTCTTTCATTGTTCTAGACGCATCTGTGCTCATGGCGATTATTTTACAGGAACCCATCGACCCTAAAGCAGCTGTTTTGCTAGAAGGAGAAAAGTTGGTCTCAACCGTTAATTACAGCGAAACACTTGCAAAAATGTGTCTCCGCAATATGGACTTTGAGTTTGCCAGCAAAAAAATATCCTCTCTAAAACTGTCTATCGTTACCTTCACCGAGCATCATGCCTCCCTTGCCGCAAAAATGATTACCACCACACGCGCAAAGGGACTTTCCTTTGCAGACAGGGCGTGTCTTGCTCTGGCAAAAGAGCAACAGATTCCTGCCTTGACGGCTGATATGGCTTGGAAAGATATTGATGTTGGCGTTGATATTGTGCTGGTACGCTAAGAAATCTCATGCCCCCTAAAATTCTCCTCATCAAACACGGTGCTTTTGGCGATTTAATCCAGTGTCTTGGCGCGTTTAAAGCCTTGCGCGAAAAACATCGTGATGCTGAAATAACCTTGCTTACTACCAAGCCGTTTGAGAAACTTGCCCTGATGACGGGGTATTTTAACGCTGTGTGGGTGGATGATCGTGGCGGCATCAAAAGCGTGCTTACTTTGAGACGAAACATACTTAAGGCGGGCTTTTCCTTTGTGTATGACCTGCAAAATTCTGACAGGACTGATTGGTATTTCTGGATGCTGTTCCCCCGTCAACCGCGATGGTGCGGGCGCGTTTGGGGCTGTTCGCACAGGCATAATACCCCCCATCGCGGCACAATGCATACGTTGGATAGAATTGCTGAACAAATGGCGTTGGTGGGACTGCATGATATTCCATCGCCAACACTGGACTGGATGCCGCCCTCTCAAAAGAATTTTGATTTACCTGAAAAATACGCACTGCTAGTTGCAGGGGGTGCGCCGCATCGCCCTGAAAAACGCTGGTCGGTGGAGGGATATACCGCTCTTGCCAAGCATCTGTTAGAGCAAGGGATTCTGCCTGTGTTGCTGGGCACCTCGGCTGATGCCACGCAAACCGATGCGATTGCTGCCCTTGAGCCACGCGTGAAAAATTTTACAAATCAAACCGATTTCGTTGATATAGCTTCTCTCGCAAAAGGTGCTGTTGTTGCCGTGGGCAATGATACGGGCCCGATGCATGTTATCGCCATTGCTGGCTGCAAAAGTATTGTGCTGTATGGCAATGCGTCTGACCCCAAACGCTGTGGACAACGGGGACAGGCGGTGACGATTCTGCGTGTCCCAGAACTGCAAAAAATGACTGTAGATGAAGTTTTAAAAGTTTTATGAGAATTATACTTCCTAATGGCACAGATATTTTGGAGATTATTTTATGAGCTGGATTGAAAATAACGAAATGATTGTTTCCGCATTACAGACCACTTTTTCTGAAACGGGGATTTTAGAAGACATCCATTTTGACGAAGAATCTCAAAAGATTAGAATGCGTTGCCCGTCCCATATCAAACTAAACGGTGAGCCTTCAAAACCTCGTCTTAGTTATGGTGCAGAAGTACCAGAGACAGAACTCATAAGTGCGCTAAATTGTGAGATACAAAGCATACGTTTATCATATCTTCTCAGTCAAGAACGCTCTAATATTAGATTTGCGAAGACTGTTGATTATATGGATAATAAGATTGTTTTTGCTGACCGCGTTATACTCAAATATTGCCAAGAATCAGAAGCATCCCTTCCGATTCAAGATTTTTTTGATGAAAATATACAAAGAGTAAACGCTAGAGACTTGATTGCGAAATGGCGAAGTTTTGACACAAAAGAATTTGTTGGTGCTCTTCATGAATTTGACACTCCCAACGAACCATCCTACTATAGTCCTTCCAAAACAAAATTACTCATGTTATAATGGTTTCATGAGCTACAGCATAGATCTGCGGGAACGAGCAGTAAAATACGTTCAAGATGGTGGGTTGCAGTCTAAGGCATGCGAGATATTTAGCATTAGCCGCAAGACACTG